>CAYLSI010000008.1:0-104769 GCA_964386545.1 uncultured Hyphomicrobium sp.
CGTCCGCGTCGGCGCCCGGCGGCAGGATGACGGGGATCACCGGCAGTCCGTAGGCGCGCGCGAAATCGAGGTCGCGCTGGTCGCCGGAGGGGCAGCCGAAGATGGCGCCCGTGCCGTAGTCCATCAGAATGAAGTTCGCGACATAGACCGGCACCGTCCAGCTCTTGTCGAACGGATGCACGGCGCGAATGCCCGTATCGAAGCCGCGCTTCTCGGCCGACTCGAGATCGGCGACGGACGTGCCCATGCGCCGGCACTCGTCTGAGAAGGCCGCGAGCGCGGCGTTCGTCTCGGCGGCCGCCTTGGCCAGCGGATGATCGGGCGCGATCGCCATGAACGAGGCGCCGAACAGCGTGTCGGGCCGCGTCGTATAGATCTCGAGCTCCTTATGGCCTGCCGGCGCCGTCGCCGGATCGAGCGCCCAGCGCAGGAGCATGCCTTCCGAGCGGCCGATCCAGTTCGCCTGCATCAGGCGCACCTTCTCCGGCCACTTGTCGAGCGTGCCGAGCGCTTCGAGCAGCTCCTCGGAATACTGCGTGATCTTGAAGAACCACTGCGTCAGCTCGCGCTGCTCGACCAGCGCGCCCGAGCGCCAGCCGCGCCCGTCGATCACCTGCTCGTTGGCGAGCACCGTGTGGTCCACCGGATCCCAGTTGACCTTCGAGCTTTTGCGGTAGGCGAGCCCCGTCTTGAGGAGATCGAGGAACAGCCGCTGCTGCTGCGCATAGTAGTCCGGGTTGCAGGTCGCCAGCTCCCGGCTCCAGTCGAGCGACAGCCCCATCGAGCGGAGCTGCCCCTTCATCGTGTCGATGTTGGCATAGGTCCACGTGGCGGGGTGCGTCTTGCGCTCGATGGCGGCGTTCTCGGCCGGCATGCCGAACGCGTCCCATCCCATCGGATGCAGCACGTTGAAACCGCGGGCCCGCTTGAAGCGCGCGAACACGTCGCCCATGGCGTAGTTGCGCACGTGCCCCATGTGGATGCGCCCCGACGGATAGGGAAACATTTCAAGCACATAGCACTTGGGCCGGTCGCGATCGTCCGAAGCGCGGAAGATCTCGCCCTCCTCCCAGACCTTCTGCCAGTGCTTCTCGCGCGCGGGCGCGTTGTATCGTTCGGTCGCCATGGGGGCTTTCATGCTCGTGAGCGTTAAGGATTTGGCCGCGTACTCAGCCTGAAAGGGGCGGTTCGGTCAAGGCAGCACGCCGCCGCCCGAGCGCGGGGATTGCCGGCCCCGGCCCTGCTACTTGGCGGCCGCCGTTTCCGGAAACGGCGCGAAGGCGTTGCTGTCGTTCATCAGCAAATCGAAAAACCGGGTGTTGATGAACAGCTTGTCCCGGCCGTCCTTCTCCGCCCGCAGAACTCCGGCCGCGATCAGCTGGTTGAGGTGAAGCGACGCTGTTTTGCGGGTGCCGAGCCCAGCCTGCACAAGATCATCGATCCGCACGTAAGGCTGGACGAACAGAAGCTCAACGAGTTCACGCTTGTAGATCTTCGGCAATGCTGTTTGCACGTAGCGAACCGAGTCCGCCATCAGGGTCTTGATCGCCCAGATCTTGCCTCGTGTCCAAGTCGCCATCTCCTCGACGGCGGCCAACATGTAAAGGATCCAAGGCTCCCACGCCTGCTCGGTCGTCACCTCGAGCAGAAGCTTGTAATAGTCGCCGCGGCGATCGTTGATGAACCGGCTGAGATAGAGGATCGGCAGATCGAGAAGCCCTTTCTCGATCAGAAAGAGGATGTTCAGCACGCGCCCCGTTCGTCCGTTTCCGTCGGGAAATGGATGGATCGCTTCGAATTGATAGTGCACGATCGCCATCTTGATCAGGGGATCGAGATCGGAGTCGTCGTGGATGAACCGCTCCCAGTCCGTCATCTTGTCGCGCAGCACATCCTCACCCTCGGGCGGCGTGTAAATCACTCGTCCGCTTTGATTTTTGAGGTTAGTGCCGGACGTACGGCGAATATCGAGATCGACGTCCTTGATCGCGCGGCAAACCTCGACGGCCGTTTTGGTCGTCAACGGCCGTCCGCCTTTCAGGCTCTCGTATCCCTTGAGGAGCGCCGTGCGGTAACGCAGCGTCTCCTTGGTCGCGAAATCGGCTTGATTGGTGTCGGCGTTGGCAAAGCGAAAGAGCTTGTCGTTCGTGGTGACGATGTTCTCGATGGCCGAGCTGTCCTTGGCCTCCCGAAGCGGGATCGAGTTGATCAGAACATCCTGATTGGGGATCAGGGCGGCCGCTTCCTTGAGCGCCGCAAGCTTGGCTTGAGCACGAACGCAGGCCTTGAGGATCGGCTTGGTCTCGAGATCCACGCCGGGTGGGAGTCCGGGTAAGGCGTTATAAGGCTGATGGGGATCGAACGGCATAATCATGGGTATTTTTTGGCATATTCTACCCACAAATTCCAGACAGGGGTCATCGTTACCCACATGAGGCTGTATTTGGGTAAATATATATTTATTTTACCCATATTTCTGCGACAGGAGTAACCGCTACCCATGTTGGGCAGATGCGCGCAAATTCTGTGATTTTTTGCGCATATCCCATGCCTCATGGTCACGCCGTGCCCATATCGGCTAAACCCGGGCCATGATCGACCCCGCATCGTCCCCATCCACCGCAGCCCTTGCCGACGTCCAGGCCCGCATCGCCGCCGCCGCGCGCGAAACCGGCCGCGACCCCGCGCGCGTGCACCTCATCGCCGTCTCGAAGACCTTCGGCGCGGACGCGATCCGCCCGGTGCTCGACGCCGGCCAGCGCCACTTCGGCGAGAACCGCGTCCAGGAGGCCAAGGCCAAATGGCCCGAGCTGCGCGCGGCCTATCCCGGCCTCACGCTGCACCTCATCGGCCCGCTGCAGTCGAACAAGACGCGCGAAGCCGTCGAGCTGTTCGACGCCATTCACACCGTCGACCGGCCGAAGATCGCCCGCGCCATCGCCGAGGAGCAGGCCCGCCAGGGCAAGCGCCTGAAGCTCTTCATCGAGGTCAACACCGGCGAGGAGCCGCAGAAGGCCGGCATCGCGCCCGCCGAGACGGAAGCGTTTCTGAAGCACTGCCGCGACGATCTCGGCCTCGAGATCGCGGGCCTCATGTGCATTCCCCCCGTCGAGGAGGAGCCGGCCGTCCACTTCGCGTTTCTGGCCAAGCTCGCGGGCGACCTCGCCCTGCCCGAGCTCAGCATGGGCATGAGCAGCGATTTCGAGACCGCCGTGCAGTTCGGCGCGACCCACGTGCGCGTCGGCTCCGCGATTTTCGGCGCGCGCTGAAAGGCTCCGCCGTCCGCAGATCCGGATCTACCCACAGCTTTTCATGCCCCCGCGCCGGTGCCCGCCGCACGCCGCGAGTCCCCCGGTGCTAGCCTTTTTCCACGGTGATTCGCACGCGATCCCCGACGCCGTGGCACGGAACCAATCGTCCGGCTGCAGGATTCCGTGCCCATCAATGCAAGGGAGACCCGGCATGAACGCAACCGCCTTGAAGGTCGTCGATGCCCGCGCCGATGCTGCCGCGGCCGACGCCGCGCGTGATGCGCGCGCCGAAGTTCTGAAGGAAGCCGCAGCCGAGGCGAAGAGCCAGGCCGCGGCGAAAGCGCCGGCAAATACCACCACGGCCAAAGGCAAGAAGGCGCCGAAGCGCGCGTCCGACGGATGGGACCGCTTCCTCGTCGACATCTGGATCACCGACTTCAACTTCACCGAGTTCGGCATCTACAAGCGCACGCGCAACCGCGCGAAGTCGCGCCAGTTCACGTCCGACATGGACATCTTCGGCGAGATCATCGAGAACGGCGAGCGCACCGGCCTCTTCGGCTATCGCGAGGAGATCTGGAAGAAGGCGACGGGCATGGATCGCCGCCTCGTCTTCAAGCTGTTCACGCCGAGCCTCGGCTGGCGCGCCACGATGGACCTGATGGTCGGCCGCTCGCTGCAGCAGACGATCGGCGCGCGCGGCATGCCGGTGATGACCTACTCGATCAACACCGACGACGACAATTACATCATCTATCTCGAGCGCTCGGCCAACAAGTGGCCGCTGATGCCCGAGCACTTCTCGTTCTTCATCATCGACAGCAAGGGCAAGCCCGAGTTCTACCGGCTGAAGCGCGCCTTCATCAATCTCGGCGGCGACTATGCGCTGATCGACCAGAACGGCGAGACCGTCGGCTACCTCGACGGCAAGGTGTTCTCCATCGGCGGCAAGTGGAAGGGCCAGATCCGCTCCGGCGCCGACAAACGCCTGATGACGGTGATGAAGCTGTTCGGCGCCATGATGATCTTCAACGGCGACTGCCGCCGCCACATGAAGCGTCTCTACAAGGGCGTCCGCGCCGGCAAGATCAAGCCGGAGCTCGATCGCCAGGAAGCCGACCTCTACATGAATCCGCGCCGCGTCCGCTGAGCACGCCGCGCCGCGCTTAGCTTCCCGCGACGTCATCCTCGGAAAAGCCCCGCGCCTCAGAGTAGGCCGGGGCTTTCTTGCGACCGGTGGTCCGCGAGCAGGCCATCGTGTCTCACGCCGAGAGGTGCCCATGCTCGCCTTCACCCGCCTCGCAGCCTATGTGCGCCCGTCGTCCACGCCCCAGAGCGGCGGACAGTTCTCGGACTATGCGGACCGCAACAACACGCTCTTCCAGAACCTGCTCGCCAAGCCCAGCGTCCGCCAGACCGTGGTCGTGCAGGACGACGGCACCTATGCGTTCACCGGCACGACGGGTCCGCTCGATCACTATCAGTCCCTGGCGCGGCATCTGATCGTCGAGCAGAACGGCTACGTCTGGCCCGACCCGACCGCCATTCAGACTCCCTATTCGCAAGGCGAGCTTCAGCTCTATCGGGACCTGACGGGCTACAATCTCATCCAGGCGGGCGGCATCTACATGGTCGTCGACGACAACGGCGGCCACGTGCCGGAGGCGGACCGAGCGATGGTTGACGCCGCATGGCGGATGTTCGACAGCGCCAAGGGCATGCAGGACGCCATCGGGATAAACGGCGACCTCACGCTGGACGATCTCCTGCGCGCCGCCGAGTGGCTGGGCAGCCAGGCCCGCCTCGCAGAGACGGACGCAACCCCCTACGAGGCACTGATCGAAAAGCTCGCCGAGAAACGCGCCGCCGCGGCTGTAGCCGCGGAGGCGTAAGCGCACACAACCGCGCGCCGTCAGTGCATCGCGGCCGGCTGCGACTGAGCGGCCGCAGCGGACGCCGCGCTCGACGGCGGCACGATGGCATCGAACGCCTCTTCCGCGCCCGCGAGCGTGCGGTCGATCGCGCGCAGATCCTCGACGAACGCCGAAAGACGTCCCGAGATCTTGTCGATGAAATGGTCGGCCAGCGTCGGATCGTCGGCCATGTGCGCCAGCATCTCGGCGCGCGTGATGCGCAGCGCCCGGACCGGCGTCTTCGCGACGATGGTCGAGGACGACTCGGTCTCGATCAGCATCGTCATTTCGGATATGAGCGCGCCGACAGGCACCGCCTCGCTGTCGCCGGAAAGGCCCGGCCCTTCCGTGCGGACGGCTTCGCCCGAGATGAGCAGCACCGCCGCGTCACCCTCGGCATGCGCCGCGACGATCACGTCGCCCGGCTTGTACACGATCCGGTCCGCGCGCCGCGCGATCTCGGTAATCTGGAGCGGCTTCAATCCCTGGAACAACGCCACTTTGAGAAGTGGCTGCACGAACGCATCGATCGCCATGACAAAAATCCCCGCAACTGAAACTTCCGGCATGCCCTACGCGATGCCGTCGCGCCGGGGCGAACGCGAAAGGTCAGGCCGCACGCCGTTCCTCTCTTGCCCTCGGCAGGCAGAAAAGTTCGGGTGATTCGGGGGCAGGGGTCCAGCACCCGGGACAGCGCTGTGGAGGAGCGCGGGAAAACCTGTTCAAGACGACAGTTTGTAACCACCCGTCTCCGTCACCAGGATCTCGGCATTCGACGGATCTTTTTCGATTTTCTGGCGCAGCCGGTAGATGTGGGTTTCGAGCGTGTGCGTGGTGACGCCGGCGTTGTAGCCCCACACCTCGTGCAGCAGCGTCTCGCGCGAAACGACCTTGTCGCCCGTGCGGTAGAGGTACTTGAGGATCGCCGTTTCCTTCTCCGTGAGACGGATCTTCGACCCGCGCTCGTCGAGCAGCAGCTTGCCCGCCGGCTTGAACGTATAGGGCCCGATCGTGAAGACGGCGTCCTCGCTCTGCTCGTGCTGGCGCAACTGCGCGCGGATGCGGGCCAGGAGCACGGCGAACTTGAACGGCTTCGTCACGTAGTCGTTGGCGCCCGCATCGAGCCCCAGGATCTGATCTGCGTCACTGTCGTTGGCCGTGAGCATGATGATCGGGCTCTTGAAGCCGCCCTTGCGCAGAAGGCGCACGGCTTCGCGCCCGTCCATGTCGGGCAGCCCCACGTCGAACACCACGAGATCATGATGGCCGGCCTTCGCCGCCTCCATGCCCTTGCCGGCCGTTCCGGCCACGGAAACCTCGAACTCCTCGTGCAAGGCCAGTTGATCCTGCAGGGATCCGCGGAGATCCTCGTCGTCGTCGACAAGCAGGATCTTGCGTGCAGCGCTCATAGTCCAAGGCTCCGATGATGGATTCTGGGTCGCCCCTCTTAGCACCTGCTCGGCGCGTGAGGTAGGGTGGCGTGCGCCGAGGCTTATCCGAGCCCCGACGCCAGGAAAATGGGGGCCGCCATCACCATCCGTAACATCGTTGTGAGAAGCCTCTCGCCGAAACGCACGCGCGGATCCCTGAGGTACGGCAACCTCGTCGTGCCGTGCGCGCTCGGCCGCGGCGGCATCACGAGCCGCAAGCGCGAGGGCGATGGCGCCACCCCGCGCGGGGCGTTCCGCCTCGAGCGCGGCTATTTCCGGCCTGACCTCAATCGCCGGCCGCGGACCGCGCTGCCCTTGTCGCCGACGCGGCCCGACGACGGATGGTGCGACGCACCAAACGACCGCAACTACAATTGCCGCGTCCGTCATCCCTATCCCGCGAGCGCCGAGCACCTCTGGCGCACCGATGTCCTCTACGACGTCGTCGTTGTGCTGGACTACAATCGCCGTCCGCGGCGGCGCGGCGCCGGCAGCGCGATTTTCCTGCACGTCGCCAAGCCCGGCTATCCACCCACCGAAGGCTGCGTCGCGCTCGCCTACCCGGACCTCGTGAAAGTCCTCGCGGCGATCGGCCCGCGCACGCGCCTCGTCGTCGTCTGATTTGCAGTTACCCGCGAATGCCAAATAGTGAATCGCTAGACATAGGTCGCTGGGCGTTTGAATAGTACTCGCCCGGTCTGCGCGTCCGTGGCGGTTTCCGGCAGCGGACATTTGGCTAGCCTACCGGGCGTAAGCTGATAGTTCGGGTTGAGACCACGTGCCGCCGCCATCCGATTAGGCGGAGCCGCAACGAACAACTGTTTCGTCGGGAACCTCTGTTTAACAATTGCTAGCGCGGGCGTCAGATCGCTGTCCGCAGTGATGAGGATGGCGCGATCATACCGATTCTCGCAAGCGTCGACGACCAAGCGCGCTGCGATGTGAACGTCGGTTTCCTTCTCCTCATGGGTGTGCCACGCAGCACCACAAGCTCTGCAAGAGCGATCCTTCTTTTTGAAGTGTCCCATGATGCAATTGACGCCTACATGCTCAAGAGCTTTCACGTATTCGATATGCCGCTGGTACGCGACGGGGCGCCAAGTGGCATAAGCCGAAAAGTAATTAACCTCGATAACTTCTTCGCCTTCTCGCGCCAACGACGTCGCGAGCGCACGAAGATCCAGCCACTTCAGCGCCGGCCGATTGAGGTCATCGATGGCATGATAAAGGTTGAAGCCATCAACATAAGCAATGATTCGCATGCGGACATTATAGCAAAAATAAAAGGCTGCAGCTCTCGCCGCAGCCTATCCACCGGGCGCACCCGATGGGAGTGATAGAATTCCAATATGTAACCAGAAGCCGAAAATATCAATACCGAATGCGGCGTATTAATCAGCTACCGGGTACCGAAAACTTCGGTACCCGGTAGCTGATTCGACCCTGTCCACGCAAGCACTGAAACGTACGACCCATACAACCTTGCGAATCAAAGAAAAAAACCCGGAGCACGAAGCTCCGGGTCCAGTTTAGAGCACGTCTAGGGGAGACGCGTGCTCGGGAGACGATGGATGTCGAAGAGGCTCGCCAGTCTTCGCCGGCGAGCCCCAAGTCGCTCGCGTTAGTGGTTGTACGCACGCTCGCCGTGATCGACGAGGTCGAGACCCTGGCGCTCGTAGTCCGTCGAGGGACGCAGACCGATCAGGATGTCGACGAGCTTGAAGAGGATCGCCGACAGGATGCCGGTGAACAGGATCGTGAAGCCGACGGCCTTCGCCTGGATAATGACCTGGCTCATCATGTCGTAGGAGCCCGCGACGAGCTCGCCCGGCTTCGAGGTGTAGTCGGCCAGACCCGAGCCGCCGAGATCCGGGCTGACGAGGATGCCCGTCGCGATGGCGCCGATGATGCCGCCGATGCCGTGCACGCCGAACACGTCGAGGCTGTCGTCGTAGCGCAGCAGGTTCTTGATGGCGGTGCAGGCGAAGAAGCACGCCGCGCCGGCAACGAGGCCGAGCACGATCGCGCCCATCGGGCCCGAGAAGCCCGCGGCCGGCGTGACGGCGACGAGGCCGGCGACGACGCCCGAAGCGAGGCCGAGCAGCGACGGACGGCCCTTGACCGCCCATTCGACGAGCATCCACGAGAGGCCCGCCGCCGCGGTGCAGACGAACGTGTTGAGCATGGCGACGAACGCCGTCGCGCTGGCTTCGAGGTTCGAGCCGCAGTTGAAGCCGAACCAGCCGAACCACAGCAGCGCGGCGCCGACCATCGTCAGCGTGAGCGAGTGCGGCGCCATCTGCTCGCGGCCGTAGCCGATGCGCTTGCCGACCATGAGCGCGCCGACCAGGCCCGCGATGCCGGCGTTGATGTGCACGACGGTGCCGCCGGCGAAGTCGATCGCGCCCCACTTGAAGAGGAGGCCGGCGTCAGCCAGCGTCTCGGAGAGCTTGGGCTCGCCGGCCTTCGCGGCTTCCGCGAAGACGTCCGGGCCACCCCAGTACCAGACCATGTGCGCCATCGGGAAATAGACGAACGTCACCCAGAGGGCGACGAACAGCAGCACGGCGGAGAATTTCATGCGCTCGGCGAGCGAGCCGACGATGAGGGCCGGCGTGATGCAGGCGAACGTCATCTGGAAGCAGATGAACGCGAGCTCGGGAATGTAGACGCCGTTGGTGAAGGTGCCAGCCAGCGTCGTTGCATCGACGCCCGCCAGGAACATCTTGGAGAAGCCGCCCACGTAGTCGTTGAGCGCGCCGCCGTTGGTGAAGGCCATGCTGTAGCCGTACGTGACCCAGATGATGGCCACCATGCAGGTGATCGCGAACACCTGCATCAGGATCGACAGCATGTTCTTGGAGCGCACGAGGCCGCCGTAGAACAGCGCCAGGCCGGGAACGGTCATCAGGAGAACGATGATCGTCGCCAGGAACATGAACGCCGCGTCGCCCTTGTCGACCGTCGGCGCCGTCTGGGCGAACGCCGTGCCCGCGCTCACCAGGTGGGTGAACGCGGCCGCGGACGCGACGCCCGCAACGCGTTTCAGTAATTGGAGTGTCATAGGTCCAAACTCCCTCGTGTTGCCCCTGAAGCGGCGTTCGATGGCGTCGCCGCAATTCCCCGAGTGCCGTCGCGCCCGCATTGAACGACGAGCCGTCGCCAATCCGCGCGGCCTGCCGCTCCGGACCATCCAGAAGCGTGCTTCGAGGATTTCAACGCGGACCATGAGGAGTTCATCGAGCGCCCCTGCGAGCCTCACACCCGGGCGAGTGAAGCTCCACGCAGCAACAAATCAAATCTCGTGCCAAACTTAAAAATTTTGCTACCGCATTGATCTATCGAGAGGATTAGCGAGAGACCGCCCGGCTCGCCAGCGGCGCCGCGAGATCAATAAGCGGGCAGTTCACGGCCTTCGCTCATTTTTCAGGCGACCGGGATCCGTCCGTGTCGGAATGCAAAGCAAAGCCCCGAAGCCGCGAGGGCTCCGGGGCGATGCCGTGTGCGAGTGTCGGCAGGCGGCGAGCGCCCGCCGACGGCGTTTAGTGGACCGTCTCGCCGTGCAGGCCATAGTCGAGGCCTTCGATCTCGACGGGCTCGGAGACGCGCAGTCCCATCACCACGCGGATGACGAGCAGGATGACGAAGGTAGCGATGGCGCACCAGGCGATCGTGGCGAGAATGCCGTACACCTGCGTCCACACCTGGCCGACGTTGCCTTCGAGAGCGCCGGCCGTGCCGCCGATCGCCTCGCGGGCGAACACGCCCGTGAGAACCGCGCCGACGATGCCGCCCACGCCGTGGACGCCGAAGACGTCGAGGCTGTCGTCATATCCGAGCGCGCGCTTCACCGCCGTCGAGGCGATGTAGCAGATCACACCGGCAGCGAGGCCGATGACGAGCGCGCCGAGCGGATCGACGAAGCCGCAAGCCGGCGTGATCGCCACGAGGCCGGCGATGGCGCCCGAGCAGATGCCGAGCATGGTCGGCTTGCGATGCACGATCCACTCGACGATCATCCACGACAGCGCTGCCGCGGCCGTTGCGACCTGGGTCGACAGGGCGACCATGGCGGCCGACGAGTTGGCGGCGACGGCCGAGCCGGCGTTGAAGCCGTACCAGCCGGCCCACAGCAGCGCGGTGCCGATCATCGTCAGCACGAGGTTATGCGGCGCGAGGTTCTCCGTGCCGTAGCCCTTGCGCTTGCCGAGCATGATCGAGGCGACGAGGCCCGCCACGCCGGCGTTGATGTGCACGACGGTGCCGCCGGCGAAATCGAGCACGCCATCCTTCGAGAGGAAGCCGCCGCCCCACACCCAGTGGCAGACCGGGACGTAGACGATCAGCGCCCAGAGAACCATGAAGACGAGCAGGCTCGAGAACTTCATGCGGTCGACGACCGAGCCCACGATGAGCGCCGGCGTGATCGCGAAGAACGTCATCTGGAAGAACACGAAGAGCGACTCCGGGATGGTGCCCTGCAGGCTCTCCTTCGTGATTCCCGCCAGCAGCGCCTTCGAGAGGCCCCCGATGTAGGGCTGCAGCTCGCCGCCGTCCGTGAACGCGAGCGAGTAGCCGAGCAGGATCCAGACGATCGACAACGTGCAGAACGTCGCGAACACCATCATGCACGTGTTGAGCACGTTCTTCTTGCGCACCATGCCGCCGTAGAAGAGCGCGAGGCCGGGAATAGCCATCAAGAGCACGAGGATCGAGGACAGCAGCATCCAGGCCGTGTCGCCCGAATCCAGGGTCGGGGCCGCTTCCGCGGCTGCCGGCGCGGCGTCCTGCGCCCACGCGGGGAGCGCGGTGAACAGCAACGCGGCGGTGGTCCCCAGCACACCGGTCGCGCGATTAAACAAGCTTGGCTTCATTTCGTGAACTCCCTGCTTTTTGAAGCTGAATGCGATCCGGACGCTCACAGCGCTGCGTCGTCGGCTTCGCCGGTGCGGATGCGCACCGTGTGCTCGATCGACGAGACGAAGATCTTCCCGTCGCCGATCTGGCCGGTCTTCGCGGCCTTCACGATCGCTTCCACCGCCTTGCTCACCAAGGCGTCAGAGACGACGACTTCGAGTTTGATTTTCGGCAGGAAGCTCACGGCGTACTCGGCGCCGCGGTAGACTTCGGTATGGCCTTTCTGGCGGCCGTAACCCTTCACTTCGGTCACGGTCATGCCCTGCAGCCCGATGTCGGTGAGGTTCGACCGCACCTCCTCGAGCTTGAAGGGTTTGATGACGGCAGTGATCAGTTTCATCGAGAGCACCCCATGAGTTTCGTCCCCCCTGGCTCTTTGCGGAGCAGCGCGAGACAGATCTCCGACATGCTGCCGGCAGGCCGCCGGCAACAATCGAGCGAGGAGAGTCAAAACGCGTGCCAGTCGCAGGGCCTTGCGTTAGACGTTTGATATCGTTGAAACTTTGAAAAAGACCCGTGCGCGGGTGCCCGCGGACAGGCCGATAGACCGCACAAAATCCAGGCACGTGAATTGAAGTGCCTATGGTTTGTGCAAACGCGGCGCCACCGCAACCGGCATTGAGCCCATGCCCGCGCCGGCATCTTATCCGCGGGCTATTTGATCAGGTACGCCGTCTGCCGTTTGCGGATGAGCCCTTCCTGCGCCGTCGACGCCACGAGCCGGCCGTCGCGCGTGAAAAAGCTGCCGCGGCAGAAGCCGCGGGCGCCCGACGCGATCGGGCTGTCCTGGGCGTAGAGCAGCCAGTCGTCCGCCCGGAACGCGCGGTGAAACCAGAGCGCGTGGTCGAGGCTCGCGAGCTGAATATCGGCATCGAACAACAGCTTGCCGTGCGCGATCAGGGCCGTGTCGAGCAGCGTGAAATCGGATGCATAGGCCAGCACGCACTGGTGCAGCCGCGGATCGTCCGGCAGCGCCCCGTTGGCCTTGAGCCAGATGTGCTGGGCCGGGGCATGCGGCTCGCGGCTGAGATACCGCGAAACGTCGACGGGCCTGAGGTCGATCGGGTTTTCCCGCTGCCAGTAGCTGCGCATGGCCGGCGGCAGCGTCTCCATGAGCTCGCCCACACGCTCCTTGGCGGAGGGCAGCGTCTCCGGCGGCGGCACGTCCGGCATGGCCGCCGCATGCTCGTAGCCCTCCTCGGCCTTGTGGAACGACACGCTCATCGAGAAGATCGCCCGGCCATGCTGGATGGCCTTGACCCGGCGCGTCGAGAAGCTGCCGCCGTCGCGGATACGCTCGACCTCGTAGAGGATGGGATGGGCCGGATCGCCGGCCAGCAGGAAATAGCCGTGCAGCGAATGGGCGGGCCGGTCGTCCTCCACCGTGCGCCCAGCGGCCACCAGCGCCTGGCCGAGCACCTGCCCGCCGTAGACCCGCTGCCACCCGTTCTGGGGGCTGATGCCGCGGAAGAGGTTGACCTCCAGCCGCTCCAGATCGAGCACGTCGAGAAGCCCGGCCAGCGCCCGGCACGTCGAACCTTCGTCACCGGACATGGTCGGACCCCGATATTGATGCTAACGAAACCAGGAGAAAACGATGGGCTGACCCGCCCGGACGGTCAAGATCACCGCCGGCCCCGGCGCACCCCCGTTCAGACCACCGCAGCCCGGATCACCGCAGTCCCTGACGCCGCAACTCAGACCAGAGAGCCATGCCCGCTTCCGCCGCACCCCAGCATCGCTTCGACATCGTGATCTCGGGTGCGAGCTTCGCGGGTCTCGCGCTCGCGCGCGCGCTCGGCCGGGCCTTCGGCGCGGATCTGCGCATCGCCGTCCTCGACCGCACGCCGCGCCGCGAGACCGCCACGCCGGACTCGCGGGCCTTCGCCCTCTCGGCCGGCGCGCGCCGCATGCTCGAAGCCCTGGGCGTCTGGCCCGAGATCGCGGCGCTCTCCCAGCCCGTGACCGAGATCGAGATCACGGACTCGAGCCTCGAAGCCGGCATCCGCCCCGTGCTGCTGACCTACGACAACCACGTGCCGGCCCCGGATGGCACGGCAGACACCGCCGAGCCGGCGAGCGTCATCGTGCCCGCGCAGGCGCTGGAGCAGGCCCTCGCCCGTGCCGCCGCGAGCGAGCCCGGCGTAACGCTCCTCATACCCTCCGAGATCGCGAGCTTCCGCGACACCGGCAGCGCCGTCGCCATCACGCTGAAAGACGGCTCCGAGATCGCGGCTGCACTGCTGGTCGGCGCGGAAGGCCGCCGCTCGCCGACGCGCGAGCAGGCGGGCATCAAGTCCATCGGCTGGAAGTACGGCCAGACCGCCATCGTCACGACCATCGCGCACGAGCGCCCGCACAACGGCCGCGCCACGCAGCATTTCCTGCCCGCCGGTCCGTTCGCCATCCTGCCGCTGCCCGACAACCGCGCCTGCCTCACCTGGACCGAGGACGCCACCGAAGCCGCGCGCATCCTGGCGCTCGACGACGCCGGCTTCCTGGCCGAGGTCGAAACGCGCGTCGGCGGCCGCCTCGGCGCGCTGAGCATCGTCGGCCCGCGCCAGAGCTGGCCGCTGGACCTGCACCTCGCCCGCGCCTATGTGGCCCCGCGCTATGCGGTGATCGGCGATGCCGCCCACGGCGTGCACCCCATCGCCGGCCAGGGCGTGAACCTCGCGCTGCGCGACGTCGCGGCCCTGGCGGAGATTGTCGCCGACAGCCTGCGCCTCGGCCTCGATCCCGGCAATCTCGAAGCGCTCGGCCGCTACGAGCGCTGGCGCCGGTTCGATTCCTTCTCGTCCGCCGCTGCCTTCGACGGCCTGAACCGATTGTTCTCGAACGACTCGCTCTTGATGCGCGCCGCCCGCGACGTCGGGCTCGGCCTCGTCGACCGCCTGCCCGGCGTGAAGCAGCGCCTCGTCGCCGAAGCCGCCGGCCTGACCGGCGACCTGCCCCGCCTCTTCAAATCCGAGCGCCTCTAGCGCTCGGTCGCCTCACCGTTACGCCTCAGGCGCATCCGCGTCGTCGGCGCCCTCGTCTCCGGCATCGATCTCTTCCGGCGGCGCGAGCACGATCGTGCCGCCCGCGACGTCCACGCGGACGACGACGCCCTCGATCATCGGATAGAGATCGGTCCGCTTCTCGCCCGCGCGGCGCACTTCGAGGATGTCGCCCGCCCCGTAGTTGAGAACCGCCGCGACCGTGCCCAGCGCTTCGCCCCCTTCGGTCACGGCCGAGAGCCCGACCAGATCGGCATGATAGTATTCGCCCTCGTCCGCCGGCGGCAGCCGGTCGCGCGGCACGTAGAGCGCGGTGCCCTTGAGCCGTTCCGCCTGCGTGCGGTCGGTCACCCCCGCCACCCGGCAGATGAGCCCCTTCGCGGTCGCGCCGTCGACGTCGATCTCGAACGACGTCGCGCCGTCCTCGCTTTCGAGCGGACCGTAGTCGGCGATGCCCTCGGGCTCGGCCGTGTAGCTGCGCACGAGCACCGCCCCGCGGATGCCGTGCACGCCGGTGATGTGACCCAGGAGGACGCGGCGGCCCGCGCCGCCCGAGGGAGTGCTTCGATCGTCAGCCATGTTCGAAAGTCCGGGAGGTTCAACCGACGAGCGGTCCGACGAATTCGAGTTCGACCGAGACCGGAACGCCCGCGACCACCACCGTGCCCGATGAAACCGGCTGTGGCAAAGCAAACCGCCCCGAGAGATCGAGGAGCAGGCCCTCGGGTCCTGCTTCGAGGCCGGTCAGCAGAATGCCGTGCGGCGGCACCGCGAGCCGCAACGAGACCACGGCCTCCCCGCAAGCGGCGTCATAGCGGTAGCGGCCGGTGAACACGCCGCCGTTCGGGTCGGAGCCGAGCAGCCGGCCGGCGCGCAGCACGGCGAGCGCCTCGACCTTGTCCGCCGACGGAACGCCGCCCGTCATCTGCGGCGCGGCAATCGTCAGCCCGTAAACGCCGTCACGCACCATTCGCAACCCCGCTCGATTGCAACATCACCGCGCAATCAGGGCCATCAGACTACCATGGATTGCAGCATGCGGAGCTGGCTTCGGCCGCCATCCTTAAATTCGCGACAAGAGCATTGTGCGATCCGATGGAAGCGGATCGCGATCGCGCGCGCTCGAATCTCGACGAGCCGGCGTCCACGCCGTCGGAAAAAATGCTCGAGGAAACCGCGTGCGTTACTGGAGGCGGTCAATCCGGTTGCCGATGGCGATCGCGTAAAGCCAGAGCCGGCGCTCGCGGTGCGTCCACGTCTCGGTGTCGGGCTTTTCGTTCATGAGCTCGGTGCCCTGCATGAGCACCTCGCTGCGCCGATCCCACCAGGCCGCCTGGGCCTCGGAGAGATTGGTTCTCAGTGGCATGGAAGTCGTCCCCGTCTCTGACAGAGACGCAGGAAGCCGGACACGCTCGCCGGCCACCGCCGCCTCTGTCCCCTTGCCTGCCGCAGAACGCGGCGCTGCCGCCCCCGCGTCAGCAACGAGAAGGCTATGACAATTCGCCGGGACCTTCGACACCCCGCCCCGGTGGCCCCGCACAGATTCTCGACCTGATGCCGAAATGCAGCAATTCGTCCGTCCCTGCACAAAAAAGCTCCTGGCTGGTGGGCCAGGAGCTTCGAAGTGCAGCGCGTTGAGACGCTTACGCGTCGCCGCCGGCGGCAGCCGCAGCGGCGTCCTCGGCGGCCTTCGCCTTCGCGGCGGCGCGCTCCTGGGCCTTCTTCTTCGGCTTCGATTTCTCGGGGTTGTTGCGGGCTTCACGCTTCAAGAGGCCGGCGCCGTCGAACAGGCGCGCGACGCGATCCGTCGGCTGCGCGCCGACCGAGATCCAATGCTTGCAGCGGTCGAGGTCGAGCTTCACGCGCTCGGCATGATCCTTCGGCAGCATCGGGTTGAACGTGCCGATCTGCTCGATGTAGCGGCCGTCACGCGGCGCGGCGCTGTGGGCCACGACGACGTAGTAGTAGGGGCGCTTCTTGGCGCCGCCGCGCGAGAGACGAATTTTTGCAGCCATCGATGTCAGTCCTTTCTGATGATCTGTTTGTGGCGGCGAACCGCCCGTAAGTCGCTATTTCTTCTTTCCGGGAAACCCCGGGAACTTCGGAGCGGAGCCGCCGAGACCCGGCAAGCCGCCGCCTCCGAGGCCCGGAAGGCGCGGCACGCCGCTCCCTCCCAGCCCCGGCAATCCTTTCGGCAGCGCGTCCTTGAGATCGGACGGGAGCTGCGCGAGCGCTTTCGGATCGAGCTTCGCGAGCTCGTTCTGCATGTCCGCCATCTCGGCTTCGGAGGGGCCCGCGCCGCCTCCCATGCCGAACATGCGCGCCATCATTCCGCGGTTCTTGCCCATGGCGCGCATCATGTCGGCCATCTGCCGATGCTGCTTCAAAAGCTTGTTGATGTCCTCGACGCGCGTGCCGGAGCCGGCCGCGATGCGCCGCTTGCGCTTGGCATCGAGAACCTTGGGCGCGCGCCGCTCCTTCGGCGTCATCGACGAGATGATCGCGCGCTGGCGCTTCAAGTCCTTTTCGAGGCCCGCCTCGTTGATCTGGCCCTTGAGCTTGCCCACGCCCGGCAGCATGCCGAGCACGCCGCCCATGCCGCCGATCTTCTCCATCTGGCGCAACTGCTCGGCCAGGTCCTCGAGATCGAAGTCGCCCTTCTTCATCTTCTGGGCGATGGACTTGGCCTTCTCGACGTCGATCGACTGCGCGGCCTTCTCCACGAGGCCGACGATGTCGCCCATGCCGAGAATGCGGCCGGCGACGCGCTGCGGATCGAAGTCCTCGAGCGCGTCCCACTTCTCGCCCGTGCCGAGGAGCTTGATGGGCTTGCCGGTCACGGCGCGCATCGAGAGGGCCGCACCGCCGCGGCCATCGCCGTCGGCACGCGTCAGCACCGTGCCGGTGATGCCGAGCCGGCCGTCGAAGGCTTTCGCGGTGTTGACGGCGTCCTGGCCGGTGAGGCTGTCGAGCACGAGCAGGATCTCATGCGGGTTGGTGGCGGCCTTCACCTCCGCCACTTCCACCATCAGCTCCTCGTCGAGCGTCGTGCGGCCCGCCGTGTCGAGCAGCACCACGTCGTAACCGCCGAGCTTCGCGGCTTCGAGCGCGCGCTTGGCGATCTGCAACGGCGTCTGCCCGGCGACGATGGGCAGCGTCGCCACCTCGGTCTGCTCGCCGAGCACGCGGAGCTGCTCCTGCGCGGCGGGACGGCGCGTGTCGAGCGACGCCATCAGCACTTTTTTCTTGTCGCGGTTCTTGAGGCGCCAGGCGATCTTGGCCGTGGTCGTCGTCTTGCCCGAGCCCTGCAGGCCGGCCATCAGGATCGCGACGGGCGGGGCGGCATGCAGATCGATCGGCGCGGCGTCCGAGCCCAGCGTGCGGATCAGCTCGTCGTTGACGATCTTGACGACCATCTGGCCCGGCGTGACCGAGCGCAGCACGTCCTGGCCGATCGCCTTCGCCTTCACGCGGTCGATGAACTCGCGCACCACGTCGAGCGCCACGTCCGCCTCGATGAGCGAGCGGCGCACCTCCCGCATGGCCTCGTTCACGTCGCTCTCGGTCAGCGCACCGCGTTTGGTGAGCTTCTCGAAAACTTGTCCCAGCCGATCGGACAGCGATTGAAACATCGAACCTCTTTTGCAAAACGCTGAAAGCACCCGAGAGCGCAACGCGCTGTCGGATGTTCACCCCCCGGCCTCCCGGTCGTCGAACCCGAAGTCGGGCCGAACCATGTGCAGGGCGGCGGCTCTGAAGACCAGGGCCGTCGGATTTGGCCGCAAAATCCCCGATCGCCCGCCCGCTGTCAATGGCGCTCTCGGCGCGCGGGCCGAATTTCGGGCCTTCCGGCGCTCCGGTCGCATGGCCGCCGGGCACCACTCCTCCGGCCAATCGCACCCGTTGCCCGGTAAAAATGTGGGCAGCCGGCCCGGAAACGTTGCCTCGGAAGACCCCGAAACCATAATTTGGCGCCGTTCTGATCCCACCACGGGGCAAGACGACGGCCGGGCGGGGGCCACGAGCATTTTTCTGACGCAGCGGACGCCGGCACCACGTCGGGAGAGGCCACCGCTCGAAAAATTCGGGAGCGTGCGATCCGGGCCCTGCGCTCGCACCACGCTCGAGGGGAGAGACGTCGATGTTGAAGCGGTGCGGCTTTCGCACGATCGCAAGCTTGGCCATGGGCCCGGCGCTGCTGGCGGGCGGCTGCTCGACGGGCGGAAATCCCTTCAAGAACACCAACGATTTCGACCGCACCTTCATCAGCGCGGCCCAGACCTGGGATCTCGACAAGAACGGGTCGGTGAGTTGCGACGAATGGGTCCAGTACGTGACCACGGCCTTCCGCGAGGCCGACACCAACGGCGACGGCTTCCTCGACGTCGAGGAGCACAAGGTGCTCGTCAAGGGCGACCGCCTCTTCGAGGTGGCCAACATCTCCTATTACGACGTGAACGGCGATGGAAAGCTCACCGTCGAGGAGATGACCCAGAAGCCGAACATCGCCTTCCAGCTTCTGGACCGCAACAAAGACTGCCAGATCGACCGCACCGAGACCGTGCAGGTTCACGGCGTCGACCGGCCGAAGGCTGCGTCGGGCTCCGCGCCCGACACGACGGGCCAGGGCCCGGGGAGCACCGGACAATCCGGCCGGCGCTAACGCCGGCCGTCCCCGGTCTCGGCGGACCGGCCTCGCCCGAAACCGCCTACTTCGGCGACATCCGCACGATGCGCCCATCGGCGTCGTCCGTCACGAGATAGACGGCGCCGTCCGGCCCCTGTGTCACGTCACGCACGCGCTCGCCGATGTCGTCGGCCAGCACCTCGTGCGCCGTGACCTTGCCGTCCTTCATGACGAGTCGCTGCACCTGCATGTACTTGAGCGCGCCGACCAGGAAGTTGCCCTTCCAGTCCGGAAAGAGGTCGCCCGTGTAGAGCAGCAGCGACGACGTCGCGATCGACGGGTTCCAGTAGTAGACCGGCTGCTCCAGGCCCGGCTTCGAGGAAATCCCTTCGCCGACCGGCCCGCCCGCATATTCCTTGCCGTAGATGATGATCGGCCATCCGTAGTTCTTGCCCGCCTCGGGCTGGTTGAGCTCATCGCCGCCTTGCGGCCCGTGCTCCAGCGTCCAGAGCTTGCCCGTCGCCGGATCGAGCGTCGCGCCTTGCACGTTGCGGTGGCCGATGGACCAGATGAGCGGGTCCCAGCCCTCCTGCGCCGGCTTCGCGGCCGCCGGCGCGCCGTCCGCCGTGATGAAGACGATCTTGCCGAGCAGGCCCGTGGGATCCTGCGCCTGCACGCGCGTCTTGCGGTCGCTGCGCTCGCCGAGGGTCACGAACAGGTTGCCGTCCGGCAGCACGACGATGCGCGAGCCGAAGTGCTTGTCGCCCGCATAGGCCGGCCGCTGCTGGAAGATCACCTTGAGATCCTCGAGCGTACCCGTATCGCCGTCGACGACGAGCTTGGCGCGCGCCACGCTGGTGCCGTTCTCGCCGCCCTCGCGCGGCTCCGAATAGGACAGAAAGATGCGGCCGCTCTCCGCGTAATCGTGGGCGAGCGCGACGTCGAGGAGGCCGCCCTGCCCGTCGGCGGCGACCTTCGGCACGCCCTTGATCGGCGCGCCGGCCGTGCCGTCCTTCGCCACGAGGCGCAGCCTCCCCGGCTTCTCCGTCACGAGCATGCGCCCGTCCGGCAGAAATTCGAGCGCCCACGGATTTTCGAGCCCTTTGGCGACGGTTTCGAGCTTGATGGCGGTCTTCGGCGCTTCCGGCGCATTGGTCTGCTCGGCGAGGCCGGGGGCCGCCATGAGAAACAGGAGAGGGGCCGTAAGGCTCAGACGCAGGCTCATGAAATCCTCTTAGCAGGGTGTGATCGACCCCCTCTATGTAGGGTCGCAGCCGCGATCGCCGAGGCCCCTCGGGCATTTTCTGGCGAAGGGCGCGCCGGCTCGAAGGAAAGGAAAGCCGGGCCATCGCCGCGAGAATTGTCATTTGCGGGGCCTTCGCCCATATAGTCGCCGCATGAGCGCGCGCCCGCCCCTCCCCTTCGTCAAGATGAACGGCCTCGGCAACGAGATCCTCGCGGTCGACCTGCGCGCCGGCGGACAACTCCCAAAGACCAATGAAATCAGGGCTCTGGCGGAAGACCCGCGCACGCGCTTCGACCAGATGATGGTGATGCTGCCGCCGCGCGCGCCCGGCACGGCCGCCTTCGTGCAGATCTTCAACACCGACGGCTCGGAATCGGCCGCCTGCGGCAATGGCACGCGCTGCATCGGCTGGCTCGAGCGCGCGCGCACGGGCGAAACGCGCATGCGCTTCGAGACGCGGGCCGGCGTGATCGCCGTTTCCGTCGCCGACATCTCCGCCATCACGGTGGACATGGGCGAGCCGCGCTTCGGCTGGGCCGACATCCCGCTGTCCGAGCCCTTCCAGGACACCCGCGCCATCGAGCTGCAGATCGGCCCGATCGACAATCCCGTCCTGCATTCCCCCTCGGTCGTGAACGTCGGCAACCCGCACGTGATCTTCTGGGCCGACGCACCCGTCGACACCTACGACCTCGGCCGCTTCGGCCCGATGATCGAAAACCACCCGCTCTTTCCGGAGCGCGTGAACGTCTCGATCGCCAACGTCCTGTCGCGGTCGCACCTCAGGATCCGCACGTGGGAGCGCGGCGCCGGCCTGACGCGCGCCTGCGGCACGGCCGCCTGCGCGTCCGCCGTCTCGGCCATGCGCAAGCGCCTGATCGACCGCAAGGCCACCGTGACGCTGCCGGGCGGCGACCTCGTCATAGAATGGACGGCAGAAAACCGCATTCTCATGACAGGCCCCGTGGAGATCGAGCACCAGGGCGTGGTGGCGCCGGAGGCCTTTTCCGCCGCCCCGTCCTGACGCGGCGGACCCGCCGCCGCTATGTCGCAGAGGCCGTTAAGACGTGGAGACCCCGACGGTAAATGGCCCTGCCCGGGCTCCCTCTAAGCCCGCCTCCATGATAAGGAGCAACCCTGCCTTGTTCGCGGCGGCCGATTGCCCTAATCACCCCGCAACGTCGAGCGATTGAGCCTCCGAACATTACGATGCCCGAACCTGAGATCGTCACCCTCGGCTGCCGCCTCAACGCCTACGAGTCCGAGGTGATGCGCCGCCATGCCGCCGACGCCGGGCTCGCCGACTGCGTGATCGTGAACACCTGCGCCGTCACCGGCGAAGCCGTCCGCCAGGCCGAGCAGACCATCCGCCGCCTGCGCCGCGAGCGCCCGACCGCGCGCCTCATCGTGACGGGCTGCGCCGCCCAGATCGAGCCCGAGCGTTTCGCCGAGATCGAGGGCGTCGACCACGTCGTCGGCAACGCCGAGAAGCTCGAGCCGAAGACCTTCCGCGCCCTCGCCGCCGACGATCTCGAACGCGTCGCCGTCAACGACATCATGAGCGTCAAGGAAACGGCGCTGCACATGATCGACGGCTTCGGCACGCGCGCCCGCGCCTACGTGCAGGTGCAGAACGGCTGCGACCATCGCTGCACCTTCTGCATCATTCCGATGGGCCGCGGCCCATCGCGCTCGGTGCCCGCCGGCGACGTCGTCGATCAGATCCGCAGGCTCGTCGAAACGGGCTATCCCGAGATCGTGCTGACCGGCGTCGACATCACGTCCTACGGCGCGGACCTGCCGGGGCGCATGTCGCTCGGCCGCCTCGTGAAGCAGATCCTGACGCACGTGCCGGAACTGCCGCGCCTGCGCCTCTCCTCGATCGACCAGGTGGAGACCGACGAGCATCTGCTCGACGCCCTCGCCAACGAGCCGCGCCTGATGCCGCACCTGCATCTCTCCATGCAGGCCGGCGACGACCTGATCCTGAAACGCATGAAGCGCCGCCACCTGCGCGATGACGCGATCCGCTTCTGCGAAACCGCGCGCCGCCTGCGTCCCGACATCGTGTTCGGCGCGGACCTCATCGCCGGCTTTCCCACCGAGACCGAGGAGATGTTCGCCAACACGCTCGACATCGTGGAAAGCTGCGGCCTCACCTATCTGCACGTCTTTCCGTTCTCGCCGCGCAAAGGCACGCCGGCAGCCCGCATGCCGCAGGTCGACCGCGCCGCCGTGAAGGAGCGCGCCGCCCGCCTGCGCGCCGCCGGCGAAGCCGTGCACGCCCGCTACCTCGATCGCCTCGAAGGCACACGCATCGAAATCCTGATGGAGCGCGAGACCGTCGGGCGCACGCCGCACTTCGCCGAGGTCAGCGTCGACCGCACGGCACCCATCGGCACGCTGCAATGGGCGACACTGGGCCGCCACGATGGCCGCCGCCTCAAGGGAATGGTCACCGCGTGAGCAGCAACGAACCCAAAAAGAAAGGCTTCTTCGGACGCTGGCTCGGAGGCGGCGCGACCAACGATGCCGTGCCCACTCCACCGGAGACACGACAGCCGGAGCAAGAGGCCCCCGCGCCGGAAACGCCCGTCGCTGAGAAAGCCGCCGAAACCACTGCCGCACCGCCGGCGCCTGCCGAACACGCCGCCACAGCCGCACCCGCCGAGCCGCCCCAGCGCAAGGGCTGGTTCGAGCGCCTGAAGTCGGGCCTTGCCAAAACATCGTCGCGCCTGACCGACGGCATCGCCGGCCTCGTCACCAAGAAGAAGCTCGACCAGGACACGCTCGACGAGCTGGAGGAAGTGCTGCTCGCGGCCGACCTCGGCATCGAGACGTCGGCGCGCATCACGGCCGCGCTCTCGAAGGGCCGCTTCGACAAGATGGTCACCGACAAGGAGATCCGCGAAATCCTAGCCGACGAGGTCGCGCACGTGCTCGAGCCCGTCGCGAAGCCCCTCGCGATCGACGCGAGCCGGAAGCCGCACGTCGTGCTCGTGCTCGGCGTCAACGGCAGCGGCAAGACGACGACCATCGGCAAGCTCGCCGCGAAGCTCGCGCGCGAGGGCCGCCGCGTCCTGCTCGCCGCCGGCGACACCTTCCGCGCCGCGGCCATCGATCAGCTCAAGGTCTGGGGTGAGCGCTCGGGCATTCCCGTCGTCGCCCGCGACGTCGGCTCCGACGCCTCGGGCCTCGCCTACGACGCCCTGAAGCAGGCTCAGGACACGGGCACGGACGTGCTACTCATCGACACCGCCGGACGCCTCCAGAACAAGGAGGGCCTGATGGCGGAGCTCGAGAAGGTCGTGCGCGTGCTGCGCAAGCTCGACCCCACCGCGCCGCACGACGTGCTGCTCGTTCTCGACGCGACGACGGGCCAGAACGCCATGCAGCAGGTCGAGGTGTTCCGCGAGCGCGCGGGCGTCACCGGCCTCGTCATCACCAAGCTCGACGGCACCGCCCGCGGTGGCATCCTCGTCGCGATTTCCGCCAAGCACGCCCTTCCGGTCCATGCCATCGGGGTGGGCGAGGGCATTGACGACCTGCAATCTTTCTCTGCCAAGGACTATGCGCGCGCGATCGCCGAGCTTTGAGGCGGGCCCGATCCGAAGAGACCAACGCGACCGAGCCGCCGGATGAACAAGGACGACCCAGGGACCATGAGCCGCAAAAGCCTCTACCCCTTCAACGCCGAGCAGACCGTGAACATCATGAGCGAGTTCGGTCCGCTCGTGACGATGTTCCTCGTCAATGCGCTCTACGGCATCAACGCGGGCACGTGGGCCCTGATCCTCACGACGTTGGCGGCCATCGTGGCCATGGTCTACATGTTCCGCCGGCCGCCGGTGTTCCCGCTGATCGCCTCGACGGTCACGATCGTGTTCGGCGCGCTGACGCTGATCACGGGCGACCCCATGTGGGTGCAGATCAAGGTCACGATCTTCAACGCGCTCTTCGCCGGCTTCCTGTTCCTCGGCCTCTGGATGAAGCGCAACTTCTTCCAGTACGTCTTCGGAAAGACGTTCCATTACACGGAGGAAGGCTGGAACGCCTTCACCAAGAGCTTCGCCTGGTTCTTCGTGTTCACGGCGCTGATCAACGAGGCCGTGCGGCTCTACTTCAAGGACGATCAGATCTACAATATCCTGGGCCACGCCATGAACGGCGTGGACATCTGGATCGCATTCAAGCTGTTCGTGGTGCTGCCGTTGAGCGGGCTTTACGCCTGGGTGCTCACGAAGATCATGAGCAAGCATCACCTCTAAGGCCGCCCCGCCGTCGCGGGCTGGCCGGGACGTTTCCTTCATGGCCGTCCGCGACTATCCTGGACGACCCCAACGGAAAGACATCCATGAGCCAATCCGACACGACCAAGGCCGGCCCTTCCGAGAGCGGCTCGCAGCAGTTCCTGAAATTCCTGGTCGAGCTGGGTCCGCTCGTCGTGTTCTTCCTGACGAACGCGCGCGCCGGCATCTTCTGGGGCACGGGCCTCTTCATCGTCGCGACGCTGATCTCGCTTATCGCCTCCCGCATCCTGTTCGGCCGCGTGCCCGTGATGCCGCTGGTGTCGGCCGTGGTCGTCGTCGTGTTCGGCGGGCTCACGCTCTACCTGCAGGACGAGCTGTTCATCAAATTGAAGCCGACCATCGTCAACAGCATCTTCGCCGCCGTGCTGTTCGGCGGCCTGGCGCTCGGCAAGTCGCTGCTGCGCTATCTGTTCGGCGACGTGTTCGCGCTGACCGAGGAAGGCTGGCGCAAGCTCACGTTCCGCTGGGCCTGCTTCTTCGTCTTCCTCGCGCTGCTGAATGAAGCCGCATGGCGCTTCCTCACCACCGACCAGTGGGTGAGCTTCAAGGTCTTCGCGATCATGCCCATCACGATGGTATTCGCGATCGCGCAGGTCGGGCTGCTGCAGCGCCACCAGCTCGATCCGCCGCAAGACACCTGAGAACAGGACGTCGGAGCGCAGAGCGCTGAAAACACGAAGGCCGGAAGCGCGAAGCGCTCCCGGCCTTTTTCATGTCGATGAGAGACGCGGCGCTGACGCCGCCACCAACGACCCAAGACGTCATGGTCGCCCTTGAGGCGGCCATCCAGGGTCACTTGCTGCTCACGTTGATGCTGTGGCCCTAAAGCCTTTCCGACTGAGGTGGACCCAACGTCCGCTCGTGTCGAACCCCTCACCCGCGCGTAGCGCGCGGGAGAGGGACTGCGCCATACGAAATCAGGCAGTCCGGCGCTTACGCCGCCGCCTTCGCCTTGAGGAGATTGCGCTCGATCAACGCTTCCGCGATCTGCACCGTGTTGAGCGCCGCGCCCTTGAGCAGGTTGTCGGACACGATCCAGAGCGCGAGGCCGTTCTCGACGGTCGAGTCCTCGCGGATGCGCGAAACGTACGTCGCATATTCGCCCGCGGCTTCCACCGGCGTGACGTAGCCGCCCGGCTCGCGCTTGTCGACGACGAGAACGCCCGGCGCGTTGCGCAGCACCTCGCGCGCCTCCTCGGGCGTGATCGGACGCTCGAACTCGATGTTGACCGACTCCGAGTGACCGACGAACACCGGCACGCGCACGCACGTCGCCGTCAGCTTGATCTTCGGGTCGAGAATCTTCTTCGTCTCGGCCAGCATCTTCCATTCCTCTTTCGTGTAGCCGTCCTCCATGAAGACGTCGATGTGAGGAATGCAGTTGAAGGCGATCTGCTTCGGAAACTTCGTCGGCTCGACCTCCTGGCCCGGCACGTACTTGGCCTTGGTCTGCGACCACAGCTCGTCCATCGCCTCCTTGCCCGCACCCGACACCGACTGATAGGTCGAAACGACCACGCGCTTGATGCCGGCCGCATCGTGCAGCGGCTTCAGCGCGACGACCATCTGCGCCGTCGAGCAGTTCGGGTTGGCGATGATGTTCTTCTTCGTGAAGCCGGCAAGCGCCTCCGGATTGACCTCCGGCACGACGAGCGGCACGTCCTGGTCGTAGCGCCAGCACGACGAGTTATCGATGACGACGCAGCCCTTGGCGCCGATGGCCGGGCTCCACGCCTTGGACACGGACGAGCCCGCCGACATCAGGCAGATATCGGCTTTCGAGAAATCGAACTGCTCGAGGTCCTGGCATTTGAGCGTTCGGTCGCCGCACGACACTTCCGTACCGAGAGAGCGGCGCGACGCGATGGCATAGATCTCGTCAGCCGGAAAACGGCGGTCGGTGAGGACGTTCATCATCTCGCGCCCGACATTGCCGGTTGCGCCGACGACAGCGACTTTGTAGCCCATAGCTCAGGGTCCTTTTTGAGCGCGTCGGATATTCTCCGACGGCAGCCTTGCATGCGTCGGATAAATCCGACGGCGCGGGGTTCACTTACGCGCCGAGGCCCCGCCTTTCAAGGACCAATTCGCACGCCACTCCCGTGCCGTAGGCCGCCCTCGTACGCGTTGAGGCGTGTCTGGATCCCGGCCGTCCATGCGGAGCATGGCTTCGCCATGACGCCGGGATGACGGTGGGAGACCGGTCATCGACATCCCCACCTCAACGTCATCCCGACGAAGGTCGGGGTCCAGACACGTCCGAGAAGAAAGACACCAGATCCCACGGGGCGCAAAGCCGGCCGGGCTCGCACCCCGCAATGTGGGGACATCCCGCCGCCGCTTTGACAGCCCGGCATGCTTCGCCTTAGGTCGTAGCCCCGTTGCCGATCAGAAGGTTGCTCGTGCCGACACCTCCCGCGACAGTGCCGCCCGCGCCCCTCACCGGCGAGACCGCCTGGCCCGACGGCATCACGCCGACGCCCGAATACGCCGCCGCCCTCGACTACATCCGCGAGGCCGACGGCCACCTGTTCGTGACGGGCCGCGCCGGCACCGGCAAATCCACGCTGCTGCGGGCGCTCAGGTCCGTCATCGACCGCGAGATGGTCATCGTCGCGCCGACCGGGCTCGCGGCCGTCAACGTCGGCGGCCAGACCATTCACTCCTTCTTCGGCCTGCCGCCCCGGCTCTTGCGCTCCGACGACATCCGCCGCAGCCGCAACGGCCAGGTCATGCGCAAGATCGGCTTCCTCGTCATCGACGAGGTCTCGATGGTGCGCTCGGACCTGATGTGGGCCATCGACCAGTCGCTGCGCGTCAACCGCGGCCGCCCGCGCGAGCCGTTCGGCGGCGTGCGCCTCATCATGTTCGGCGACTTGCATCAGCTCCCGCCCGTCGTCCAGGAGGCCGAGGTGGCCCAGCACCTGGAGCAGGAGTTCGGCGGGCCGTTCTTCTTCTCGTGTCCGGCCCTCGGCGAGATGGCGGGCACGGCGCGGCTCGAGCTGACGCAGGTGTTCCGCCAGAGCGACGAGCGGCTGATCTCGGTCTTGAACCGCATCCGCGACGGCGAGGCCGACGAGGACGACCTCATCGACCTCAACGCTCGCGTCAGCCCCATCCGCACGCTCGGCGAAGGCGACCGGTTCGTGATCCTGACGCCGACGAACGCTGCGGCCTACCGCATCAACGCCGCCTATCTCGACGCCTTGCCCGGCAGCGCCCGCACCTATGAAGCGGGCATCACGGGCGACTTTACGACCGCCTCGCACCCGACCGACAGCGCACTCACCCTGAAAACCGGCGCGAAAGTCATCCTGCTGCGCAACGATCCCGACCGCCGCTGGGTCAACGGCACCATCGCGCGCATCTCGCGCCTCGAGGAGAAGAAGGTGTTCGTCGAGGTCGCAGGCCGCGAGCACGAGCTCGAGCCGGCAAGCTGGGAGCAGCGCCGCTACGCCTACGACAAGGAGCAGGAGAAGGTCGTCGGCACCGTCGCCGGCACCTTCAAGCAGTATCCGGTCCGGCTCGCCTGGGCGCTGACGATCCACAAAGCGCAGGGGCTGACGCTCGACAGCGTCTACATCGACCTCGGCCGCGGAACCTTCGCCCACGGCCAGGCCTATGTCGCATTGTCGCGGTGCCGGTCTCTGGAGGGCCTCGCCCTCGCCCGCAAGCTCGAGCCGAGAGACATTTTGTTCGACCCCGCCGCCATGGGCTACCGCGACCGCTTCCCAAGTCTTCAGCCATAAGATGATGAAATTTCAGGCTGTTTTTGCACCTGCGAAATAGACACCCCCGCGCCTGGGCCGAGAGCGCTGCCGGAAAAGCGGAAAAAGTCCCGATTTTTCTCGCCGCGAGCATTGAAGTGCACAGCAACAAATTTTTATGTTGCGCTGCAGCAAAAACCTGCTATCTCTCTTTTTCAGAGATCAGACGTTGCTGGCTCCGGTACCCGATCCGCCCAGTGAGCGTCCCCTCGATGGACTCGAAAAAATTCTTTCCCAAAGGAGCACGCCGTGAACGACTTTACTCGCCAGACCCAGGAATTCTTCAGCGCCGCCAAGGAAGCTCGCATCCCGGACCAGGTCCAGGCCATCGCCGAGGACAGCGTCTCGAAGGCTCGCGAGACCTACGGCAAGTTCACCACCGTCGCCAAGGACAACGCCAAGGTGCTCGAGGATGTCTTCGCTGCCGCCCAGGCTGGCGCCAAGTCGATCGGCGACAAGGTCCTGAAGAACACCGAGACGAACACCGAGGCTGCTTTCGACGCCGCCCAGGCTCTCGCTCGCGCCAAGACGCTCCCTGAGTTCCTGCGCCTGCAGACCCAGTTCGTGCAGCAGCAGATGACGACGGCCGGCGCCCAGTCGAAGGAGCTGTTCGAGCTGTCCACGAAGATTGCCCAGCAGACCTTCGAGAGCCTGAACTCGGCTGCCAGCAAGTCCTTCGAGCAGATGAAGAAGGCCGGCTAATCGCCGTCGCTTCGATCTCTCGCGCGAGACACGAGCCCGGCGATCTCATCGCCGGGCTTTTTTGATGCGCACCGCATATTTTTTTCGAACGCGGGACAGTGCGCCTTACAGCGCTCGAAATTCGCGCTATAGTCGCCTGATGTTGGGTTCGCGTTCTGATATCAAAGTGCGCAAGGGGAAACTCGCCGACGCCGCCGCGGTCGCCGAGACATTTCGACAGTCCTGGCTCCAAGCCTACCGCGGCATTATTCCTCAAGCTCATCTCGACGACATGATCCGCCGCCGCGGGCCCGAATGGTGGGCCAACGTGATCCGCAGCGGCGACAGCCTCGTCGTGCTCGAAGCCGGCCGCGCCGTCGTCGGCTACTCGACGCTCGGCTTCTCGCGCACGCGCGGCCCCTACCAGGGCGAGATCTACGAGCTCTACATTCAGCCCATTCACCAGGGCCTCGGCCTTGGCGAGCACCTGTTCGAAGCCTGCCGCCACGGCCTGGACCAGCGTCGCTTGAAGGGCCTCATCGTGTGGGCGCTGGCCGACAACACGATGGCCACGGATTTCTATTGGCGCCGCGGCGGCCGCCCCGTGAAGCAGGCGTTCGAGACCATCGGCAGCCGCAAGCTCGAGAAGATCGCCTTCGCTTGGCCGACCTGACCTCCCGGCACGACACACACCCCTCGACATTTCCAACGAACATCGGCGCGACAGTCGCTACATCGGGCTGCGCCCGGCCGCGCCCCGCACGACGGGATCCGCCGCGCAGCTCGCACGCCGCGCCACCGTATCGGCGAGCTTCCGCGCCAGCACGATGGCGTCCGCGTTCGCCAGCGCATCGACGTAGGCCACGTGACAGGTCTCGCGATCCGTCACCCGCGTCACGACGAGCACCTCGCCCGTGCCTCCGTCCGCCCCTTCGGTAAAGTACCGGACAATCGTCGCGTACGGCACGGGCTGCTGGTTGCGCACCACGAACCGCCACTCGACCGTACCGCGCCGCGACTTGTCGAACACCGTATTGTGGGCGCGCAGCGTCTGCCGCGCGGCTTGGCGCTTGTGCGCATCGGGCCCGACGCTGAGAAACGTCTCGCCGTGCCCTTCCGCGACGAACACCGGATACCCCGGCAGGCCGGCGCACACGCGCCCTTTCGTCTCCCGGCCCTCGGCCAGCACGTCGCACTGCGACAAATCCAGCGAGGTGAACAGACTTTTGACCGGCTGGATGCCGGCCGCCGCGCCCGACCAGAGCACGAGGCCGAGCACCATCAGAGGCCAGGACGATCGGCCCATCCGCATCCTCCCGAGCAGAAGTTCCTGGGAAAGACGAAATCACGGCTTCGTGGCCAAAATCCGCGGAAACGGCCGTCGTCCGCGCCCCGGCCGCACCACCACGGTTGAGAACTGCGTCCAGGCCCACGCGCCGCACTTCCGCTGGCCGGCCCACATGCTATATCGGCGCGCAATCGAAGCGCGAGGTTGCGATGGCTGATGTCAGAATCGCCGTGACGGGAGCTGCGGGCCGCATGGGCCGCGAGCTCGTGCGCGTGATCTCCGCCACTCCGGGGTGCATCGTCAGCGGCGGCACGGAAAGCCCCGCCTCTCCTCATATCGGCGCCGACCTCGGCGTTCTGGCCGGCCTGCCGCCGCTCGGCGTGCTCGTCAGCGCCGACGCCCGCCAGGTCATCGCCAACGCCGACGCCCTCATCGACTTCACGACGCCCGCCGCCACGCGCGAGGCCGCCAAGCTCGCGGCCGAAGCGCGTATCGTCCACGTCATCGGCACCACCGGCCTCGGCGAGCAGGACGAAGCGGCAATAGAATCCGCCGCCCGCCATGCTACCGTCATCAAGGCAGGCAACATGAGCCTCGGCGTCAACCTGCTGACGGCGGTCACGCGGCGCATCGCAGAAGCTCTCGATGCGGATTTCGACATCGAGATCGTCGAAATGCACCACCGCCACAAGGTCGACGCTCCGTCCGGCACGGCACTCATGCTGGGCCAGGCGGCAGCGGAGGGGAGAGGGATCGATCTCAAATCGCAGGCGGTGACGGCGCGTGACGGGCACACGGGCCCGCGCGAGCGTGGCAGCATCGGCTTTGCCACCCTGCGCGGCGGATCGGTGGTGGGCGATCACACGGTCATTTTCGCAGGCGAGGGCGAACGCATTGAAATTACGCACCGGGCCGGAGACCGCAGCATCTTTGCCCGCGGCGCTGTCAAGGCAGCGCTGTGGGGGCAAGGCAAAGGCCCGGGACTTTTCAGCATGAGCGACGTATTAGGATTATGAGCGACATGTCGACATTGCAAAGGACGAAGCGGATCGGATCCATGACGAACAGGCTCGTATTGGTGCGCCATGGAGAAAGCGAATGGAACAAGAAGAACATCTTCACCGGCATCCGTAATCCGGACTTGACCGACAAGGGCGTGATCGAAGCCTGCTGGGCCGGCCGCGTTATGAAGAGCGAAGGTCTACGCTTCGACATCGCCTTCACGAGCAAGCTCAAACGCGCCCAGCACACCCTCGACATCATTCTCGGCGAGATCGGCGGCCAGATTCCCGAGGTCATCGAGGACGCCGCGCTGAACGAGCGCGACTACGGCGAGCTGTCGGGCCTCAACAAGGAAGAGGCGCGCGAGCGGTGGGGCGAGGAGCAGGTGCTCGCCTGGCGCCGCAGCTTCGACATTCCCCCGCCCGGCGGCGAAAGCCTCAAGGACACCGCCGCCCGCGTGCTCCCCTTCTACCGCGACAACATCTGGCCGCAGGTGGCCGCCGGCAAGAACGTGATCGTCGCCGCGCACGGCAACTCGCTGCGCGCGCTCATCATGCACCTCGAGAAGCTCGACGGCGTTCAGATTCTCGACCGCGAGCTCGCGACCGCCGCGCCTCAGGTCTACCGCATGACCGACACCGGCGACGTCGCCGAGTACCGCGAGCTCGTTCGCTCCGAGGGACGTGACAGTGGGTTGGGATGAGCTGACCCGCGACGCGGAAGACCAGAACCAGCGCGACAAGGACCGGCTGATCGGCGTGTACATCGCGGTGCTCGCCGTGATCCTGGCGCTCTGCACCATGGGCGGCGGCAACGCCGCCAAGGAAGCGACGCTGAAGAACATCGAGGCGTCGAACCTGTGGGCGTTCTTCCAGGCCAAGAACCTGCGCCGTCAGGCGCTCCGCCTGCAGATCGACCAGCTCGAGATCATGCGCGACGGCGATCCGAACCTGCCCGCGGCGACGCGGGCGGCGATCGAGGCCAAGATCACCGACTACAAGGCCCAGGATGCACTGCTGACCTCCGACAAGGCGCGCAACGAGGGCCTCGACGAGCTGTTCGTGCGGGCCAAGGCGCTCGAGGTCGAACGCGACACGGCCATGGAGCGCGACCCCTACTTCGACTACGGCGAAGCCTTCCTGCAGATCGCGATCGTGCTCGCCGGCGTCGCCATCATCTCCGGCGGATCCGCGGTGCTGGTCTCGAGCCTCGTGGTCGCCGCCTTGGGCGCGCTCATGACCTTGAACGGCTTCACGCTTCTCGTGCCGATGCCCTTCATCGGCTGACCGGGTCAGCCGATCTCAGCCGCGCGCCCATCGACGCGCATCTGGGCACCGGCCGTTCCTGCGGAGCGGGGCTTCGCCACCACGCCGGGATGACGGTAGGGACCGGCCATCCCCATCCCCACTCTCGACGTCACCCCGACGAAAGTCGGGGTCCAGACACGTCTCCCCGGACGCGACGCCCGGGCAGCCCAGCACCGCCCTCCTCGCACCGACGCTCTGTATCCGCTGAGCCGGTCGGCCGACCTCAGCCGCGACACCCATCGACACGTATCTGGATCCCGGCCGTCCATGCGGAGCATGGCTTCGTCATGACGCCGGGATGACGTTGCTCTGGTGGGGCCGGTTGCCTCCTTTCTCCGTCACCCGACGAAGGTCGGGGTCCAGACACGCACCCGCGGACACGGCATTGAGCCGCCCCGGCACCGCTCTTCTCCTCGCCACCGATCGGCTTGCTCACGGGTCCCTGGCGCGCTAGAGCATTTTCCGACGAAGTGGAGACCGGTTCGTCGTAAGAAAATGCGACGAAACAAGAATCTAGAGCGTCCAATCCGATTCTATCGGATCGGAAAACGCGCTAGTACCGCGCCAGCACAATCCCTCCTGACGGAACATCAAGCACATGACGACGCATAAGCTGCTTCTCCTGCCGGGCGACGGCATCGGCATCGAGACCATGGCCGAGGTCGAGCGCATCATCGCGTTCTTCAACGCGCGGAGCGGCAAGTCCACGTTCGAAACCGAGAGCGACCTCGTCGGCGGCTCGGCCTACGACGCGCACGGCGTCGCCGTGACGGATAGCTGCGTCGCCAAGGCCAAGGCGGCGGACGCCGTGATCTTCGGCGCCGTCGGCGGACCCAAGTGGGACAAGGTGCCCTATGCAGTCCGCCCCGAGGCGGGCCTGCTGCGCCTGCGTAAGGATCTGGATCTCTTCGCCAATCTCCGCCCGGCGATCTGCTATCCGGCCCTTGCCGATGCCTCTTCGCTGAAGCGCGAGCTGGTCGAGGGCCTCGACATCATGATCGTGCGCGAGCTGACCGGCGGCGTCTATTTCGGCGAGCCGAAGGAGATCGTGACCCTGGAGGACGGCCAGAAGCGCGCCATCGACACGCAGCTTTACACCACGCGCGAGATCGAGCGCATCGCCAAGGTCGCCTTCGACCTCGCGCGCAAGCGCGGCAACAAGGTGCACTCGGCCGAGAAGCGCAACGTCATGAAGACCGGCGTGCTCTGGAACGAGGTCGTGACCGCGACCCACACGTCCTATGCGCCGGACGTCGAGTTGCAGCACATCCTGGCCGACAACTGCGCCATGCAGCTCATTCGCAACCCGAAGCAGTTCGACGTCATCGTGACGGACAACCTGTTCGGCGACGTGCTCTCGGACGAAGCCGCGATGATGACCGGCTCGCTCGGCATGCTGCCCTCGGCGTCGCTCGGCGCGGCCGACGCGAAGACCGGCAAGCGCATGTCGCTCTACGAGCCGGTCCACGGCTCGGCACCCGACATCGCCGGCAAGGGCCTCGCCAATCCGATCGCCACCATCGCGAGCTTCGCCATGGCGCTGCGCTACTCGCTGGGCATGGACGCCGAGGCGGACCTCGTCGACAAGGCCATCGCCGCCGTGCTGGCCGACGGCTATCGCACGGGCGACATCATGCAGCCGAACATGCGCCAGGTCGGCACCACGGAAATGGGCCAGGCCATCGAGAAGCAACTCGCGGCCCTCGCGGCCTGATGAGCGCCGTCCAATCGGGGGCGAGAGCAAGTCGAGCCAAAGAAAAGGGCCGCGTCTCCATCGAGACGCGGCCCTTAAATCTTTCAAGACGAAAACTTAGAGCATTTTCCGACGAAGTGGATACCGGTTCGTCGTAAGAAAATGCGACAAAACAAGAATCTAGAGCATCCGACGATCCGATTCTATCGGATCGGAAAACGCTCTAGTCTCTCGTGATCACGAAAACATTGAAGTCCTTGTCGAGGCGGAAGTCATACTGACCGGCCTTGCACTTGACGTCCTCGGCCTCGAACACGCCCGTACCTTCGGCTTCCTTCTCGTAGGTGCCGCCCTCGCAGCCCCAGGCTGCAACCGCGTCTTTGATCTTCGCGGCTTCATCGTCCGTCGGCTTCTCGTCGGCAAAAGCTGCGGTCGAGCAAAATGCCAGAGCTGCGGCAACGGCAAACATGCGCTTCATGATGGGATCTCCTCTTTGGTGGGCGAGAATATTTCCCATATGTCGTTGCCGCGCCGCAGCAAGTCTAGAGGGAAAAATTCCCAAAAGTTCGGGAGCACCGCAAGTTATTCTCTTCACGACTAAAAAATTTCAACCACAGAGACCCGGCACAACGCCAGGATCTCGCGACACAAGGGCGAACCGCGCAAATCTGTTCCGGTTTGCCCTGATTCTAGTCAAAGATTTCGCAGCGCAACAGTACGGATGCTGTGATCCGAGCCCTTGCGCAGGATGAGACGCGCGCGCGGCCGCGTCGGCAGGATGTTCTCGACGAGGTTCCTGAGATTGATGGTCCGCCAGAGCTCGAGCGCGCGGGCCACGGCATTGTCGTGCGTGAGCGTGACATAGCGATGGAAGAACGACGCCGGATCGCGGAAGGCGGTGCTGCGCAGGCGCATGAAGCGCTCCACGTACCACGTCTCGATCAGCTCCGGCTCGGCGTCGATGAAGATAGAAAAATCAATGAAATCAGACACGAACGGACCGGACTCGACTCCACGCTCGTAGGTCGCCGGCTGCAGCACGTTGAGCCCTTCGACGATCAGGATGTCCGGCCGCTCGATCACGATCTTCTGGGCCGGCATGATGTCGTAGAAGAAGTGCGAATAGACCGGCGCCTCGATCTGGCTCTTGCCGGCCTTCACGTCCGCCAGGAACTTGAGCAGCAGCGCCGTGTCGAAGCTCTCCGGGAACCCTTTCCGGTTCATGAGGTCGCGCGCTTCCAGCTCCCGGTTCGGATAGAGGAAGCCGTCGGTGGTGATCAGGTCCACCCGCGGATGGTCCGGCCAGCGCGCCAGCAGCGCCTTGAGCACGCGCGCCGTCGTACTCTTACCGACCGCGACCGACCCCGCCACACCGATGATGAACGGCACCTTGCAATCGGTCCGTCCGAGGAAGGTCGAACTGACCGCATGTAGTTTTTGCGCTGCAGCAACGTAGAGATTGAGCAGGCGCGACAAAGGGAGATAAATTGTCTCCACCTCCTCCACGCTGAGCTCGTCCAGGATGCCGGAGAGAATCTCAAGTTCTTGAGATTCAAGCGTCATTGGTGTATCAGCGCGGAGCTTGGCCCACCGTTCGCGTGAGAACACCCGGTAGGGAGAAAAAATCAGATCCGATTTTTTCTCCTCATAAACATCCGCCGAGAATTTTCCTCCCTCGTTCAGATGGAGGTCGCGCATAGGGTCCATTCGCTCACTCACCTCGGGGCATCCCGCCCCTTCCTCCTACCGGACGTCAGCCGGGCAAAGTTGCATCACCCTCAGCCTGGACGCAGGGTCTACCGGCCACGAGACGCTTTCTCGGCCAGGCCCGACTGGGCCGTGCGCTGCTCCAGAACCTTCAGCACATCGTCCCAGGCCACGTTGCGCGCCTCGAGAAGCACGAGCAAGTGATAGACCAGATCCGCGGCCTCGGCGCGCAGCGCGTCGTCGCCCTGGCTGGCGCCGGCGATGACGGTCTCGACGGCTTCCTCGCCCATCTTCTTGGCGCAGTACACGGGGCCTTTGTCGAGGAGCTGGCGCGTATAGGACGCGTCCGCCGTCTCGGCGCGCCGGGCCTTGATGGTCGCGGCCAGCCGCGAAAGAACGTCATCGCTCATGCTCGAAGCCTTGGAACGCTGGGGCTTCCGCCCAGAGGGAGCCCGTGATGGTCAGAATGTCCGATAGGGGCACGACGAAATCCGACAGCAGCCACGACAAAAAAGGACCCTAGCAGGGGATCGGCCTCTGCCGAAGCCCCTTTGCGGCCAATCGTTTAGCATACCTTGCCGGGACGTCGAGAGCGGCACGCGCACGCGCTTAACGGATCAGCCGCCCTGCGAGCCCGTCAGCCGCAGGCGGATATAGTCGAGCTGATCGAAATTGCCGTACTTGATCACGAGGTTGCCGCTCTCGCCGGAGCCGCGCTTCACCTCGACCTTGAGCCCGAGCGAATCCGCGAGCTCCTTCTCGAACGCCTTGGTATCCGGGTCCTTTTCGCGAGCCTTGCGCGGTCCCGACGCGCCCGGAACGCCGATCGGCCCGGTCTGGACTAGCGCCTCGGCCTCGCGCACGTTCATGCCCTGGTCGACGATCTGCTGGGCGAGCGCCTCGGCATCGTCCCGCCCCACCAGCGTGCGCGCGTGGCCCGCCGAAAGCCGCCCATCGAGCACATACGCCTGGACCGCATCCGGCAACTTCAGAAGACGCAGGGTGTTCGCCACATGGCTGCGGCTTTTACCAATGATTTCTGAAACTTGCTCCTGGCTATAGCCGAACCGGTCGACCAGCTCGCGGTAGCCGTTCGCCTCTTCGATCGCGTTCAGGTCCGCGCGCTGGACGTTCTCGATGATCGCCAGCTCAAGGACGTCCCGGTCCGAAAGATCGCGAACGATGACAGGGACTTGATGCAGGCCGATCTTCTGCGAGGCGCGCCAGCGGCGCTCGCCGGCGACGATTTCGTAGGCCTGCGGCTCCTCGGGGTGCGGCCGCACGACGATCGGCTGCACGATGCCCTTGGTCCGGATCGATTCCGCGAGTTCCGCCAGATCCTGCTCGGCGAAATCCTTGCGCGGGTTGAACCGCCCGCTGCGCAGTTGCGCGACGGCGAGCAGCCGCTGCTCGCCCTCGGCCGGAATGCGCGGCTGGATCTGCTGGGGTCCGTCGCCGATCAAGGAAGCCAAACCCCGGCCAAGCCGGCTCTTGGGAAGCGCTGAATTCATGACGGAACCCGTTTATCGTTCTGCAATAGGAAATTAGGCAGCTTTCGTGCGACGCTCACGCTCGATGATCTCGGTCGCCAGGCGGATATAGGCCTGGCTGCCGGCGCAGTCGTAATCATAAAGCAGGATCGGCTTTCCGTGCGACGGTGCCTCCGCGACCCGCGTGTTGCGCGGAATGACGGATTCGTAGACCTTGGGCCCGAAAAAGGCCCGGACTTCGTCGGCGACCTCGCGCGAAAGCGTGGTCCGCGCGTCGTGCATGGTTAAAACCACGCCCTGGATCTCGAGCCGCGGATTGAGCGTCGCCCGGATCTGGTCGATCGTGTCCTTGAGCTGGGAAATGCCTTCCAGAGCAAAGAATTCGCACTGAACCGGCACCAGGACCGCGTGCGCGGCGGCGAGCGCGTTCAGCGTCAGGATATTGAGCGACGGTGGGCAGTCGATCAGCACGTAGCGGAACGCCTGATCGGCCGGCTTGGCCTGCGATTGCGCCACGAGCGCCGAAACCGCGTCGCGAAGCTTGTAGGCCCGGCTCCCATCGCCCGAAAGATCCGCTTCGAGCCCGACGAGATCCGAGTTCGCGGGAACCACGAAAAGCCCGGGAATGGCGGTCGGAACGGCCGCCTCGGCGAGGCTGACCGAGCCCATCACGGCATCGTAGGACGTGAGTTTTCGGGCCTCCGGCGGCACGCCGAGCCCCGTCGAGGCGTTGCCCTGGGGGTCGAGATCCAGGACGAGGACCCGCTCGCCGATCGCGGCCAGCGCGGTCCCGAGATTGATGGCGGTCGTGGTCTTGCCGACGCCGCCCTTCTGGTTGGCGATCGCCAGGACCCTGAGGTTGCTGCCTAGGCCAGTCACGGGGCTAACCCTCCGTCTTCACAGCCAAATTCCTTACGATCACGACCCGGGCGTCCGGATCGGTCATGCTCGGAGCCAGCTCGGCGTCGAAGCCGAACATCCGCTGAGCCTCGCCGATTTCCGAATCGACCTCGCGCCCCTTGGGAAATAGAGCCACGGTTCGGGGAGAAAAATACGGCAAAACAAGCCCCAAGAGCTTCGGCAGCGGCGCCAGAGCACGCGCAGTGATCACTTCTCTTATCTGAGACTTATCCTGAGTCGCGTATTTTTCGCTCCGCTCGGCGCGAATCTCCACAGCAACCCCGGTTTTTCGGGCCACCTCGCCCAGGAATGCCGCCTTGCGGGAATCGGATTCGACCAGCGTGACCCGGACGGCCGGATCCCACTCGGCGAGCAGGATCGCCAGCACGAGCCCCGGAAATCCGCCACCCGAGCCCAGGTCCAGCCAGTGTTTTTCTCCCTTTTGCGGGTTCTTTTGCGGATTTTGGGCGCTTTCCGAAGCGGGCGCCGCATCCCGGGCCGCCAACGCGAGCGGAAGGAGCTGGGCCGAATCCGCGAAATGGCGGTGCCAAACCTCATCCAAAGTCGACGGCGCGACCAGGTTGATGGTCCGCTGCCACGTGCGAAGCACGGACTCGTAGGTTTTCAAGCGTTCGAGGGTTTCACGTGAAACGCCGAAAGCGCTTTGAAACGACTCGGGACTTCCAATGCGAGCCCCGGGCTTTGCCAGGTCCGGGCCGCGGCTCATGACGCCTGCTTCTGGGCCGGACGCTTCTTGACGGCCGCCAGGATCAGCATGAGCGCGGCCGGCGTCATGCCCTCGATGCGGCCGGCCTGGGCCAGCGTTGCCGGGCGATGGGCCGCGAGCTTCTGGCGCAGCTCCGCTTTGAGGCTCGGCAACGCCGCATAGTCGAACTCCGCTGGGATCGCGATGCCCTCGTCACGCCGCAACGCCGCGACATCGACCTCCTGCTGACGCACGTAGGCCGCATAGCGAGCGTCAATTTCTGTCTGAGCCGCGATCGAAGGCGCGACGGATCCGAGTTCAGGCCAGATATTAACCAGTCTCGCAAACGTCATTGAAGGATAGGACAGAAGTTCGAACGCCGAACGGCGCCGTCCGTCCTGGTTGATTTCGATTCCGATTCGTTCCGCTTTTGACGGTGTGAGCGTTTTTTGAGAAAGAAGTTGAGAAATTTCACGTAACTCATTGTTTTTATTAAAGTGCAGGCGTGAACGAACCGGGCCCACGCAGCCCGTGGACTCGCCCAGACCCGTTAACCGCTGATCCGCGTTATCTGCCCGCAATCGCAGACGAAATTCGGCCCGCGAAGTGAACATCCGATAGGGCTCCGTGACCCCGCGCGTCACGAGATCGTCGATCATGACGCCGAGATAGGCGTCCGCGCGCGAAAGGACGAACGTTTTGGCCCCACCCGAGGCCCGCAACGCCGCGTTGACACCCGCCGCAAGCCCCTGCGCGCCCGCTTCCTCGTATCCGGTGGTGCCGTTGATCTGCCCAGCCAGGAAAAGACGCGGCAAACGCTTCGTTTCAAGCGTCGGCAGCAGCTCGCGCGGGTCGACGTAATCGTACTCGATCGCGTAGCCAGGACGCTTTAAGACAACGCGCTCAAGACCAGGTAATGTCTTGAGAAAATCGTGTTGAACATCGGCCGGAAGAGACGTCGAGACGCCGTTCGGATAGACGGTGTCGTCGTCGAGCCCTTCGGGCTCCAGGAACACCTGGTGCGAGGCCCGGTCGGCAAACCGCACGACCTTGTCCTCGATCGAGGGGCAATAGCGCGGCCCCCGCGAGGCGATCTGCCCCGAATAGAGGGGGGAACGGGCGAGATTGGCGCGAATGATGTCGTGCGTGGCGGCGCGCGTCGCGGTCACGGCGCAGGTGACCTGCGGGTTCGTGATCTTCTCGGTCAGGAACGAGAATGGCACCGGATCGTCATCACCCGCCTGCTGCTCGAGCGATTCCCAGTCGATGGAGCGCCGGTCGAGCCGCGCCGGCGTGCCGGTCTTGAGCCGGCCCATGGAAAGACCCAGGCCGTAAAGCCGCTCCGAGAGCTTGAGCGCGGGCGCATCGCCGACGCGTCCCGCCGGGTGAGTCTGATCGCCTAAGTGAATGAGACCATTGAGAAAAGTACCAGTAGTCAACACCACGGCGCCGGCCCGGATCTGCGTGCCGTCCTGCGTGACGATGCCGCCGACCTCGCTGTCCGACACGATGAGGTCCTCGACGGCGCCTTCGATCACGCTGAGCCCTGGCGTCGCGCGGATTTCCTGCTGCATCGCCGTGCGATAGAGCTTGCGATCGGCCTGCGCGCGCGGACCTTGCACGGCCGGGCCCTTCGAGCGGTTAAGCAGCCGGAACTGGATGCCCGCCGCATCCGCGACGCGGCCCATCAGGCCGTCCAGCGCGTCGATCTCGCGGACCAGGTGGCCCTTGCCGAGCCCGCCGATGGCCGGATTGCACGACATCTCGCCGATGGTCGCGAACCGGTGCGTGACGAGCGCCACAGACGCACCCATGCGGGCCGCCGCAGCGGCCGCCTCGACACCCGCGTGCCCGCCGCCCACGACAATCACATCAAAGGTCTTGCCGGCCATCCGCCGTCACCCGCTTGCCCGCGAAACGTCACTTGGCGCGAGAGATACAGGAGCCGCCGGCACGGGTCAAAGCGCGGGCGCCCGTGGAAATCTCCGCAATGGTGTGGAAATCCCGAATCCGACGCTTACGGAAACCGCATTTTCCCCGAACCTTCACAAGCGATCACGCCAGGGGGAAAGTTTCGATGTTCAGGAGTGCTGCGGGTTTGGGGCTTGTATTGAGTTTGACGGCCTGCGCCGGGCGACCACCTGAAATCGCACCCCTCGTGCTGGCCTCGGACCCGCAACTGAGCTGCGAGGCCATCGAAGCCGAAACCCGCATCAACAATGCCAAGATCTCGAGCCTCGCCACCGAAGAGAGCTTGAAACTGGGCCAGAACGTCGTTGCCGGCATCGCCGGCTTTTTTGTGTGGCCGGCCTGGGCCGGGCTCGACTTCCAGAATGCCGCCGGCAGGGAAGCGACCGCCCTCTCTCAGCGCAACGAGTACCTGCTGACGCTCGCACGCGATCGCTGCGGCCCGTCGCGCACGCAGACCGCCGCGCTGAAATCGCCGCCGCCCGAGCCCGCGCCGATCCCGTCGGCGTTCGCCTTGAACGCCGAGATGCAGGCCTCTCTCGGCCCCTGGGATTGATGGCGAGGATAAGAGGATAAAAGGCGGGACAGAGCATTCATCCAGCTTGCGTGGCGTGAGCCACAATTGATTCACGTGAAACACCTGATGCCGGAAGCATCGGCGACACCCGAGCGCCGGAGGCACGATAAGTCGACAATCTGTGCCGCGAGCCCCGCAGGCACGCTCTCGCCACATCCGCTGAAAAGTGGGGGAGCGCGTTGCGGACGAGCTCGGCGCAGACCCTCAATCGATAGGGCGACGTCCCGCACCGTGCCCTCGCGCAACCCACGTTGCGAACTACGGCGGCGCGTCTGGACTCCGGCCTTCGCCGGAGTGACGTCAAATTTACGCTCGTCCGCCTCCCCCACACCAACGTCATCCCGGCGCAGGCCAGGATCCAGACACCTATCCAAGAAACCGACGCTCGTCGTCTGGCCTCACCCTCGACCGGGTTGGATTCACGTGAAACATTTGGCGCAAGGGCAGGTGAAGGACGGATTCACGTGAAACACATGATGCCGCCCCGCGCTCTTTCTGGATTCACGTGAAACATCGCGTGCCTCACGGAAGCCGCCTCGCCGTCGCCCGCGACGCGCCGGGACTCCGGCCTTCGCCGGAGTGACGTCAAATTTGCGCTCGTTCACCTCCTCACACCAACGTCATCCGGGCGCAGGCCAGGATCCAGACACCTATCCAAAAACGACGCTCGTCTTCTGGCCTCACCCTCGACCGGGATGGATTCACGTGAAACATCGCGTGCCACGCGAACGAAACGACCGCGCGGGATCCGGCCGCCCGCATCATTTGCCGATGCAGAAGCGCCCGAACACCTGGTCGAGCACGTCCTCGACATCCACCCGGCCCGTGATCCGCCCCAGCGCGTCGGCCGCGCGGCGCAAATCCTCGGCGCGCAGCTCCACGGCATCGGGATCGCCGGCCAGGAACGCATCGAGATGATCCCGGCACCCCTCCACCAGCCGCCGGTGACGGACCTGCGTCAGCGCGGGCTCCGCATGGTGACCGATCCGCTCCGATGCGATCACCGCGATGCGCTTCACGAGCGCGTCGAAGCCCTCGCCCGTCGCCACCGAGAGCGGAACCATGTCGTCGGGCAGCACCACGGGCGCCGTGCCACCCGCCATCAGGTCGATCTTGTTGAGCACGAGGAGCGTCTTGTCGGCGACGGCGCCGAGAACGGGCGGCAGCGCCGTTTGCGGATGCGACGCATCGGTGAGCCACAGTACGAGGTCGGCCGCCTGCGCCACGGCGAGGCTGCGCCGCATGCCTTCCTGCTCGATCTCGCCGGCGGCCTCCCGAAGCCCGGCCGTGTCCGATACGACGATCGGCAAGCCTCCGAGATCGAGCCGGACCTCGATGACGTCCCGCGTCGTCCCGGCTTCCGCGGAGACGATCGCCGCATTCCGTTTCGCGAGCGCATTGAGCAGGCTCGACTTGCCGGCATTAGGTGGGCCGACGAGCGCGACGCGGAACCCCTCGCGCAGAATCTCGCCGCGGTGACCGTCGTCGAGGTGATGGTTCACCGCGGGAACGAGCGCCCTGATGACCGCTGTCGCCTCGGCAAAGGTGCGCGCACCCACGTCGCCTTCATCCGAGAAATCGATGCCCGCCTCGATGAGCGCCAGCGCATCGACGAGGCTCGCGCGCCATCCGTCGTAGAGATCCGAGAGCGCCCCCGAGGCCTGTGCCAGGGCCTGGCGCCGCTGGCCCTCGGTCTCGGCATCGATGAGATCGGCGAGGCCCTCGACCTCCGCGAGGTCGATCTTGCCGGCCTCGAACGCACGCCGCGCGAACTCGCCGGGCTCCGCCAGGCGCAATCCCGGGAGCAGCGCGAGCGCGGCCAGCACCGCCTGCACGACCGCGCGGCCGCCGTGCAGATGAAGCTCCGCCACGTCCTCGCCGGTGAAGCTCTTGGGCCCCGGCAGCCAGAGCACGAGGCCACGGTCGAGATGCGCGCCGCTTTCCGGGTGACGCACCGTGCGCACGAGCGCCTTGCGCGGCGCCGGCCGCGGCCCGGCCATGGCATCGAGCGCGCGCCCCGCGCCGTCCCCCGAGATGCGCACGACGGCGACGCCGGCGCGGCCGGGCGCACTGGCGAGGGCAAAGATCGTTGGCGGGGAAGGTTCGAACATCGCTAGGGTGTGTCCTCGCAATCGGAACGAAACGCGTCGCCCCCTGACTTAGTCGATAGACGACTTACGCAATAGACGGCGCAAAGCCAAACGAGGGAACCCCCGGATGAGCCGCAACCGCCTCGGCGAGGAGAAGAGCCCCTACCTGATCCAGCACCGCGACAACCCCGTGCACTGGTGGGCATGGGGGCCCGAGGCGCTGGCGGAAGCGAAGCGCACCGGTAAGCCGATCCTGCTCTCCGTCGGATACTCGGCCTGCCACTGGTGCCACGTGATGGCGCACGAGAGCTTCGAGGACGAGGCCACCGCCGCGGTGATGAACGATCTCTTCGTCAACATCAAAGTGGACCGCGAGGAGCGGCCCGACATCGACGCCATCTACATGGGCGCGCTCCACCGCCTCGGCCAGCAGGGCGGCTGGCCGCTGACCATGTTCCTCGACGCGGACGCGCGCCCGTTCTGGGGCGGCACCTATTTCCCGAAGCACGGCGCCTATGGCCGTCCGGCCTTCGTCGAGGTGTTGACCCGCATCGCCGGCGTCTACCGCGAGGAACCGGGGAAGGTCGCCGCCAACGCCGAGGCGCTGGTGAAGGCTTTGAGCGAGCGCGGTGAAGGATCCGGGCAGGCATCCATCACCCATCCGCTGCTGCGCGACGTCACCCAGCGTCTCGCCCGGGTGGTGGATCCCGTGCACGGCGGGATCACGGGTGCACCCAAGTTTCCGCAGTGGAGCTTCTTCTGGCTCTTGTGGCGCGGCGCGATCCGCTACGACCTCGGCACGGCGAAGGCCGCGGTCGTAACGACGCTCGAGCGGATGGCGCAAGGCGGCATCTACGATCACCTGGGCGGCGGCTTCGCGCGCTACTCGGTGGACGAGCTCTGGCTCGTGCCGCACTTCGAGAAGATGCTCTACGACAACGCGCTGCTGATCGACCTGATGACGGATGTCTGGCGCGAGACTAAGAGCCCGCTGCTCGAAGCGCGCATCGCCGAGACGATCGCCTGGCTCGAGCGCGAGATGCTGGTTCCCGGCGGCGGCTTCGCCTCGGCGCTCGATGCGGATTCCGAAGGCGAGGAAGGCAAGTTCTACGTCTGGACGCCAGCCGAGATCGAGAGGGTCCTGGGCGCGGAGGACGCCGCGCGCTTCAATCGCGTCTACGACGTCTCGGCGGCGGGCAACTGGGAAGGCCACACGATCCTGAACCGCTCGCAGTCGGGAGGCCTCGGCACGGCCGATGAGGAGGCCGAGCTCGCGGAGATGCGCGCAAAGCTGCTGGCGGCCCGCGCCAGGCGCGTGCGCCCGGGCTGGGACGACAAGGTGCTCGCCGATTGGAACGGGATGACGATCGCAGCGCTCGCGCGTGCCGGCGCCGTGTTCGATCGTGCACCCTGGGTGAAGATGGCCGAAACAGCCTTCACCTTCGTCCTCGAAAAGATGACGGTCGACGATCGCCTCGTGCACGCCGTGCGCGACGGCGAGGGCAAGGCGCCGGCAACGGCCGGCGACTACGCCAACATGATCTGGGGCGCGCTGCGTCTCTTCCAGGCAACGAGCGAGATGCGCTACCTCGCCGAGGCCGAGCGCTGGATCGCGATCCTCGACCGGCACTATTGGGATGCGCAGGGCGGCGGCTACTTCACGGCGGCCGACACGACGACGGACGTCATCGTGCGGCTGAAGACGGCGAGCGACGACGCGACGCCCTCGGCCAATGCGGTGATGGTGTCGAACCTCGCCCAGCTCGGCCTGCTCAAGGGCGACACCGAGGGCCACGCCCGCGCGGAGGCCATCGTCCAGGCGTTCTCCGCGGACCTCGCCCGCAACCTCGCGGGCCACACCGGTCTCCTCGCCGCGTGCCTCGACCTCTTGGCGCCGCAACTCGTGGTGATCGCCGCGGGCGACGAGGCGAGCGGCCGCGCGCTGCACCGCGCCGTCTACGGCCAGGCGATGCCGGGCGCCGTGGAAGTCCTCTGGACGAAGCCCCCGAACCAGCCGGCCCCGGAGGCAGTTGCAGGCAAAACCGAAATCGACGGCCAGCCGGCCGCCTACGTGTGCCTCGGCCCCGAATGCGCCCTGCCGGTTTCGTCGGCCGGCGCCCTCGAAACCCTCATCGCACGCTTGCGCCAGATACCGTCAGTAAAATAACCTAGGTAGACAGAGGAGCCACGGCCCGCGTTTACTAGGCTTTGCTAAAGTGAAGCTTGAACTTGCGACCCTTGCGTAACATCCTGTGTCCACGCGAGAAGAGGTCAACTCATGCGATCTGAGCTGGCACAGTCCGTCGTCCGATATGGTTATGTGCCGTTCATGGTGATCGGCCTGAACGGCGCCGCCATCTACGCGATCGCAAATGGACACTCCTATCTCTGGTTGCCGGTGCTGCTGGCCATGGCGTTCGGAACGGCTTTCCTGGCCGAGCGCATCCGGCCCGTGCACGAGGAGTGGAACCACGGCCACGGCGACGATCCCGCCAACATCTGGCACACGATCGTCTACGAGAGCACGAGCGCCATCGGCGTGCTCACGATTCCGTTCGTGGCGTGGGCGCTGCAGATCAAGCCGGGCACGCTGATCGGCCTCTGGCCGCGCGAATGGCCGGTGCTGGCACAACTCGCGATTGCGATCGTCATTACCGACTTTACCTTCACGATGGTGCATTACTTCAGCCATCGCTATTCCTGGCTGTGGCGCCTGCATGCCGTGCATCACGGCGTATCGCGGCTCTACGGGTTCAACGGGCTCGTCCGCCACCCGCTGCATCAGGCGCTCGACATGGCGGTCGGAACAGCGCCGATGGCGCTCGCCGGCATGCCCGTGCACGTGGCCGCGCTCCTCGGCTTCGTGATCTCGATCCAGCTCATCGTGCAGCACTCGAACGTCGACGCGGCGCTCGGGCCGTTCCGCAATCACCTCTCGATCGGACGCATCCACCACCTGCACCATGTCAACTGGGGCAAGGAGGGTGACGTGAATTTCGGTCTCTTTTCAACGATTTGGGACCGCATGCTCGGAACATTCGTGCCGGAGCCGGCACGCCCGATCGGACCCCGGGATTTGGGAATCGACGAGGTGCCAGACTTTCCAACGTCTTATCGCGCCCACCTCGCATTTCCGCGCGTTTACAAACCTGGCACCGAAAGTCCGTACCCGCCCGCCGCGGCGCCCGGCGGCCCCCGCTCCGAGACGCATTAGGTCCCTCCGCGCGACCTGATGGACGTCAGGACAAGTTCCCCACGCCCCAGTAATACTGATCGGGTCCATAAGGATTTCGCATAGATCAGGTCAAGCAAGTATACAAATAAGTAAATGTTCGTCGTCTGATCGAAGCGTATCTTACCTGCGACAACTGACCATCTTAAATCGATCTTCTACAGAGGATCGAATGGCGGCCTATGGCGTTGATGGGAAAACCATCGCGCTCGACGCTTACCATAATTTTGATCTGGCGTACCCCTGCGGCTGTGACGGGCGTAGATAACCGGCCAGTTTAAGCGAGGTATCGATGCAGTCTGATCTTTGGAAAACGATGGTTCGGTACGGCTATGTGCCGTTCATGCTCATCGGTCTTAACGGAGCAGCGTACTACGTTGTTGCGTATGGCCACTCTTACATGTGGCTCCTGCCGCTGCTGGCCCTGGCGTTCGCGACGGCGCACATCGCCGAGCGAGTCATCCCCTTCCATGAGGAGTGGAATCACTCGCACGGCGGCGACGAAAAGGCCAACTTCTGGCACACGATCGTCTACGAGGGCACCAGCGCCATGGGCGTGCTGATGATCCCGCTCGTCGCGTATCTGCTGCAACTCAAGCCCGGCGGCTTGATCGGCATCTGGCCGCGCGAATGGCCGATCCTCATCCAGCTCGTGATGGCCCTGGTCATCGCGGACTTCATGTTCACGCTGATCCACTGGCTGAGCCACAAGTACTCGGCGCTCTGGCGCCTGCATGCGGTCCACCATGGCGCGAACCGCATCTACAGCTTCAACGGTCTCGTCCGCCATCCGCTGCACCAGGCCCTCGACATGGCGATCGGCACGGCGCCGATGGCGATCTGCGGCATGCCGGTCGAAGTCGCGGCCCTGCTCGGCTTCGTGATCTCGGTGCAGCTCATCGTGCAGCACTCGAACGTCGACGCGGCGCTCGGGCCGTTCCGCAATCACCTCTCGATCGGACGCATCCACCACCTGCACCACGTCAACTGGGGCAAGGAGGGCGACGTCAACTTCGGCCTGTTCCTGACGCTGTGGGACCGCATGTTCGGCACCTTCGCGCCGGAGCCGCCGCGTCCGATCACGGCGACCGACATGGGCGTCGACGACGCGCCGCAGTTCCCGACCTCCTACCTCGAGCACCTGGCGTTCCCGTTCCGCTATAAGCCCGGCGAGCGCTACGTGTCGCGCGCCGAGGCGGCTCCGATGACCGCGGCCGCGAAGGCCCGCGCCCTCCACGACGCGGCGGAATAGCCGACGCGTCTAAGCGCAACGCACACGAAAATGGCCGTCCTCGCGACGGCCATTTTTATTGGGCGGACATGAGCTTGAGCATCAAAAAAGGCCGCGGGGTTCGCGGCCTTTTTCATAGGGTCTCAGGTATTCATCGACTGGAAGAACTCGCCGTTGGTCTTCGTGGACCTGAGCTTGTCGATGAGGAACTCGATCGCATCCATGGTGCCCATCGGGTTGAGGATGCGGCGCAGCACGTAGACCTTCTTGAGCTGGTCCTTCGGCACCAGCAGGTCTTCCTTGCGCGTGCCCGAGCGGGCCACGTCGATGGCGGGGAAGACGCGCTTGTCCGAGACCTTGCGGTCGAGGATGATTTCCGAGTTGCCGGTGCCCTTGAACTCTTCGAAGATGACCTCGTCCATGCGGCTGCCCGTGTCGATCAGCGCGGTCGCGATGATCGTGAGCGAGCCGCCCTCCTCGATGTTGCGCGCCGCGCCGAAGAAGCGCTTCGGACGCTGCAGCGCGTTGCTGTCCACGCCGCCCGTGAGCACCTTGCCCGAGGACGGAACGACCGTGTTGTAGGCACGGCCGAGGCGCGTGATGCTGTCCAGCAGAATGACGACGTCGCGCTTGTGCTCGACGAGGCGCTTGGCCTTCTCGATCACCATCTCCGAGACCTGCACGTGGCGCGAGGCCGGCTCGTCGAACGTGGACGAGATCACCTCGCCTTTGACCGAGCGCTGCATGTCGGTGACTTCTTCCGGGCGCTCGTCGATCAGGAGAACGATCAGGTAGCACTCGGGGTGGTTGGCCGTGATCGAGTGGGCGATGTTCTGCAAGAGCACCGTCTTACCGGTGCGCGGCGGGGCGACGATCAGGGCGCGCTGGCCCTTGCCGAGCGGCACCACGATATCGATCACGCGGGCCGAGAAATCTTTGATGGTCGGATCTTCGATTTCCATCTTGAGCCAGCTCGTCGGATAGAGCGGCGTCAAGTTGTCGAAATGGATCTTGTGTTTGACCTTCTCGGGATCTTCGAAGTTGATCCGGTTGACCTTGAGAAGAGCGAAGTAACGTTCGCCGTCCTTCGGGCTTCGGATCTCCCCTTCGACCGTATCGCCCGTTCGGAGCGCGAAGCGGCGGATCTGGGAGGGCGAGATGTAGATGTCGTCCGGGCCGGGAAGATAGTTCGCGTCCGGCGAGCGCAGGAACCCGAAGCCGTCCTGCAGGACCTCGACGACACCGACGCCGGTGATGTCGATGTCCTTGGCGGCAAGCTGCTTCAGCGTCGCGAACATCAGCTCCTGCTTGCGCATCGTGCTGGCATTCTCGACGCCGACTTCTTCGGCAAAACTCAAGAGCTCGGTGGGGGACTTAAGCTTGAGGTCCTCGAGCTTCATTTCGGTCATGAAACCGCTCCATGGCGGCCACGGCGGATGAGCGAATGCGTAATGCCGGGGCCTGAGGTGGGGAAGGAAGGATTTTGGCTGGCGCCGTCTTGGCCGGAGCGCCCTGCGCTCCCGAGCCGCTGCCTGGCCGGAGAGACCAGGAGTCGATTCATCTGACCCCTATATAGCAAACCGCGTGAACGAGCGAAAGATATCAACGAAACGCAGGATGCTTAAAACGGTTTCACGATCACGAGGATGACGATGCCGATCATGAGCAGGGTCGGCGCCTCGTTCCACATCCGCCAGTAGCGGGCCGGCTTCGTGTTGCGATCCTCGGCGAAGGCCCGCGTCGCCGCCGAAAAGTGCCCATGCACCCCGGAAAGGGCGAAAACGAGCGCGAATTTGGCGTGAAACCACCCGGCGGTGAGGTGCCCGCCCTGCCAGGCGAGCCACAGCCCCAGCACCCACGTGACAATCATGGCCGGGTTGATGATGATCTGCAGCAGCCGGCCTTCCATGACCTTGAAGGTCTCCGAGACCTCGGACCCCGGCACCACCTCGCTGTGGTAGACGAAAAGCCGCGGCAGGTAGAGCATCCCCGCCATCCAGGAGATGACAGCCACGACGTGGATGGCCTTGATCCAGGGATAGGCGGCCGGCCCGATAGCGACCATCGCGAACAGGCAGAGGCCCGCCGTGACCGCGAGCGCGATCGCAGCCCGTTGGCCGGGCGACGCGCTCCTGCCCGTCTCAGCCATTGCCAAACGGCCGTAACCCCTCACCCGCCGCTCGGCCTTGCCGGCCTCGCGCCGACCTCTCCCCCTGGGAGAGGTGAACAAAGGTCGATCCCCGCTTCACCTCTCCCCGATGGGGAGAGGTCGGCGGCGATTGACAAATCGCGGCCGGGTGAGGGGGTACCCCCCATGCGCCGCTCGAGGCAAGAGCCTTTTCCATAATGTCTTTCAACCTCTTCCCCGCACGCGCCGCACGAGCTGCGCCACATGCTCCGGCGGGGTTTGTGGCACGATTCCATGCCCCAGGTTGAAGATGAATCTCTTCCCCCGCATGAGATCCAGGATCTCGTCCACACGCTCGTCGAGCCGGGACCCGCCCGCCACCAGCAGCAGCGGGTCCAGGTTCCCCTGGATCACCACATCCTCCTCGTCGAACGCCTCGCTCATGACGAACGGCGGCGTCGCCGTATCGCAGCCGATGCCGTCGACCCCCGTCTCGGACACGTACCAGACGGCCGTCGCCCCGGCGCCGCGCGGAAACCCGATCACGGGAACGTCCGGATGCAGGTCCGCCAGCGCCTCGCGGATGGCCCGGGTCGGCGCCACCACCCACCGGTCGAACTCATCGTCCGGCAGCGATCCGGCCCAAGTATCGAAAATCTGGAGACAATCCGCCCCCGCTTTGACCTGCCGGTCGAGATAGTCGATGGACGCGGCCGTCAGCAGGTCGATGAGCTGGCCGAACCCTTCCGGGTCCCGGTAGGCCCAGAGCCGCGCCTCGGCCTGGTCGGCAGAGCCGCGCCCCTGCACCATGTAGGTCGCGACCGTCCACGGCGCGCCGCAGAACCCGATCAGGGCCGTCTCGTGCGGCAGCTCCTGCCGCAGCCGGTCAACGGTCTCCGCGATGACATCGAACTTCGGCGTTGTGGCCATGAGGTCGAGCTTGGCGAGGTCCGCCGCCGACCGGATGGGATCGAGCCGGGGCCCCTCGCCCTCCTCGAACCGCACGTCCTGCCCCAGCGCGTCTGGCACGATCAGGATATCGGCGAACAGGATGGCCGCATCGAACCCGTAGCGCCGGATCGGCTGCAGCGTCACCTCGGCCGCGAGCTTCGGCGAATAGCAGAGCTTGAGAAAACTGCCGGCCTCCGCCCGCGTCGCCCGGTATTCCGGCAGATAGCGGCCCGCCTGGCGCATCAGCCAGACCGGCGGCGCATCGAGCACCTGCCCGTGAAACGGTGCCAGAAACTTCCGTTCGGGCTGCGCCTTTGCACGAAGCCGTCCTTTCTGGCCCATGATCTTCCCTTCAATCAAAAGACAAAGAGTCTAGAGGTTACTGTTATTGTTATTAGCGGCGGGGATGACGGGCATCGCGCCATCGTCCCCGGGTTGTCCCAAGCTTCTTTCGCTCCGGATTTCCCCGGCGCAACGTCTTGGGGCCTGCCGCGGGGGCGCGCCACTAGGCCCCGCCGGAGCCATGTGAGTCAACCACTTGTCCGCTGCGCCTGACGACCCTCCCGCCGGGACATCCTGTGGATCGTGCGTGATGGCCTGTCGAGCGTCAGCTCGTCCCCGGGGACGACCCGCGACAGAGAAATTTGGTTCACATCGGCGATATTCGGGGTATCCCGGTGGACAACCGGCACACGTTGCCCACGGCAGCGCCAACCCGGACGAATGTCCAGCCCCAGCAAGGCTTCCGATCCACAGATGGCCAACAGCCAGCCGAGCTACTTTCATCTCCACCTCGTGTCGGATTCGACCGGTGAAACGCTGACGACGATCGCCAAGGCGGCCTCGGTTCAGTACGCGCAGATCCGCCCCATCGAGCACGTGCATCCCCTGGTGCGGAACGCCCGCCAGCTCAAGCGCGTGATGCAGGAGATCGAGCAGGCGCCCGGCATCGTGCTCTATACGATCGTCAACCTGGACCTGATCGCCGAGCTCGAGCTCAAGTGCAAAGAGCTCAAGGTGCCGTGCCTGGCGGTGCTGCAACCCATCATGCAGGTGTTCGAATCGTACCTCGGCGCGCCGCAGACGCCGAAGGTCGCTGGCCAGCATGTGCTGGACGCGGACTACTTCCGCCGCATCGACGCTCTGAATTTCACGATGGCCCATGACGACGGCCGCCTGCCGGAGGACCTGAGCGCGGCCGACATCATCCTGCTCGGCATCTCGCGCACGTCGAAGACGCCGACCAGCATCTATCTCGCCCAGCGCGGATACAAGACGGCCAACGTGCCGCTCGTGCCGTCGCTGCCGTTTCCGGAGGAGATCGCCGGCGAGCACTCGGCCTTCGTCGTCTGCCTGATCGCGAGCCCGGACCGCATCGCCGAGGTTCGCCGCAACCGCGCGCTGCTGCTGGCCGACCGCGACCTCGACGACTACGTCGACCGCAGCCGCATCGCCGCCGAGATCACCTACACGCGCAAGCTCTGCGCCAAGCACGGCTGGCCGATCATCGACGTGACGCGCCGCTCGGTGGAGGAGACGGCCGCGACGATCATCCGCCTGATGCAGGATCGCGAGGCCGAGAAAGCGGACGAGGACGAGGCGGATGCCGCGTCGCCGGAGGGCGGCCATGGATCCTGACGGCCCGCGCGATCCCCCGCGCATCGTTCTGGCGTCCGGAAGCGCCGCACGCCGCGCGCTGCTCGACAACGCCGGCCTCAGTTTCGACGTCGATCCGGCCGACGTCGCCGAGGAGGCGATTCGCGATTCTCTATTAGCGCGCGACGGCAGCGCTACGCCGGAGGATGTTGCGCTGACACTGGCCGAGGCGAAAGCCGCCGCCGTGTCGACCCGCCACCCCGAGGCGTTGGTGATCGGCGCCGATCAGGTGCTGGCGTTCGAAGGCCGCCTGCTCGACAAGGCGCCGTCGATGGAGGAGGCCCGCGCTGTTCTCTCTGCGCTGCGCGGCAAGACGCATGCGCTGCATTCGGCCGTCGCACTCTGCCGCGGCGGTGCGATCGTCTGGCGTGGCGTCGACACCGCGCGCCTCACGATGCGGACGTTCTCCGAAGCCGCGCTGGACGCCTATCTCGCTGAGGCCGGACCGCGCGTGCTGTCGTCCGTCGGCAGCTATCAGATCGAAGGCCCGGCCATTCAGCTTTTCGAGCGCATCGAGGGCGAGCACGCGACCATCCTCGGGATGCCGCTGTTGCCGTTGATCCATGCGCTTCGCCGCGAAGGAGCGCTGCTCGCATGAAGAAGGCGTGCGTCATCGGCTGGCCCATCGCGCATTCGCGCTCGCCCGCGATCCATCGGTTTTGGCTGGACCACTACAAGATCGACGGAAGCTATACGAAGCGCGCCGTTCCGCCGGACACGCTCGAAACGTTTCTGCGGTCGTTGGCGGACGAAGGCTATGCCGGCTGCAACGTCACGATTCCGTTCAAGGAGGACGTGTTCCGCTTGGTCGCGGCGCGCGACGCCGCTGCGACAGCCATCGGCGCGGCCAACACGATCTGGGTCGAGGACGGCGCGCTCCACGCCTCGAACACCGATACCTATGGCTACATGACCTATCTTTCGCGCGAGGCGGAGGACTGGGATCGCCGCGACGCGCCGGTGTGCATCCTCGGCGCCGGCGGCGCCGCGCGCGCCATCGTGCACGGCTTCCTCGAAGCCGGCGTCGGCGAGATCCGCATCTTCAATCGCTCGCCGGAGCGCGCCGAGGCGCTGCGCCGCGATTTCGGACCGCGCCTCAAGGTGCTGCCGTGGGAGGACCGCTCGCGCGCGTCGACCGAGGCGTCGGTGCTCGTCAACACGACGTCGCTGGGTCTCAAGGGTGAGGGCACGCTGGCGATGGACTTCACCGATTTCCATCCCGATTGCATCGTCTCGGACATCGTCTATGTGCCGCTCGAAACGGGGCTGATCCGCGAGGCCCGACGCCACGGACTGCATACGGTCGACGGCCTCGGCATGCTGCTGCATCAGGCCGTGCCGGGATTCGAGAAGTGGTTCGGCGTTCGCCCCGAGGTGACGGACGACCTCTACGATCGCATCGCCGCCGACATCGAGGGCACGTGATGCAGATCCTCGGCCTCACGGGATCCATCGGCATGGGCAAGTCCACGATCGCCGGCATGCTGCGCGCGCGCGGCGTGCCCGTGTTCGATGCGGACGCCGAGGTGCATCGCCTCTACGCGGCGGAAGCAGTTCCGCTGGTCGAAGCCGCGTTCCCCGGCACGACAGCCGAAGGACGCGTCGACCGCCCCCGCCTCGCGGCGGCACTGGGCGAGGATGCGGCGCGCTTTCGCGCGCTCGAGGCGATCGTGCATCCGCTGGTGCGCAAGGCGGAGCAAGCCTTCCTCGCGCGCGCACACGAGGACGGGGCGGCCTGCGCCGTCCTCGAAATCCCGTTGCTGCTCGAAACGGGGCTCGACGCGGCCGTCGATGCGGTCGTCGTCGTCTCGGCGCCGGCGGAGGTTCAGAGGGAACGCGTGCTCGCGCGTCCGGGCATGACCGTGGCGCGGCTCGACGCGCTGCTCGCCCGGCAACTGCCGGACGCGGAAAAGCGCAAGCGCGCCGACTTTGTTGTGGACACCGGCGGCACCCTGGCCGACAGCGAGGCCCAGGTCGATGCTATTCTGAGCGCGCTGAAGGATTGTCCCGCCAACGCGTTCGAGCGGGACTGGCGCGCGCCCTGACGGCGTCAGCCGCATTGAACCACAACAGTCTCGCGTTCCCATATGAAGTGAGCCCCATGCTGCGCGAGATCGTTCTCGATACCGAAACCACCGGCCTCGATGCCCGCAAGGGCGACCGGCTGATCGAGATCGGCTGCATCGAGCTCGTGAACCGCATCCCGACCGGGCGCGAGTTCCATCGCTTCATCAATCCCGAGCGCGTGGTCTCCGCGGAAGCCGAGGCCGTGCACGGGCTCTCGACGGAATTCCTGCTCGACAAGCCGCTGTTCGCCGAGGTGGCGAACGAGTTCCTGGAGTTCATCGCCGGCGACACGCTAGTCATTCACAACGCGCTGTTCGACGTGGGCTTCCTGAACGCCGAGCTCGAGCGCTTGGCGAGCCCCGCGATTTCCATGAGCCGGGTCGTCGATACGCTGCAGCTCGCGCGCCGCAAGCATCCGGCCGGACCGAACAGCCTCGATGCGCTCTGCAAGCGCTATGGCATCGACAACTCGAAGCGCATCAAGCACGGCGCGCTGATGGACTCCCTGCTGCTGGCGGAAGTCTACGTCGAGTTGCTCGGCGAACGGCAGGGAAGCCTGGGCCTCGGCAGCGAGCGCCGCGCCTTGGGCCAGGCCGGCATCAACGGCGCGGCCGCCCGTCTGAAGCCGCGCCCTGTTCCGCTCCCGTCCCGGTTGACGGACGAGATCATCGCCGCCCACCGCGCGTTCGTCGAAACGCTGGGGCCGAAAGCGCTCTGGAAGCGGTTCCTGGAGCCGGCGGACGGCGCATAAAGGCCGGCTCGTCCGCCGAAACCGGATCGATCAGTTGATCTTGGCCGGCTCGGCAGCCGCCAGCTCGGCCTTGCGGCGCATGTAGAGCTGCGCGAAGTCGATCGGGTCGAGCACCAACGGCGGGTAGCCGCCCTCGCGCGTCAGGTCGGACACGAGCCGGCGCAGATACGGGAAAACGAGGGTCGGGCAGTTGATGACGAGGAACGGTTCGAGCATCTCCGGCGGCACGTTCCGGAGTCGGAAAAGGCCGGCATAGACGAGCTCGAGGTCATAGATGGTGCCGTCCTTGGTGGAGGCCACCGCCTTGAAATCGATGGCGCTCTCGTAAAGCTCGTCCTTGAGCCGCTTGGCCAGCACGTTGATTTCGAGCTTGATGTTGGGCTTTTCGCTCGGCCCCTCGGAAAGGAACCGCTCGGCGTTCGGGTTCTCGAACGAAAGATCCTTGACGAACTGCGCGACCACCTGGGCCTCGATCTGGACCGTCCGGCCATCTGCGCCGTCCTCGTCAATGGACTTGGGGGTGGTCTTGTCTGCCATCTGAAGTGCCCGTGACTTCCTTGGTTTACGCAGCCGGGGGGCTGCCGAGGTTGCTGAAAATAAGGTCACCGTGGCTATCATGCGGGACCGCGGGCCGCAATGAGCGAGTGCCCTTTGGCCCTGATCCGGCAGCAAGATTATTGGCTTCTCCCTCTTTGTGGCCTAAGTTGCAGATCATGATCGTCCTCTCCGCCGAAGCGGCGCCCTCGCCGCGGGTGAGCGCGACGCCCTGGACGAACCTCAAAACCGACCTTACATCAGCCCTATGCCCACCGATGCGCGGGCCTTGCCGGGAAGCAGCCGACGATGAATGGCGAAATCGACTTATTCACGCTTCTCTCGCTGATTGTTGCCGTGATTGCGATCGTGAAACTGAGGAGCGTCCTCGGCCGCCGCACCGACGATGACGATGCGCGGGTGGACCGCCGCCGCCGCGAGGCCGCCATGCAGCGCACCGCCGCCGAGGCCAAGTCGGACAAGGTCGTCGCACTCCCGCGCCGCGAGCGCGAGGCGGAGCCGCAGGAGCAGGCCGTCACCGTGGCCGAGGTCGAGGAGCGCATCAAGTCGTTCGCGGGCGAGGACTCGATGCTCGCCAAGCGGCTGATGGACATCCTCGCCAAGGATTCCAAGTTCGATCCGGACGGCTTCCTGCGCGGCGCCCGCCAGGCTTACGAAATGATCGTGACGGCGTTCGCGGAAGGCAACCGCCGCACGCTCCGCGATCTCCTGAGCAGCGACGTGTACGAGAGCTTCTCGCGCGCCATCACGGAGCGCGAGCAGCGCGGTGAGGTCATCGACCAGAGCTTCGTCGGCATCAACAAGGCCGACATTCTCGAAGCCGAGGTGAGCCCCAAGGGCGTCGCGAGCCTGACCGTGCGCTTCGTCAGCCAGCTCATCACGTCCACGCGCGACAAGGCCGGCAACATCATTGACGGCGACGAGACGCGCATCAAGGACGTCACCGACATCTGGACCTTCTCGCGCGACATCGGCACGAAGGACGCGCGGCGAAACCTCAACTGGAAGCTCGTGGGCACGCAAGCGCCGAACTGACGACCGTCTGCCGAGGCCGCGACCCGCCCCATGCCGCTTGGAGCCCGCACGTCAGAGGTGGCCGGCCGCGAGATCGGCTTCACGCCGGTTGCGTTCGACGATCTGCCCGGCTGGCACGCTGATGATCACCTCGACGCCTTCCGCGCCTTCGTGCGCTCGGCCGCCGCCATTGCCCGCGTGCCGGGCGGCTCCACGGGCAAGACGCGCCGCGCCAACGAACGCCTCGTCGCACTCGCGGCAGACGCCGCCCGGCTGGGCGACAGCATCGCCACGCGCGAGGCGGCAAGGGCATTCTTCGAAACGAGCTTCGTCCCCCACCGCATCGTGCACGACCGCGCACCAGGCCTGCTGACCGGCTACTACGAGCCGGTGCTGCCGGGCGCGCGCGCACCCGACGGCCTTTATCGCTTCCCCGTCTATCGCCGCCCGGCCGACCTCGTAAACCTCGTCGGCGAGCAGGAGCGCGGCGCCTTGGCCGACGGACTGACGCACGCGAGGAAGACGGCGAGCGGCAGCATCGAGCCCTACGCCACGCGCGCCGACATCGACGCCGGCGCGCTCGACGGCCAGGGCCTGGAGTTCGTCTGGCTCGCGGATGCCGTCGACACCTTCTTCATGCACATCCAGGGCTCGGGTCGCATCCGGTTTGCGGATGGGTCGACGACCCGCGTCACCTACGACGGCAAGAACGGCCATCCCTATACGTCCATCGGCCGCTACCTGATCGACCAGGGCCACTTCACGGCCGACGAGATGACGCTCGACGCGTTGAAGGTCTGGCTCGCCGCCGATGCCGCGCGCGGCCGCCGCGTCATGCAGGAGAACCGCTCGTTCGTGTTCTTTCGCGAGCTGGCGCGCGAGGACGACGGCCCGCTCGGGGCGCTCGAAATCCCGCTGTCGCCGGGACGCAGCCTTGCGGTCGATACCGCCTTTCACGCCCTCGGCGCACCGATCTACGTCAGCGCAGCGGAGTTGCAGCCTTGGCGCGCGGGCGAAAGCTTCGCGCGCCTGATGATCGCGCAGGACGTGGGCTCCGCCATCCGCGGCCCCGAGCGCGGCGACATCTATTTCGGCTCGGGCGACGAGGCCGGCCGCCTCGCGGGATCGACCAAGCATGCGGGAACGTTCTTTGCGCTGTTGCCATCGGCGGACGGCCCGCCGTGAAGAAGCCGTCGCCGCCGTCGCGCCGCCGGCATCTGAGCAAGGAGGACGAAGCGCTCTGGGAGCATGCCGCCTCGTCGCTGAAACCGCTGAAGGTGCGCAAGGACCGCCATCTGCCCGACATGCCGGATTTGGAAAGCGTCCCGCCGTTCAAGACATCGGCCGGCACGAAAGGCAGCAAGGGGCACGCACCCGCCGCGAGTGCCAAAACGCCGCCGAAGCCGGCAACGCCCGCACGACCGGCCGCGCCGCCGCCCGAGCTCGGCACCTTCGATCGCAAAGCCGCGCGAAGGTTGCGCCAGGGCCAGATCGAGATCGAAGCGCGCATCGATCTGCACGGCATGCGTCAGCACGAGGCGCACGTCGCGCTCCGCCGGTTCCTCGTCACGGCGTTTCAGCGCGGGCAGCGCTGGGTGCTCGTCATCACCGGCAAAGGTGGGCCGCGCAGCCCACGCGACGACGACGAAGGGTTCATGACGCCGGAGCGCGGCGTGCTGAAGCGCAATGTGCCGATGTGGCTCGCCGAGCCCGAGCTGCGCACGATCGTCGTCAGCTACAAGACCGCCGCGATCCCGCATGGCGGCGAAGGCGCGCTCTACATTCAGTTGCGCAATCCCGAGCGCGTGCGCTGAAACGCGCGCGACGCGGGGAGAGGATCACGGGCATGCCGTGGCCACGGCGTCGAGCGCCTGGCCGAGACCCTGCAGCGAGTAGGTGTCCGTCGTCTGCGTGCCGCGCGTCGAGGTGGCCTTCACGACGAGCTTCGAGCCCTTCTTCATGGCCTCGATCATCTTGAGCTCCTGCGTGGCGTCGGCCACGTAGGCCCGATCGTCCTGCGCGAAAAGCTGGAAGGACGTGTCGCCGACCGTGACGGCGATGGCGCTGTCCGGCTTGATCGGATAACCGAGCTTGATCGAGATCTCGGACTTCACGCCGTCCTTGGGCCAGGCCGAGACATAGAGCACGATCTTGGCGCGGTTGGCGCTGGCGGGCTCCTTGGTTTTCGGCACGGTCGCGGCGAAGCAGATCTTGGGCCCCGAGCCGCTGTTCTGATGAACGACCCAGTCGCCGAACTTCTTCATTTCCACCGCGCCCTGAGCCAGCGTTTGCGCCGAGAGCGGCAGAGCCCACGCGAAGGCGAGGCCGGACAGAATGAATGGGATCGAGCGTGAAGCGATCATGGAAGTTCGACAGCCCCCTTCTGGCGAATCTGGCCTCTTTTTATACGGGCACCATGGTTAACTTGTCACCCGCCGGGACGACCTTTCCGATGTCCGTCGGCCCGTACGGAGGCACCCGTCGCCGAAGGTCCGCCCTCCGAGACGGGACGGTCCGCAAACGGAGCGAAGCTCTTCACGCGATCGTACATGACGATGGCCCCGGCCATTGCGACATTGACGCAAAAGCTGGTCGGGATCTTGACCGTGAAATCGCAGCGCGCCAGCAATTCGGGGGAGAGCGAGCCCCGTTCCGGCCCCAGAACGTAGGCCGCCTGCAGAGGATGGCGAAAACTCGGCAAGGCGATGGCGTCGTCGAGCAGCTCGACGCCGACGAGCTTGCAGCCTTTCGGCAGCACCATCTCGTCCGTCGTGATCCAGTTGTAGTGCGGAAGATGCCATTGGCCCTTGGACGTGTCGGCGCGCGCTTCGAGCGCCTGATACTGGGCGCCGATGGTGAACGTGAAGCTGGCGCCGAAGGCGTGCGCCGAGCGCATGAGGTTGCCGAGGTTGAGCGCCTTCGACGAGCGCTCCGCACCGATGGCGAAATAGCCGCGGGACTTGGGGGGCCAGGCTGTGGACGTCATGAGGAAGCTCGCTTCATGGAGGCGCGGGGGAGCGAGCGACCCGATTTCATCGGATCGCAAAACGCTTTAGTGTCCCGCGCCGGATGCCGCTTCGAAACGGCGCGCAGCGTGGAGCACGGCAAGTTCAGCCCGGGAGGTCACACATGAAGGCGGCCCTTTGCAAGAGCCTGGATGGTCCTGCGGCCGTCGTGGTGGAGGAGATTGCGGACCCCGCGGCCGGACCCGGCGAGGTCGTCGTGCGCGTCCGCGCGGCGGCGCTGAACTTCTTCGACACGTTGATCACGCGCGGAAAATACCAGACGAAGCCGGAGTTGCCGTTCTCGCCCTCGGGCGAGATCGCGGGCGTGGTCGAAGCCCTCGGCGCAGGCGTGACGGGCGTGGCCGTGGGCGATCGTGTCGCGGCGGCGGTCGGCTACGGCGGCGCGCGCGAGAAGGTCGTGGTCGCGGCCGAGAGCCTCATTCCCGTTCCGCCGTCCGTCTCCGACGCGGTCGCCTCTGCCGTCAGCGTGACCTTCGGCACGGCCATTCACGGCCTCAAGGACCGCGGTCGCGTGAAGCCCGGCGAATGGGTCGCGATCCTCGGCGCCTCGGGTGGCGCGGGCCAGGCCGCGCTCGAAATCGCCAAGCTGATGGGCGCGCGCGTGATCGCCGGCGCCTCGTCCGACGACAAGCTCGAGATCTGTCGCGCGCTGGGCGCCGACGAGGTCGTCAACTACGACGCGGTCGACCTCAAGGAGACGCTGAAGGCGCTGACGGGCGGTCGCGGCGTCGATGTGGTCTACGACTGCGTCGGTGGCAAATATGCGGAGCCGGCAGTCCGCGCGCTCGCGTGGGAAGGCCGCTTCCTCGTCGTTGGGTTCGCGGCGGGCGACATCCCGAAGCTGCCGCTGAACCTGCTCATGCTCAAGGGCTCGGATGCGATCGGCGTGTTCTGGGGCGAGGCCGTGCGGCGCAATCCGGCCGGCCATCGCGCCAACATGATCGAGGTTCTGGACTGGGTCGCGGCCGGCAAGCTCACCCCACGCATTCAGGCAACGTATCCGCTCGCCGACATCCGCGAGGCCATCGGCGTCATCGACCGGCGCGAGGCCGTCGGCAAGATCGTCGTCACGATGCCGGACGCATGAGGCTTGGGGCAGGCGCCGCTCACACGTCGTCGAGCACGATCAGGTGGTCGGGCAGCTCGTTGGCGTCGCACGAGCCCGGCGGGAAATGCGCGGCGAGATGCCGGCCAACCTCTTCGATGGCCTGCACGAAGCCCTCGACGGGACGCCCGGCCCCGAATGCGCGCGTGAGCTGGTTGACGATGCCCTGCCACGTGCCCTCCGGCACGCGCTGGTGAATGCCGGTGTCGGCCACGATCTGCGCATGCCGCTCGGCCACCGAAACGAAAATCAGAACACCTGTGCGCCCCTGCGTCGTGTGCATGTTCTGCGCGACGAACTGCTCCATCGCGCGCCGTTGCGCCCGCGCCCGCTTGATGCGCGCGGGCACGAGCCGGTAGCGGATCGGCCGCGGCACCGTGAAGGCGAGCACGAGCGCGAACGCGATCACCTGCGCGAGATAGATCCACGCCGACGGCCACCACGTCCAGAGGATGAGCGGCCACGGCACGAGCAGCGCGACGACGGACGCCCAGAGGAACGGCGCATAGAGATAGGTGCTGCTCTCGCCCGCGACGACGGCGACGATCTCGCCCGAGGTCTTCTGCTCCGCAGTGGAGATGGCCTCCGCGATGCGGTGCTCGTCAGTTTCCGAGAACGTCAGTCGCATGTCGTTGCCCTTCGTGCGCTCGCATGAGCGCCCTTCGAATTACCAGCTTCCCGATCCGCCGCCGCCGCCGAAATCGCCGCCGCCGCCCGACCATCCGCCCCCGCCGCCGGACCAGCCGCCGCCCCAGGAATCGGACGCGCCGCCCGGAATGATGATCGGCCCGGCATCGCGCATGCGCCGCCCGCGGCGGCGCGGATCGCGGCCGATGGTTTGCGGTGCCTGCGCGGCATACCGCGACTGCACGTAGATGATGTAGACCACGATCGCGATCCAGAACGCGATGATGAGAAGGCCGAGCCAGTCCGGCCCGTCGTCGCCGTTGAGGCCACGCGCGCGCTCCTTCACGGCTTCCGCATCGCCGAGCAGCGTATCCTTGATGTCGCGCACGCCGGCGCGGATGCCGGCGCTGAAGTTGCCGCGGCGGAACTCGGGAACGATCGCGTTCTCGATGATGATGCGGCTCATGAGGTCGGTGACGACGGGCTCGAGCCCGCGTCCCACCTCGATCCTGACCTTGCGCTCGTTGGGCGCGACGATCAGCAGGACGCCGTTGTCCTTGCCCGATTGCCCGATGCCCCAGTGGCGGCCGAGCTGATAGCCGTAGTCCTCGATCTCGAGGCCGCCGAGCGAGGGAACGGTGACGACGACGAGCTGATCCGTCGATTTCTGCTCGAGCGCGCCGAGCTCGGCCTCGATGGCGGCACGGTCGTCGGGCTTCAGCAGGTTGGCGTCGTCGACGATGCGGCCGGTGAGCTGCGGAAACGTCGGCGCGGCGAATGCGGCCGGCCCAGCGAGGAGGACGGCGAGCGCGATCAGCGCCGCCGTCCAGAACGTGTTTCGATGGAATGCCGCTCGCTGGCTCACTTGCTCGTGCCGAAGTCGACCTTGGGCGCCTTCTGCTCTTCAGCCGGAATGTCGAACGTGGCCATCACCTCGGCGGACGGATAGAGGAACGACTTCCAGAGGCGTCCCGGGAACGTGGTGATCTCGGTATTGTACTGGCGCACGGCCTGGATGTAGTCGCGCCGCGCGATCGAGATGCGGTTCTCGGTGCCTTCGATCTGGCTCTGCAGCGCGAGGAAGTTCTGGCCCGACTTGATGTCCGGATAGCGCTCGACCACGGCGAGGAGCTGGCGCAGCGCGCCGCCCAGCGTGTTCTGCGCATCCTGGTATTGCTTCATCGCTTCCGGGTTCGTGAGGATGTCGGCCGGGATCTGCACGCTCGTCGCCTTGGCGCGCGCTTCCGTGACGTCGGTCAGCACCTTGCGCTCCTGCTCGGCGAAACCTTTGACGCTCTCGACGAGGTTGGGAATGAGATCCGTGCGCCGCTTGTACTGGTTCTGCACCTCGGCCCACGCGGCCTTCGCGCTCTGCTCATAGGTCGGAATGTTGTTGACGCCGCAGCCGCCGAGCGAAAGCGCCGCGATCAGCGTGGCCATCAGGGCGAGCGGACGAAAAGTCTTGAATGAAAGGGCGGGGGTCATACGCGATTGTCCTTGTCGAGAGGCAGGAGCGCCTGAGTGTCCTCGGGTGCGCCCTTCTTATCAGATCGCGCGGTGGCCGAAAATCGGCGCTCCGTAGCCCCGGCCGGTTAGGCCGATCCGGAATGGCGGAAACGTGATTAAAAGTTGAGCCGATTCAACCGATTGCACTTAACCAAGCGCGGATGTCGAAGCGGCGGGCGGCCCGCATAGGAGGTAAACTGGCCGCTGACCCTGTCCGGAGCGTTTTCAGCATGTCTTTGCGTTGCCTCGCCGTTGCCGCCACCCTCGCTGTCGCCGTGTCGATCGCCTCGCCCGCCTCCGCCTGCCACGGCCGCGCCGAATGCTACGACAAGGTGCGCTTCCCCGACGTCTACCGCACCGTCGAGCGGCCCGTCGTCGTCGAGCGCGGCTATCGCGAGGTCTATGAGACGCGCCCGGCCGTCCTCGTTCGCCCCGAGCGCGTGATGCTCAGCCCGCCGCGGGTCGAATATGCGATGACGCCGCCCGTGACGCGCACCGTCCTGCAGGAGGTCGTCGTGCGCCGCGCCGGCTATCGCTGGGAGAGGACGTACGGGCCCTACGGCGAGCGGCGCTGCAAAGTGCCCGTGCCGGCGGAGGTGAAAGTGGTACCGCGCGAGATCCTGGTCCGTCCGGGCCGCCGCGTGCGCATGGTGACGCCCGCCGTCTACGGCTACCAGAACCGCGCGGTCGCCGTGCGGCCCGCGCAACGCTACGTCGTCGATCATCCGCCAGTCGTCGCCTACGAGCGCACGCGCGTTCTCGTGCGCCGCGGCGGCACGGCCTGGGTTCCCGCACGCCGGTATTGATCGCATTTCGACGCCATTCGCGGCGAAGGGTCTTGACGGACCCCATGCCGCCTCATCAAAAAACGAAGCTCCTGTGCGGGGTCGGGGCGCGCAACCCGTCGCGAACCGCGAGGCCGCCACATTCCCGACGCACATGTGATAGCGTGGGAATTCGCTGTATCGGAGCGGGAGGGCTCGGAGCGCCATGCGCAACACGATTGCTGTGATGAATACCAAGGGCGGTGTCGGCAAATCGACGCTCGTGCTCGCCCTGGCCGAAACGCTTTCGGCCTATCACGGCAAGAACGTGCTGGTGATCGACAGCGACTCCCAGGCCTCCGTTTCGAGCATGCTGATGACAGTGCCGAACCTGCATCGCCTGCAGCAGAACGGCCTCACCATCGTCGATTTCCTCGTCTCGCGCGTGCTGCAGGATGCCCCCGCCGACTGGCTTCGCTTCGTCGTGCGCAATGTGTCCGACGTCGACGACGCCCGCACCGTGTTCCTGATGCCGAGCGACATGCAGCTCACGCTGTTCGAGCGCGAGGTATCGAAGGAGAGCCTGCACAGCCGCCTGCGGGCCGTCATCGGCGCGCTGCTGACGGAAGCCCGCAGCGTGTTCGACGTGATCCTGATCGATTGCCCGCCGGGCCTGTCGGTGCTGACCGAGAGCTGGCTCCGCGAGGCGGATTATCACATCTCGCCGACCAAGGCCGATTACGTCTCGGTCTGCGGCCTCGAGGTGTTCCGGCGCTTCAAGTCGCTGAACCCCGAAATGGGTTTTGCCGAGAACCTCGGCGTGCTCGTCAACATGAAGGACGCCACCTCGCCCACCGAGGACGACTATCACGCCTGGCTGATGAGCAATCCGGACAACCGCTGCTTCAACCAGGTGGTGCCGCGCGCCGTCGCGCTGCAGGATTCGGCGCGGTTCCAGGCGCCGGACCGCTCGTATTTCGCGAAGTATCCGGGAGAGACAGGGCGCGCGCTGCGCCAGCTTTGCGAAGAAATCCTGCTGCGCATGGAGCCCGCGCCGGCGGCGGGAGAGCGCCCCTCGCTCGCGCCCTTGACGCCGCAGGGCGTCTCGCCCGCGCCATCCGGCACGCCGGAAGCGCTCGCCGCCTCCTGAGAGGGAGGCACGGCGAACCGCGGCTCCGCCAGGAGCAGCACTGTCTGCGATTGAGAGAAGAAGAATGGAGCGGGCGATGAGATTCGAACTCACGACCCTCACGTTGGCAACGTGATGCTCTACCCCTGAGCTACGCCCGCGTCCGGAAATGGGGTAACAGCGCGCCGCGAAGCGGTGCGCCCGGTCTTATTGCGCAACCGAAAGCCGTTTGCAAGCCTCATCCGAGGGTCAATTTCGTCTAAATGGTCGCCTGCGTGCCGTCCCCCGCGCGGGCCCGGCAAATCAGGGGCGGAACGGATTGCATGGCCGGGCCAATTGCGGTTCAGTCCTGCCAAAGGCTTGGACGGCCTCGCAGACTGGCCGTCCCGCTCCTATATAAGGCCACCGCGGACCGCCGCGCGCCGGAGCGGCCAATCGAAACTTTCGTGGAGTGGAGCGATGGATTTGGGAGACTTGAAGCCCCTGGGAGCCGCGCCCGCCGGGCTGATCAAGGACGGAACGTCGGCGAGCTTCGGCAAGGACGTGGTCGAAGCTTCGCGTGACGCGCTCGTGCTCGTCGACTTCTGGGCCGCCTGGTGCGGGCCCTGCAAGCAGCTCACGCCCATCATCGAGAAGGTGGTGAAGAGCTACGCCGGCAAGGTGCGGCTCGTGAAGATCGACACGGATGCCCATCCGGCCATCGCGGGCCAGCTTCGCATCCAGTCGCTGCCGACGATCTACGCGTTCCGCGACGGCCGCCCGGTCGACGGCTTCATGGGGGCCCAGCCGGAGAGCCAGATCCGCGCGTTCATCGACCGCCTGCTCGTCGACGAGGGCGAGGACGACATCGCCGCCGTGCTCACGACCGCGGACGAGGCGCTCGAAGCCGGCGACCTGCAGGGCGCCGCGGAGGCCTATGCGGCCGTGTTCCAGGAAGACCAGCAGAACGTGCACGCGATCGCGGGCCTCGCGCGCTGCTACATCGCCAGCGGCGATGCCGCGCGCGCCGAGCAGACGCTGAGCCTCGTGCCGCCGGACAAGCAGTCGAGCGCGCCGGTTCAGAGCGCGCGCGCCGCGCTGGAGCTGGCGAAGGTGGCGGGCCAATCCGACAACAGCGCCGAGCTCGAGCAGCGCCTCGCCGCCGATCCGGCCGATCATCAGGCCCGCTTCGATCTCGCCGTGGCGCTCGCCGCGCGCGGCAAGAAAGATGCGGCGCTGACGCATCTGCTCGAGATCGTGAGCCGCGACCGCGCCTGGAATGAGGAAGCCGCCCGCAAGCAGCTCGTGCAGCTCTTCGACGCCTGGGGTCCCAAGGACGAGCACACGATCGACGGCCGCCGCCGTCTGTCGTCGATTCTCTTCCGCTGAGAGAGGAGAGGACGTGGTTTCCATCGCGGAGAGGTATCGCCGTCCTGCGGATCTGCCGTCGCGGCTGCCGCTGTTCCCGCTGCGCGGCGCCATCCTGCTGCCGGGCTCGACGCTGCCGCTCAACATCTTCGAGCCGCGCTACCTCGAGATGATCGACGACGTCATGAGCGGGCACCGCATGCTCGGCATGATCCAGCCCGCCGGGTCCGACGCCGAGGAAAGCCCCGCAGCGCGCGACACGGCGCTGCGCCGCGTCGGCGGCGCGGGCCGCATCACGAGCTATCAGGAGCTGGACGACGGCCGCCTCGCGATCGCCGTGACGGGCGTCTCGCGCTTCGAGATCGTGGGCGAGGCGGAGACCGGAAAGTCCTATCGCGCGGCGACCGTGAGCTACGACCGCTTCGCGAGCGATCTCACGCGCGGCCTCGGCGAGGAGCGCATCGACCGCCCGCGCCTGATCAGCGTGTTGCGCACCTATCTGACGGAGAACAACCTCGACACCGACTGGAACGTCATCGATCGCGCGCCGAGCGAGTTCCTGATCAACGCGCTGTGTGTCATGAGTCCGTACGGGCCCGAGGAAAAGCAGGCGTTGCTCGAAGCGAGCGATCTCAAGACGCGCGCCGAGGTGCTGATCGCGCTCGCGGAGATGGATCTCGCCACCCGCGGCGGCTCCGGCGGGACGCTGCAGTGAGAAAGGACCCGATGGCCGACGAACCTTCGAACGCCACGCACCAGGAGGAGCCGGATCCGAAGCTCCTCGAGCTGCTCGTGTGCCCCGTCACCAAGGGGCCGCTGACCTACGACAAGGCGGCGCGCGAGTTGATCAGCGCCAAGGCCAATCTCGCCTTCCCCGTCCGTCACGGCGTGCCGCTCATGACGGTGGATGCGGCCCGCTCGCTGGACGAGACGCCGCCGCGCTGAGCTCCGCGACGGCCCGGATCTCACCAAGGTCAAACCGCGGATCAAACCGTCGCAAAATTGTCTCCGAGTCGTGATTGATTGCGCTATGCCGGACGCGAGCCGGCGTGAGGACGGACGGACGAACCGACATGACGATCGAGCGGCAGGCCAGGATGCGGCGCATGGCCAGGGATATTGCTGGCCGCTGGCAATCCAACCCGCTCCTCGCTGCCGCCCCGCGCGGCGTTCTCGCCCTCAAGGGCCTCAACGACAAAGCCCGCGTGACGGGACTGCCCTTCATCCGCAAGCCGCCGGCCAAGGTATACGGCCGCATCGGCAACCTGGAAGTCCGCCTGGCCCAGGGCCGCAAGGACATCCTGCGCGCCCAGCGGCTGCGCTTCGAGGTGTTCTACGAGGAAATGTCGGCGACGCCGAGCGTGATCGCGGGCATGCGCCGCCTCGATCAGGACCCCTACGACGCGATCTGCGACCATCTGCTGGTCGAGGATCGCAGCTTCGACCGGACCGGCGAGGATACCTGGATCCGCAGCCGCCGCCCACATGTGGTTGGCACGTACCGCGTGCTGCGCCAGGAGGTGGCACAGCGCACGCTCGGCTTCTACACGCAGAGCGAATACGACATCGCGCCCCTCGTGGCCCGCAAGTCGCCCCGCTATCGCTTCATGGAGCTCGGCCGCTCGTGCGTGCTGCAGCCCTATCGCACCAAGCGCTCGGTGGAGCTGCTCTGGCACGGCCTCTGGACCTACGTGCGCGAGCACAAGGTCGACGTGATGATCGGCTGCGCGAGCTTCGAGGGCACCGACCCGGACGCCCACGCGATGGCGCTGAGCTTCCTCCACGCGCATGCGCTGGCGCCGCAGGAATGGCGGTGCCGCGCCCATGACCATCTCTATGTCCCCATGGACCGGCTGCCGGCCGGCAAGATCGACACCAAGGCGGCGCTCAAGGCCCTGCCCCCGCTGATCAAGGGCTACCTGCGCCTCGGCGCGTTCGTCGGTGACGGCGCGGTGATCGATCCCCAGTTCGGCACCACCGACGTGCTGATCGTGCTGCCGGTCGAGAACATCGATCCGCGCTACTTCGAGCACTTCGGCGCTCCCGACGAGCTCAAGAGCCGCATTTCCGCGGACGTGTGAGACCACGAAGCCCCTCGTCCCGTATTTTCTGCAGCCCGGGATTTCCCTTCCGGCCCGCAACCGGCTATCCGTTGCCACAGCAGGGGATAGGGACCGGCAGCTACGGGCATGACGCAGGCGAAGGGGCAGAGCAAAGCGGGCGGAAAATCCGGTCCGGCCGGCGCGGCGCCTGAGGCAGGGCTGCGGCCCGATCCCGAGCGCGCGGCCGAGGGAACGGCCACGCCCGCCGCGCTCCAGGCGCTCGCCGCCGGGATCGGCGAGGCCACGCCCTCCATGGCCCAGTTCCTCGAAATCAAGACGGCCAACCCGGACAGCATCCTCTGGTACCGGATGGGCGACTTCTACGAGCTGTTCTTCGAGGACGCCGTGGTCGCGTCGCAGGCGCTGGGCATCGTGCTGACCAAGCGCGGCAAGCACCTGGGCCAGGACATCCCGATGTGCGGCGTGCCGATCCATCGCGCCGACGAGTACCTGCAGCGGCTGATCCGCCTCGGCCACCGCGTCGCCGTCTGCGAGCAGCTCGAGGATCCGGCCGAAGCGAGAAAGCGCGGCGCGAAGGCCGTCGTCCGCCGCGACGTCGTGCGGCTCGTAACGCCCGGCACGCTGACGGAGGAGACGCTTCTCGATGCCCGCACCCGCAACTACCTGACGGCCCTGTTCCGCGCCCCGGGCGACGCGGAGGCGTCGAGCCTCGCGCCCGCCGTGACGCTGGCGCTCGCTTCCCTCGACATCTCGACGGGCGAGTTCGAAGTTTGCGAGGTGCGCGGCAACGATCTTCCGGGCGAGCTGGTGCGGCTCGCGCCGGGCGAGGTGATCGTGAGCGACGCGCTGCTCGCCGAGCCCGAGCTCAAAGCCTGGATCGGACGCGCGGGCGCCGCCGCAACGCCGGTGCCGACCGCCTCCTTCGACAGCCTGGCGGGCGAGCGCGAGTTGAAGGCGCGGCTGGGCGTCGCCGACCTCGGCGCCTTCGGCACGTTCACGCGCCCGGAGCTGGCCGCCATCGGCGCGGTGCTGCGTTACGTGGACCTCACGCAGATCAACAAGAAGCCCGTGATCCGTCCGCCGCGCCGGATGGGCGCGAGCGCGGCGCTCATGATCGACGCGGCGAGCCGGGCGAGCCTCGAGCTGACGCGCTCCACCTCGGGCGAGAAATCCGGCAGCCTGCTCGATGCGATCGACTGCACGGTGACGGGCGCGGGCGCGCGCGAGCTCGCGGCGCGGCTGGCCGCGCCGCTGTCGGATGCACGCGCCATCGAGGCGCGGCTCGACGCGGTCGCGTTCTTCGTCGAGGACGAGCCGTTGCGCGAGGACCTGCGCGGTATTCTCAAAGGCGCGCCCGACATCGCACGCGCGGTATCGCGGCTGGCCTTCGCGCGCGGCGGCCCGCGCGATCTCGCCGCCGTTGGGTTGGGCCTCGCGGCCGCCAAGTCCGCCGCCGCGTTGCTGCGCGCCAAGGAGGGCCCGATCGGCGCTCCCGCCGACGTCGCGCGCATGCGCGAGCGGCTCGACGGAGCGGGCGAGGAGCTGCTCGCGCTGCTGTCGGCCGCGCTCGTCGACGAGCCGCCGCACCAGAAGCGCGACGGCGGCTTCGTGCGCGCGGGGTTCCGGAAAAGCCTCGACGAGGCGCAGGGCCTGCGCGACGACAGCCGCCGCGTGATGGCGGAGCTGGAAACGCGCTACGTCGAGCTCTCCGGCGTCAAGACGCTGAAGGTCCGTCACAACAATATTCTGGGCTACTTCATCGAGGTCACGCAGACCAACGCCAGGCCGCTGACGGAGGCTCCGCTCGCGAGCACGTTCCGGCATCGCCAGACCATGTCCAACGCGATGCGCTTCACGACGGACGAGCTGCAGGACATCGAAGGGCGCATTGCGTCGGCCGCCGAGCGCGCGTTCGCGATCGAGCAGGAGATCTTCAACGAGCTGTCCGCGGCGATCGCGCATGAGGAGCGCGTGCTGTCGGACATCGCCGCAGCCCTCGCCGAGCTGGATCACACGACGGCGCTGGCGCATCTCGCCCACCACGAGCGCTACGTGCGCCCGGCCGTCGACGGCAGCCAGGCGTTCGAGATCCGCGGCGGCCGCCATCCCGTCGTCGAGCGCGCGTTGAAGCGCACGCACGGCGCGCCGTTCGTCGCCAACGACTGCACGCTGGGCCGCGCCGGCGAAGAGCGCCCGCCCGGCTTCGACGAGATGCCCGACGCGCGCATCTGGCTCGTCACCGGTCCCAACATGGCCGGCAAATCCACGTTCCTGCGCCAGAACGCGCTGATCGCCATCATGGCGCAGATGGGATCGTTCGTGCCGGCGAGCGAGGCGCGCATCGGCGTGCTCGACCGGCTGTTCAGCCGCGTCGGCGCCGCCGACGATCTCGCGCGCGGCCGCTCGACGTTCATGGTCGAGATGGTCGAGACGGCGGCCATCCTCAACCAAGCGACGTCGCGCTCGCTCGTGATCCTGGACGAGATCGGCCGCGGCACCGCGACGTTCGACGGCCTTTCGATCGCCTGGGCGACCGTGGAGTACCTGCACGAGACGACGCGCGCGCGCGTGCTGTTCGCGACCCACTATCACGAGCTGACCACGCTGGCCGGCCGCCTCAAGTCCGTCGCCAACGTCACCATGGACGTGAAGGAGTGGCAGGACGAGATCATCTTCCTGCATCGCGTGAAGGCCGGCGCGGCCGACCGCTCGTACGGCATCCAGGTGGCGAAGCTGGCGGGCCTGCCGGGCGATGTCATCGCGCGCGCCCGCGAGGTGTTGACCCTGCTCGAGAAGTCGGACCGCAAGCGCGGCCATTCGAACGGCGCGCTCGCCGAGCTTCCGCTGTTCGCCGCGGCGCCTCCCCCGAGCGAGCCGGCGCAGCAAGGTCCGAGCCTGGTCGATCTGGCGCTCGACAGTCTCAAGCCGGACGAGATGTCGCCCAAGGCCGCTCTGGAAACGCTTTATCAGTTGAAGGAACTGCGCGCCGGAAAGGCGCGCCCGTGAGGCCCTCTCGCGGCGCCTGCCGCGATGTCATAGATTGATCGCATGGACACATCCCAATTCCCGCCGACGCCGTACTTCGATCTCGTGGAGGCGCGCCATGCCCTGACGGCGCTCTTGAACGCGAGCGGCAGTCCGGCCGAGGCGCGGCCCGCGGTGATCGAGCGCCTCAAGTTCCTAGTGAAGGCCGCGCGCGGCACCGCCCGCCTCCAGCTCGAAGCCGACGGCAACGGGCGGCGCTGCGCAACGGGCCTCGCGAAGTTTCAGGATGAGCTGGTGAAGCTCATTTACGACTACACCGTCGCCCACGTCTATCGCGCCACGAACCCGTCCGACGCCGAGCGCATGGCCATCGTCGCGACCGGCGGCTATGGCCGCGAGATGCTCGCGCCGGGCTCCGACATCGACCTGCTCTTCCTGCTGCCCTACAAGCAGACGCCCTGGGGCGAGAGCGTCGCCGAGTACATGCTCTACATCCTCTGGGATCTCGGGTTCAAAGTCGGCCACGCGACGCGCACTGTCGACCAGTGCATCAAGCTCGCCAACGAGGACACGACGATCCGCACCTCGCTGCTCGACATGTGGCTGATCCACGGCGATGCGCAGCTTTTCGCCGAGCTCGAGCAGCGCTTTCGCGATGAGGTCATTCGCGGATCGCAGCGTGCCTTCATCGAGGCCAAGATGGCAGAGCGCAGCGAGCGCCACCGCCGCACGGGTGAGAGCCGCTACAAGGTCGAGCCCAACATCAAGGACGGCAAGGGCGGCCTGCGCGACCTGCACACGCTGCACTGGCTGTCGAAGTATTTGCTCGGCCACGACGTGGGCGACGAGATCGTCGCCAAGGGCGTCTTCACGAAAGAGGAGGTGGCGACCTTCCGCAAATGCGAGGACTTCCTCTGGACCGTGCGCTGCTATCTGCACTTCTACACGGGCCGCGCGGAAGAACTTCTGAGCTTCGAGATCCAGCCCGTGCTCGCCGAGCGTCTCGGCTACAAGGACAAGGGCGGCCTGCGCGGCGTCGAGCGCTTCATGAAGCACTACTTCCTGATCGCGAAGGACGTCGGCGACCTCACGACCATTCTCTGCACGGCGCTCGAAATGCAGCAGTTGAAAACGCAGCCCTCGTTCGAGGGCATCTTCAACCCGCTGTCATGGCGGTTGCGCCGCCAGATCCGCGACAAGACGGATTTCCGCATCGACAACGGCCGCATGAACATCGCCGACGCGGGCGTGTTCGAGCGCGATCCGGCCAATCTCATCCGCTTCTTCGCGCAGGCCGAGAACACCAACACGTTCCTGCATCCGAACGCGATCCGCCAGCTTCGCCACTCGAGCCGTCTGATCGACGACAAGCTGCGCGCGGATCCGGAAGCCAACCGCATCTTCCTGCAGCTCCTGACCGGCCAGACCAATCCGGAAGCAACGCTGCGCCGCATGAACGAAGCCGGCGTGCTCGGCCGCTTCATCCCGGAGTTCGGCCGCGTCGTCGCGATGATGCAGTTCAACATGTATCATCACTACACCGTCGACGAGCACCTGATCCGCACCGTCGGCATGTTGACGGACATCGAGCGCGGCGGCGGCATCGCGAGCGAGCTGCCGCTCTCGACCGAGCTGATCAAGACCATCCAGAACCGCCGCGTGCTGTTCGTCGCCGCCTTCCTGCACGACATCGGCAAGGGCCGCCTCGAAGACCATTCGATCGTCGGCGGGCGCATCGCGAGGAAGCTCTGCCCGCGCCTCGGCCTGACGCCGGCGGAGACCGACACGGTCGTCTGGCTGATCGAGCAGCATCTGACGATGAGCAACGTCGCCCAGAGTCGCGACATCAGCGATCCCAAGACCGTGCGCGATTTCGCCGACATCGTACAGAGCCCGGAGCGCCTGAAGCTGCTGCTGCTGTTGACGGTCGCCGACATCCGCGCCGTCGGCCCCGGCGTGTGGAACGGCTGGAAGGGCCAGCTCCTGCGGACGCTCTACTATGAAACGGAGCCGCTGCTCTCGGGCGGCCACACCCAGGTGCCGCGCGACAAGATCGTGTCGGACGCGCAGCAGGAGTTCCGCGCCGCGTTGCGCGATTGGGCGCCGGCCGACGTCGATCGCTTCATCGCGCGCCACTATCCGGAATACTGGCTGCGCACGGAGCCGAAACGGCAGGTCGAGCACGCGCATCTGTTGCGCCAGGCGGAAGCGGACGGCCGCTCCTACGCCTTCAGCCACGTGACGGACGCGTTCACCGCCGTGACGGAGCTCACGGTCTATGCGCCGAACCATCCGCGGCTGCTGTCGTTGTTCGCCGGCGCCTGCGCGGCCAACGGCGCCAACATCGCCGGCGCGCACGTCACCACCACGCGCGACGGCTTCGCGCTCGACACGTTCCTCCTGCAGCGCGAGTTCCAGGAGGACGAGGACGAGCTGCGCCGCGCCAAGCGCATCGAGGACACCATCGAGCGGCTGCTGCGCGGCGAGACGTGGGTCTCGGCGCTGCTCGAAAAGCGCAGTCCGCTGCCGTCGCGCGTCGAGGCCTTCACGGTCGCGCCCGAGGTCTACGTCAACAACGCGCTCTCGGACGCCTTCACGGTGATCGAGGTGGCGGGCCGCGACCGCACGGGCCTTCTCTACGAGCTGACGAGCACGATCTCGGACTTGTCGCTCGACATCACGTCCGCGCACATCACGACTTTCGGCGAGAAGGCCGTGGACGTGTTCTACGTGACGGACCTGACGCACAAGAAGATCGAAAGCGAAACCCGCCAGCAAGCCATCAAGGACCGCCTGACCCAGGTGCTCGAGGGGCCGGTTCAGCAGCCGGTGTAGATCGCGCTAGAGTGCTTCCGGAAAAGTGGGAACCGGGTCATGGCGGAGCCAGGCAAGGGTAGAGCCCGATAAGAAGCACGATCAAACAAAAGCTTAGAGCCGTTCCGCGATTCCACTAAACCCGGAACGGCGCTAATGCGCGGCCTCCCAGTTGGCGGCGGCTTTCGCGTCGACGTGGATCGGCACGCTGAAATCCACGGCGGGGAGCGCCGCGTTCTCCATCACGCGCTTGGCGACCGCGATCAGCGCCTCCGCCTCGCGCTCCGGAACCTCGAAGATGAGCTCGTCGTGCACCTGCAGCAGCATGCGCGCCGACGAGACGCCGGCATCGGTCAGCGCCTCCGGCATGCGGATCATGGCGCGGCGGATGATGTCGGCCGCGCTGCCCTGGATCGGCGCGTTGATGGCGGCGCGCTCGAGGTTGCCGCGCACGCCCGGGTTCTTCGTGTTGATCTCGGGGTAATAGATGCGCCGCCCGAAGATCGTCTCCACATAGCCGCGCTCGTGCGCACGCTTCTTGGTCTCGTCCATGTAGTCGCGGATGCCGGGGAAGCGCTGGAAATAGGTCTGGATGTAGGCGGCCGCCTCGTCGCGCGGAATGCTGAGCTGGTTGGCGAGCCCGAACGCCGAGATGCCGTAGATGATGCCGAAGTTGATCGCCTTGGCGCGCCGGCGCACGTCGGACGGCATGCCCTGGATCGGCACGCCGAACATTTCGGACGCCGTCATGGCGTGAATGTCGAGCCCTTCGGCGAACGCGCGCTTGAGCTGCGGAATGTCCGCGATGTGCGCGAGCACGCGCAGCTCGATCTGGGAATAGTCCGCCGAGACGAGCGTATGGCCTTTCGCCGCCACGAACGCCGTGCGGATCTCGCGGCCCTCCTTCGTGCGGATCGGGATGTTCTGCAGGTTCGGATCGTATGACGCGAGCCGTCCCGTCGTCGTCGAGGCGAGCGCATAGCTCGTGTGGATGCGCTTGGTGTCCGTGTTGATGAAGCCCGGCAGCGCGTCCGTATAGGTCGAGACGAGCTTCGAGAGCTGGCGCCATTCGAGCATCTTGTTGATGAGCCCGCGCGCGCTTTCCGGCACGTCCTCGTTGGCCGCGAGATCGTCGAGGAGGCCGGCGCGCGTTTCCCACTGCCCGCTCTTCGTGCGCTTGCCGCCCGGAAGCTGTAGCCGGTCGAACAGCAGCTCGCCGAGCTGCTTGGGCGAGCCGAGGTTGAACTTGTGACCGACGAGGCCGTTGATCTCCTCCTCCAGCCGCGTCAGCGTCTGCGCGAACGTCGAGGAGAGGCGCGACAGCACGCTGCGCTCGATGAGAATGCCCGCGTGCTCCATGTCCGCGATGACGGTCACGAGCGGCCGTTCGAGCGTTTCGTAGACGGTCGTCAGATGCTCCGCCACGAGCCGCGGCTTGAGCTTGTGCCAGAGCCGCAGCGTGACGTCGGCGTCCTCGGCGGCATATTCGGCCGCCTTCTCGATCGGCACCTGCGCGAACGATTTCTCGCCCTTCTTGCCCGGCGCCAGCTCCAGCACCTTGTCGAAGGCGATGCACGTATGCCCGAGGTGGCGGAGCGCCAGGTCGTCCATGCCGTGCGCGCCGCGCCCGCAGTCGAGCACGTAGGAGATCAGCATCGTGTCGTCGAGCGGCGCAAGGCGGATGCCGTAGCGCATGAGCACGCGCGCGTCGAACTTGATGTTATGGCCGATCTTGAGCAGCGCGGGATCTTCGAGAAGCGGCTTGATGAGTGCCAGCGTCTCGCGGAGCGGTGCTTGCGGCAGGCTTCCGCCGTCGCCGAAATCGAACCCGCCTTCGGCCGGCTTGTGGCCCACCGGCACGTAGCAGGCCTTGCCCGGCGCGACCGCGAGCGAAAAGCCGACGAGGTCGCACGTCATGCAGTCGAGCGCCGTCGTCTCGAGGTCGAACGCGAACCGGCCCGCCGCGCGCGCCGCGTCGATCCAGTGCGCGAGGCGATCGAGCGTAATGACGGTTTCGTAGGTGCTGCGGTCGAACGGCACGGCGGCGAGGCGGGCCGCGAGAAGGGCAGCCCCCGCCGCAGGCGTTCCGTCTCCGGCGCCGGGCGACGAGGCGGTGGGGGGCGCTGCGCCGAACGGCGGTGCCGCGGCCGGCGCGGATGGTTTGGCTTGGGCCTCGCGCGCCGCTGCCGGCGTCCCGCCGCCGGTGTCCACGCCGAGCTTGTCCGAGATGCGCTTCGTGAGCGTGGTGAACTCCATCTTGCGCAGGAACCCGAGCAGCGCGTCCGCCTCCGGATCCTGCACGCCGAGGCTTTCGACCGGCACTTCGACCGGCACGTCCTGCTTGAGCCGCACCAGCTCACGCGAGATGCGGGCCTGCTCGGCGAACTCGATGAGCTTCTCGCGCCGCTTCGGCTGCTTGATCGACCCGGCGGCGGCCAGGAGCGAGTCGAGATCGCCGTAGTTCGTGATCAGCTCCGCCGCGGTCTTGACACCGATGCCCGGCACGCCCGGCACGTTGTCCGTCGAGTCGCCGGCGAGCGCCTGCACGTCCACGACCTTGTCCGGCGCCACGCCGAACTTCTCGAAGACCTCGTCCCGCCCGATCTTCTTGTTCTTCATGCCGTCCCACATGACGACGCCGGGCCGCACGAGCTGCATGAGGTCCTTGTCGGACGAGACGATGGTGACGTCGCCGCCGCGGTCCACCACGTGCTTGGCATAGGTGGCGATCAGGTCGTCGGCCTCGTAGCCGAGCTGCTCGAGGCACGCCACGTTGAAGGCCCGCACCGCCTCGCGGATCAGCGGGAACTGCGGCACGAGCTCCTCGGGGGCCGGCGGCCGGTGCGCCTTGTAGTCCTGGTAGATGGCGTTGCGGAACGTCTTCTCCGAGGCGTCGAAGATGACGGCGAGGTGGGTCGGCGCTTCGGACGCTTTGGTTTCCACCAGGAGCTTCCAGAGCATCGCCGCGAAGCCGTGCACGGCCCCCACCGGCAGCCCGTCGGACGGGCGTGTCAGCGGCGGCAGCGCGTGGAAGGCGCGGAAGATGTAGCCGGATCCGTCCACGAGGTAGACGTGGCTGCCCTTGGCGATCGGCACGGGTTCGCCCGCCGGCACGGAGCAGACGGGCGCGGGGCGGGCGGCATTTTGGGAGGAAATTTCACTCATGGCCGCGCAATATAAGGGCCGCGGCGCCTCCGGTCAGCCCCTCGTTCTCCCCGATCCACGCCGGGGCCCGCGCCCGGGCGAGATGTCCGCCATACGCCGTTTGCCCCGGCCTTTGGAATGCGCTATCAGGAGCGCTCCGGGGTCGCCTTGGCGCCCCGCAGCCGCGATCGGGTCACGCGTGAATGGTGTCACACGTGAATCGGAGCGTCGTGATATGCTGCACCCGTAGCTCAGCTGGATAGAGTGCTGCCCTCCGAAGGCAGAGGTCACAGGTTCGAATCCTGTCGGGTGCGCCACGCGACCGAAAGTTGGGAAATCCGCTATTCCCGGCCGTGACCGTTTCCGAGCAAAGAGAGAACCCGGCCGGTTGATGGCGAGGGACCGTTAGCCCGCTTCAACAGGATCGTCGGGTTTTGGGGATTGGGCCAGATTGACCTCTGCTCTGCCGAGCATAAGGAGGCTCAGCCGGTACAATGAGCCCGACCGATTGATCGCCACGACCGTCTCGGCATCAATCGCGATGCCGCAGCGCATCGACAATGACCTTGAAGGCAGGCAGGTTCTGACGGCGGCTGGGATAGTAGAGGAAATAGCCGTCGAAGACGGGCGACCAGTCATCGAGCACTTGCACCAGCGTGCCCGCCGCAATGTGTCGTTCCACGATGTCTTCCGGAACATAGGCGATGCCATAGCCGCTCACAGCCGCGTCGATCATGGCGTAGCTGTTGTTGAAGGTCAGTTGCCCATCGACGCGGACGCGGAGGTCCTGCCCGTCCTTCCCGAACTCCCAGGCATAGAGGCCGCCGGCCGTTTCGTGGCGCATGTTGATACAGATGTGCCGCACGAGATCTTGCGGGCGTTCCGGGACGCCGCGGGCCGCGAGGTAGTCCGGCGACGCCACGGCCACCAACCGCCAATCCGGACCGATCCGCACTGCGATCATGTCCTTCTCGACGCTCTCGCCCAGTCGCACGCCGGCATCGAACCCTTCCTCGACGATATTGCGGAACGTGCTGTCCAGGATCAGCTCGACGCTGATGTCGGGATAGAGGCTGAGCACCGGCTTCAGCTTGGGCCACACGACGCTTTCAAGCGCATGGTCGGACAGGGTCAGCCTGATCGATCCTGACGGCTTCTCGCCGAGCGCCGTCAGCGATGCGATCTCCTCCTCTATTTCCGCGATGCGCGGCGCCAGGGTCGCGAGCAGCCGTTCCCCGGCGACGGTCGGGGCCACGTTGCGGGTCGTGCGCGTGAGCAACCGGAGGCCCATGCGCGCTTCGAGCTGCTTGATCGTATGGCTGAGCGTCGATTGCGCCACGCCGAGCTTGGCTGCGGCCTTGGTGAAGCTCCGCTCCTGCGCCACGGCCTGAAACCATGTCAGGTGGTTGAAGTCGGTTCTCGCCAAGGGCGTTCCTTTGCTACCCGCACGCTGGATTATTCGATCATATCGATTAGTCCATTCGAATTTCTACGGGTAATCGCTTTATGGGAGAAGCACTAGTTTGCACCGCGACAAGGGACGCAGGAGCAAGCATGGCAGTGAGCGGCCTCTCACAGGAAGAAACGAACCCGGCCGCCGCCTGGAGTGCCGTCCTCTCCATGGCGCTGTGCGTGGCGATGCTGATCGCCTCGGAGTTCATGCCGGTCAGTCTGTTGACGCCGATGGCCGAGGGGTTGCGGGCGACCGAAGGCCAGACCGGCCAGGCGATTTCGATCAGCGGGCTTTTCGCAGTGGCGGCGAGCCTGCTGATCACCACGGTGGCCGGCCAGCTCAACCGCAAAGGGGTGCTGGTCGCGATGACGGCCTTCATGCTGGCCTCGCTCGTGCTGGTCGCGGCTGCGCCGAGCTTCGCGGCGCTGATGACCGGCCGCGCCTTGCTCGGCATCTGCATCGGCGGTTTCTGGGCGCTGGCCACCGCCGTCATCATGCGGCTGGTGCCTGAAAGCGACGTGCCGAAGGCGCTCGCGCTGATGTATGGCGGGCAAGCCATCGCGGCGGCATTCGCGGCGCCGATCGGCAGCTATCTCGGCGGCATGTTCGGCTGGCGCGCGGTGTTCTGGGCGCTGACGCCCATCGTGGCCGTCAACCTCGTCTGGCACATGGTCGCGCTGCCTTCGCTGCCCGCGCGCGGGCGTCAGGATTTCCGGGCTCTGTTCGACCTGGTGAAGCGTCCCTATTTCCGGCGCGGCCTCATCGCCTCGATGCTGTCCTGGGGTTCGGCTTTCACCATGTTCACCTATCTGCGCCCGTTTCTGGAGCAGGTGACGCGCGTGGACGTGGCGATGCTCTCGATCCTGCTGCTCGTGCTCGGCTGCGCGGGGTTCGTCGGTACATGGGCTTCGGGCCGTTTTCTGAGCGGTAGCGTCGGGCCGCTTTTGAATCTGCCCGCCCTGCTGATGGGCGGCTGCACGCTGGGGCTGCTGCTTTTCGGTCGTTCTGTTATCGCCGCGGGCGTGTTCCTCGCGATCTGGGGCGCGACGAACACCGCCATGTCGGTGATCTGGATGACATGGATGTCGCAGAACGCGGACGATGCTCCCGAGGCCGGCGGCAGCCTGATGGTCGCGGCGATTCAGGCATCGATTCTTCTGGGCGCGGTCGTCGGCGGGCTGCTGCTCGACGGCTTCTCCATCGCCGCAACCTTGATCGGCAGTCTCGTCCTCTCCGGTGTCGGCATTGCGCTGATCGGTGACGGGCGGCGTCTGCTGAAACCCTAGGAGCCATCCATGAACACACCCGACACGACTCGTCGCAGCGCGCTGGCGCAACCCATGGGCCGCCGGGCGCTGATGAAACTGACCGGCGCGGGCATGGCCGCGTTGGGCGTCGGATCGCTTTTCACCCTCTCCAACGCGGAGGCCGAGACTATGTCGAACGAATGGGACAAGACCTTCCCGAAGAGCGGGAGCGTCGATCATCAGAAGGTGACGTTCACGAACCGCTACGGGCTTACCCTGTCGGGTGATCTCTATCTGCCGAAGAACCGTAGCGATCGGCGGCTGGCGGCGATCGCCGTCAGCGGTCCGTTCGGTGCGGTGAAGGAACAGTCGTCGGGTCTTTATGCGCAAACCATGGCGGAGCGCGGATTTGCAGCGCTGGCTTTCGATCCGTCCTACACGGGCGAGAGCGGTGGCACGCCGCGCAATGTCGCCTCGCCGGACATCAATACGGAGGATTTCAGCGCGGCCGTCGATTTCCTGGGCCTGCATCCCGCAGTCGATCGTGAGCGGATCGGCATCATCGGCATTTGCGGTTGGGGCGGCATGGCGTTGAGTGCCGTCGCCGTGGACAAGCGCGTCAGGGCCGTGGCGACCAGCACCATGTATGACATGACGCGCGTGATGTCGAAGGGCTACAACGACAGCGTGACGCTCGAGCAGCGCACGCAGACGCTGGAGCAGTTGAGTCGGCAGCGTTGGGCGGATGCGGAGAACGGAACCCCGGCCTACCAGCCGCCCTACAACGAACTAAAGGGTGGCGAAGCGCAGTTCCTGGTCGACTACCACGACTACTATATGACGCCGCGCGGGTATCACGCGCGCGCGGTCAACTCGGGCAACGCCTGGACGCAGACCACGCCGCTGTCGTTCATGAACATGCCGCTCCTGACCTACATTAAGGAAATTTCGCCGCGTCCAATCCTGCTGATCCACGGCGAGAAGGCCCATTCGCGTTATTTCAGCGAAACCGCCTATGCGGCCGCGGCGGAGCCGAAGGAGCTGATGATCGTTCCTGGCGCCAACCATGTCGATCTCTACGACCGCAGGGACGTGATCCCGTTCGACCGGCTGCAATCCTTCTTCGAACAGCATCTCGCGTGAGGGGAGCGATGGGGAAGGTGAGACCTTGGACGCACCGGCTGGCCTTGCTAGCGATCGCCGCCGTGGCCGGCGCCAGCATCGCGAGGGTGTCGGACGCCCCCGTCCTCGCGCAGGAGAAAAGCCGTTCGGAGCAGAGGGTGGAGGAGCCCGTGAAGATCAGGATGATCGCCGCCGATCAGACGTTCACGGCCGTGCTGGAGGACAGCGAGCCAGCCAGGGATTTCGCCGCTCTCCTGCCGGTCGAGCTGGTGCTCAGCGACTATAACCGCACCGAAAAGATTGCCGACTTGCCTCGGCGGCTCTCCACCGAGGGCGCACCGGATGGCATCGACCCGATGGTCGGCGACATCGCCTATTACGCGCCATGGGGCAATCTCGCGATCTTCTATCGCGACTTCGGCTATTCGCGCGGTCTCGTCCGCCTGGGCAGGCTCGAAGGGGGCGTCGACGCGCTGGCAAAGATCGGCGGAGCACCTGTTCGTATCGAACGGATCCCGTAGTTCCGCCCGCAATCGCCGCCTCCGAAAAAGCTCTGATCTTTCACCAATAAATCGCGCCGGATGAAAGGTGGCCCGAGACCGATCTGGCGTTGCGGCGATCCGACATGATACAGGCGCATATCGGCAAGAGCGCTGGCCAGGAGGCCGGCGTGGCGCTTGCATGCGATGTGCGGGAAGGGAGCATCCGGGATGACAGGGAAGAATTGGGACCGAGTTCCGATCGACGCGCAGAGCATCGACGCGCCTCTGTCGCGCGCAGCTGTCTTTCTTGTCGTCACGGTCGCGAGCGAGCCGGCCGCGCTCGGGCGCGTCTGCTCGGCGCTCGATGGGCTCGGCGATCTCGTCAAGACGGTCGGCTTCCGCGATCTTGCCGCCCGCCTCTCCTGCAACGTCGGCATCGGTCGCGCTCTCTGGGATCGCCTCCACTTCGAGACGCGGCCGCAGGAGCTCAAGCCCTTTGCGCCCATTGTAGGCCCGGTCCATCGGGCGCCGTCGACACCGGGCGATCTCCTCTTCCATATCCGCGCCGAGCGTCCCGACTTTTGCTTCGAGTTCGAGCGCCTTTTGCTCGATAGCCTGGGCGGCGACGTCGCCGTGGTCGACGAGGTGTCGGGCTTTCGCTATTTCGATGCGCGAGATCTTCTCGGCTTTGTCGACGGCACGGCGAACCCGACGGGCCTCGATTTGCCCGCGTCTGCCCTGGTCGGCGATGAAGACGCGGAGTTTGCCGGAGGCAGCTACGTCGTCGTCCAGAAGTATCTGCACGACCTCGGCGCCTGGGCCAAGGTTCCGACGCCTCTTCAGGAAGAGATCATCGGCCGGACGAAGATCGACAACATCGAAATCGATGACGACGACAAGCCCCGCAAATCGCACAAGTCGCTGGCGACCATCGTCGACGCCAGTGGCCACGAGTTCGATATTCTGCGGGACAACATGCCGTTTGGCCGCCCGGGCCAACGCGAGTTCGGCACGTACTTCATCGGCTATTCCCGCTATCTCTGGGTGATCGAGAAGATGCTGCAGCGCATGTACGTCGGCGATCCGCCCGGCGCTTACGACCGGCTCTTGGATGTCTCGACCCCGCACACGGGCACGACTTTCTTCGCGCCGGCACGCCCCACGTTGGAGGCCCTTGTGCAGAACGCGCAGGCAAAGCTTGGGGCGGCGCAAGCGCCGTAATGCCCTTTCGAGGGCTCATCCCGGTTGCGGGGCATCAACCGGCCGTGCCCGCGGGAACCCGTCGAGGCAAGGGCAAAGCCCGCCTAGGCAGAGGCGGTTGCGTAAGGGAAGGCGAGCCCATCGCGATCGTCCGGCGACGAGGACGTGCCGGCATCGAGGCCCTGCGCGCCGGCCATTCCGGCGCAGAGATCGGCGATCGAATGGTCGTGCAGCACGCCGAGAAACTTGTTCTTTGCGTCGCCGAGGATGATGGGAAGCTTGCTGGCGGCGCTCGGTCCGAGATCGCCAAACTCGGCGCCTTCGAAATAGAGAAAGATCTCGCTCAATCGGATCTCGGCCGCGGGGCGGGCCAGGAGGTATCCACCTTCCTGCCCCCGGACGCTCTTCACGAATCCGGCGTGGTTGAGCTGATTGGCGACCTTGCGCACGTAAGGCAGCGGCACGTCGATGACGTCGGCGAGACGAGAGCTGCTGACGACGTGGTCTCCGGATTGGGCGAGCTGGCGAAGCACGTTGATCGCGACAAACATCCGGGAAGGTACGAGCATCGATCTCAATCCAATAAAAGCCGCTGCATAGGCTTGAAACGGGTGACGGAGGGCACCGAAAGCGCCCTCCGTCCTTGGGCAATCGTTAGAACTTGATTCCCGCCGTGAACGTCACGGCGCGGCCCGGCGCAGGCGTGGCCCGCGACGAGAACGCGTTCTCACCCTGGAAGTACGAGTCGTAGTAGAGCTCGTCGGTCAGGTTGTAGCCGTTGATGGCGAACCGGTAGCGGTCGATCTCGTAGGAGATCATGCCATCGACTGCGAACGTGTGCGGGATCTTCGTCGTCTCGTCATCGCGGATGAACATATCCTGGACATAGGTGATGCCGCCGCCCACCAGCAGCTTGCCGGGCACATTGACCAGGGACGCGATGTCATAGGTCGTCCACAGCGAAGCCGAGTTCTCCGGAACGCCCTGCACGCGATTGCCGATGAGCGCCGTGTTCGGGACGTTGCCGACGCCCGCGACGAAGGAACTGGCGTAGGTGATCTCGGCATCGAGGTAGGTGTAGCTGGCATTCAGCATCCACTTGTCGGTGAGCATGCCGCCGATGCCAAGCTCGATGCCGCGCACCCTCTGCCTCTGGCCACTGCCAACGGCCTCGCCGGCATCGTTGGTGTAGTAGGCGTTGTCTTTCTCGATCTGGAAGACCGCGCCGCTGACACCGAGCCGGCCACCAAGAAGCGAGTATTTGAAGCCCGCCTCGTAGCTCTCGTTCTCCTCAGGATCGAGATTCTCCTGACCGTTGGTCGTGCCGATGGGATTGACGCCCGAGGTCACGAACTGGCCGGCCGGCGAAGCCGATGTGGCCCAGGACACGTAGTAGGTCTGCTCCTTCGTCGGTTCCCAGATGGCGCTCAGCTTCGGGCTCCAGAAGTCGGTCTCCGACACTCTTTCCCGACACCACCCGCCTTGCGCGACGCCCGCGCACGGGCCAGTGGCCGGAACCGCGGCGGCGGTCTGCGTGTAGGAGTAGTTCGAGTTGTAGTCATCCCATCGGATGCCGCCGAGCAACGAGAATTCCGGCGTCAGCCACACGCGATCGCTCGCGAAGAAGGCGTAGTTGGTGGACTCGGCGCTCTTCCTGTTGTTCGGGTTGTCGACGATGGTGTAGTGCCCGCTCGGATAATAGGGATTGAGCAGCGTGCCACCCGGGTTGTTGGCGGCATCGACGCCCTTGCGCGGCGAGTAGCCCTTGGCGAGTCGCTCGTCCTCCTGATGGAAGACATCGATGCCGGCAACGGCCTCGTGCCGCAGGAACCCGGTGTTGAACTTGGCGACGGCGGTCGTGATGTTCTGGAAGCCCCAGCTCTCCTGCTCGTAGGAAACGCCGCCGCCGGCGCCGAAGGTGTAAGGCGCATCTCCCGTCGCGAAGAAGACGTTACTGCACGCTACCTCCGCGCAGATGCTCGTCGTCGTCGAGAAGTCGCGATCGAAGAACTCGAGGCGCGTGTCGTTGTTGATGCTGAGCCAAGGGTTGACCTTCACCGCCAGCCGCGCCGTCAGCATGTCGACCGTGGACTCGTCGTTATCCGTCGCCTTGCCGTAGAAATTGGAGCGCGGCACGCCGTACTCGGTTACGGGCATGCCCGCCGTCGCACCAGGCGCCCGCACGAACGGGACGCCGAAGTCCGGCACGCGGTCATTGTCCTGGTGGAGGTAGTTGACGGTCAGCTCCGTATCGGTGCCGAGGCCGAAGCCGATCGAGCCTAGGAAGCCCCAGCGATCCGAATAGACGTGGTCGCGGTCCGCGATGTCCTGGGAGTGATACATGCCGACGGCGCGCGCCGCCGTCGTCGCATCGATCTGCTTGTTGACGTCGATGATGGAGCGGACGAACGAGTCCGAGCCGACGGTGATCTCGGCGCTGTTCGCATCGCCCAGGTGCGCGGTCTTCTGGCGGAGATTGATTGCGCCGCCCGTGGTGCCCATGCCGAAGCTCTCGGACGACGGGCCCTTCAGCACGTCCACCTGCTCGTAGGCGAAGCTGTCGCGCACATAGACGCCGAAGTCACGAAGTCCGTCGACGTACAAGTCGCCCTTGGCATCGAAGCCGCGGATGCGGAACTGGTCGCCGTTGAAGCCGCCGTTGCCCTCGCCGATCGTGACCGTCACGCCCGGCACCGTGCGCAGCGCCTGGTCGATGGTCGTCAGGTTCTGCTCCTGGATGCGCTGCTGCGAGACGACGTTGACGATCTGCGGCGTGCCCTGGACCGTGCCGGGCAAGCGGCCGAGGCCCGTGCCGGACTGCAGCGTGTTGCCGCTTCCGGGCGTGAAGGAGGCCGTGGTCGGCTCCTGCGGCTCCACCGGTTCCTGCGGGCCAACCGGCTGCGGCGACGACGCCACGGCGGCGGGCGCCTTCTTGGCCGGCGCTGCTTTTTTCTTTGCGGCCGCTTTTTTCGACGTCACCTGGAGCGCCGGCAGCTCGGTCGGCTCCGCGGCCTCCTGGGCGCTTGCGCTTGTGATCAGCATCGACGACGCCAGCCCGAGCGACATGGCTCCAAGCGACAACTTGTCCATCCCCGCGGATGAGGTTCCGCGGGGGTCTTCATCCCCCAAACGCATTTCGATAATCCCCTGTCAAACCAAAGCGGGCCGTCCCAGACCGGCAGCGTGATCCTGCCGCGTGTCCCGCGAGATCAGCGAACAGTAACCAGACCGTTCACGTCAACAATCCGAGCGAAATAATTGCGCCGACTGTACAGAGGTTTGCGTTTGGTGGCTCAACGGCGGTCGGTTCGCCCGCGACGGAAATGCCGACGGCCCCGCGTTACGTCGGTGGGAGAGCCTGTGGGAAGAGCCCGTAGGGTGATACACACGAGGTCTTTCCCGATCTCGCCGCACAAAGAGCGCCCACGTCGTATGGCCGACCGCATCCGCAATCACCGCCTTTCGATCGAGAGCAGCGACAGCGACGAGTTGTCGGACTACTTCTCGCGCCGGATCTCGAAGGTGTCCATCGCGCCGCGGCAGGCCTCGGCATCGGTGTCCATATCCGCCAACGTTCTGGCGCTGGGCGACGTCGTCGCGTTCCAGGTCGAGGTTCCGACCGGCGCGTCGTTTCTGCAAGCCGAGGATCTCAACGGCTTTTTCATCCAAATCCCGGTGCGCCAGGGGGAGGCCCGCTGGAAGATCGGGGCGAACGCGTTCATCTCCGACCAGGCCCGCGGATATGTCGGCCCGATGCACGAGGGAGACGCTGTCGACTTCGTGGGCGCGTGGGGACACCGCGCACTCAAGCTGCCCTACGAGAAGCTGGCGCGGACGTTGTCTCTCTTGCTCGATCGGCCGCTTTCCGAAGAGCTTGCGTTCGAGCCGATGATCGACCTCGGCACGGGGCCGGCGCAAGCGCTGGCGTCCTTTGTCGATCTCGCACTGGCGTTCGCCGATGGCGAGCCGGTGCTGGCCTCGTCCCCCCTCGCGGCGGCCCAGTTCGGAGACAGCCTCTCGCTGCTCCTGCTCGAGAAATTCCGGCACAATCACTCGGAGAGCCTGGACGGGCGGCGCGAGGGCTTGAAGCCGATGTATGTGAAGCGCGCTCTCGAATTCATGCGCGAGAACGTCGGTCGCGCGATCAGCCTTCAGGAGATCGCCGCCGCGGCCGGCGTGAGCGTCCGCGCGCTGCACTATGGATTTCGCAACTTCGCCGGCGAGGCGCCGTTCGATGTGCTGCGGAAGATGCGGCTGCACGGCGCCTATCGGGATCTGCATGAGCGCGACGACATGTCGATTTCCGCAATTGCGCGCAAGTGGGGCTTCTCGAACGCGGCCCGCTTTGCACATCTATGCAAATTGAATTACGGCTTCCTGCCGTCTGAAATCCGCCAATTGAAGCGTCAGCAGATCTCGGACGGCTCAGCGAGATAGGACGCGTCGGCAAGGTAAACGGCATCGCCCGCGCGATCCGCTTCGGCCGGATACGCTATGCTGCCGCGACCCGTTTCGCGCGAGAGCCGACCCTCCTGTCGGGGCAGCACCTCGAAGGGCGAGCACCGGGCGGGGAGGAGGCGCAATGAGAATTCTTCTGGTCGAGGACGAAGCCGTGCTCGGCAAAGCCCTCGCGGCCCACCTCCGGAAATTCCATGCGGTCGATTGGCTGCAGACCTTCGAGGCCGCGCAGAGCGCCGTAAAGGCCGTGGCCTACGACCTGCTTCTCCTCGATCTCAATCTCCCGGACGGCCATGGCATCGACATTCTGCGCTCGGTCCGCGTGAAGGAGGATCCGGTGCCCGTGATCATCATCACGGCGCGCGATCAGATCCGTGAGCGCATCGCAGGCCTCAACGCCGGGGCCGACGACTATGTCATCAAGCCGTTCGACCTGGACGAGCTGACGGCGCGTATCCATTCGGTTCAGCGCCGCTCGGCGGCGAGGCCCAGTCCTCGGGTGACCATCGGACCCCTCTGCATCGAGACATCGGCGCACAAGATTTGGCGGGACGGCGTGGAAGTCCACCTGACGGCCCGCGAATGGGCCTTGCTCGGATGCCTTGTGCACCGGGCCGGCGCGATCGTTCCCAAGGCGAAGCTCGAAGAGGTCGTTTACGAGTTCGGCGCCGACGTCGAAAGCAATACCGTCGAGGTCTATATCAGCCGCCTCCGGAAGAAGCTCGGCAACGGCGTGATCCGAACGTTGCGCGGGCTCGGCTACCGGATGGAAGTTTGACCGGATGGACGGTGACATGGGTGTTTGGTCGATCAAGGCACGGCTCATCAAGTCCACGCTTGGGCTTGTCGCGCTTCTTTGGATTTCGGGAATGCTGATCGCCGGCGCGGTCGTGCGCCACGAGGTCACCGAGGTGTTCGACAGCGCGCTTCGGGAAACCGCGGATCATCTCGTCCCGATCGTTCTCGACGTGAGGCGGTGGAAGACCGATCGGCAACCTTCTGCGGATGAGGTCCACATGGCGACTTATTCCGCCAATCGCGGCCACGTCCACTATGTCGTGCGCGATCGCGCAGGCGCCGTCGTGATGGCGTCGAAGGGGGCGCCCATGCAGCCGGAGTCCATCCCCCTGAAACGCGGCTTCCACACGCTCGGGCCCACGCGCTACTTCGCGCGCTTTCTCGAGGACGAAGGCCTTTGGATCATCGTCGTTCAGGAGCTGCGCGAACGCTACGAAGCGGCAAACGGGCTGTGGATGGGCCTGGCGTCCCCTCTTCTCGCGCTGCTTCCCATCGCCGCGTTCGGCATATGGCGGTCGGTCGGCCGCGTCACCGCGCCCATATCCGCGATGGCGCGCGAGATCGAGGCGAGAGGCGGCAGCGATCTGACGACGATTGAGGCAACCGGTCTTCCCGCCGAGCTCGCGTCCATCGGCGTTTCGGTGAACAAGCTGCTGCAGCGCCTCAAGGCCGCGCTCGATGCCGAAAGGGCCTTCTCCGCCAATGCGGCGCACGAGCTGAGAAACCCGATTGCGGGCGCGCGCGCGCAGCTCGAGCTGCTGGCCGACAATCTGCGCGGGACGGCGGAGAGTGAGCGCGTCGAGGACATTGACTCCCAACTCGACCGGCTGGGGCGGCGGGTCGAGAAGCTCCTGCAGATCTCGCGCGCGGAAGCCGGAGCGGCACAGAGCGGCGACCGTGCCGATCTCGCGACGGTCGCCACGCTGATCTGCGACGAGTTTCGCCAACAGGCTCCCGTCGGCTCCCGTCTCAAGCTCGATGTCGACGACGACGCGAGCTTCTGGGTTGCGATGGACATGGACGCGCTCGCCATCGTGCTGCGCAACGCGATCGAGAACGCGGTCACGCACGGCGACCCGATGGAGCCCATCGTCGTGCGCATCGACCCGGACCGCAGCCTCCATGTCACCAACGGGGGCCGGGTCGTTTCGCCATCCGTTCTGGAGCAATTGACGTCGCGGTTCCATCGCGGCCAGGAGGGGCCGCCGCCCGGCAGCGGGCTCGGCCTCACGATCATCGAGACCATCATGCGCCAGGCGGGCGGAACCATGGAGCTTAGGTCTCCGGTCGCCGGATCAGCCGGCGGTTTCGAAGTCGTTCTGCGTTTTCCGGAGACATCGTAAAAGTCCCGCAGTCGGGAAAACTTTCAGCTCAGTGTCAGGTTGAGATGGGATAATACGCTTTGCCGCTTGGCGGCCTATTGGCTATCGGCGAATGCGAAATCCCCTTGCATGATCTCCGCGACAGATCCCCCATCCCACGGCGATAAGCTCACAATCCGCATTCGCGCTCGCATCGGCGGGCTTTCAGCGTCGCTCGTGCGCGTCGTCGAATTCATCGACAGCCACAGGCTGGACGCATTGACGTTGTCGGCCGCCGAGATCGGAGCGGCGACGGGCACGTCCGACGCGACCGTCATCCGCGCCGTAAAGGCGCTCGGCTTCGACGGTTTCAAGAACCTCAAGCAGGAGCTGGCCGCGTCGTTCGGGCAAGGGCAATCCGCGGCCGATAACATGGCGCGGACGTTCTCCGGTCTCGACGATACGCTCGACGGCGCCATCGAGCGCGTGCTCGCGGACCACGGCGCCGCGCTTCAGGCGCTCGTCACGGCGGAAGCGCGCAGCCAGATGGCCGCCGCCGTGAAGCTTCTCTCCTCAGCACGGCGGATCGGCGTGTTCGGCATCGGCCCGTCGTCGCATCTGGCGCGCTATTTCGCACTACAGGTATCGCGGATCGGCCGGCCTGCGCGCGTGTTCGACGGCAGCAGATCGCCGCTGGCGGATCAGCTCCTCGCGATGTCGGAGGTGGATGCCGTCGTCATGCTGGCTTACGGCCGCCCGTACAAGGAGGCGATGGCCTGCGTCGCCGAGGCGCGCCGGCTGCGGAAAAGAATTCTTCTCATTACGGATTTCGAAGATCTCGGCCTCGTGCGTCATGCCTCGGAGATCGTAACGGTCCACCGCGGACAGCCGGGGCGCGTTGCATTGCACGGCGCGACATTCGTTTGCCTTGAAGCGATCCTGCTGGCGCTCGCTTCGCGCCAGAAAGACAAAACCGTCACGACGCTCGGGCGATTGAATGAGCTGAGAAAATCACTCGGAAAATCGCCGACGAAATATTGATGTGGCTGGTCCGCATCGGCGCCGTTTATGTCGGCGTTTTCTCGGATTCGGATTATTTACTACTACCGTATGCAAATCAAATCTCGTCCCCGCGTGAGCAAGCCAGCCACCGGCGCCATGGCGTCTGCCAGCCAGCCAGCTTGCGTTCAGGGTGTGTCGTGGCGGCGTTCCGCCGTCGCGGCGCGCCAAAAGTGGATCACACCTTGGGGGACTTTCTTATGCGTCACGTTAGGGGCGGCAGATCGCGTTCCGCGGCAATGTTTTTGAGTACGGTGGTTTCGGGCGGCACGGGCCTCAGCTTGGCGGCGTCCGCGCAGGAAGCTCCGACCGAGCTGCCGACCGTCCAGGTGACGGCGCCGGCCAAGAAGAAAGCGCCCGCGGCCAAAAAGAAGCCGGTGCCCTCTCCGGCTCCGCAGGCTGCAGCGCCGGCGCCCGCACCGACCGAGAAGGCTCCCGCCTGGGATGAGCCGGGCGCTCTGAGCTCCAACGGCGGCGTCGACGGCTACATCGCGACGAAGTCGTCCACGGCCACCAAGACCGACACGCCGCTCAAGGACATTCCCCAATCCGTCACCGTCATCACGAAGGAGCAGGTGAAGGACCAGGGCTCGCGCGATCTGAGCAAGGCGCTGACCTATGTTCCGGGCATCGTCATGGGCCAGGGCGAAGGCCATCGCGACGCGCCGACCATCCGCGGCGTCAGCACCACGGCCGACTTCTTCGTCGATGGCGTGCGCGATGACGTGCAGTATTTCCGCGATCTCTACAATGTCGATCGCGTCGAGGTGCTGAAGGGCCCGAACGCCATGATTTTCGGCCGCGGCGGCGGTGGCGGCGTGATCAACCGCGTCACCAAGAAGGCCGACGGCGAGCGCATCTACGAAGCGACGACCACCTACGGCTCGTTCGACACGAAGCGCGTCGAGATCGACGCCGGCCAGGCCGTCACCAACGACTTCGCCGTCCGCATCAACGGCATGTACGAGGACTCGGGAAGCTATCGCGACTTCGTCGATCTCGAGCGCTACGGCATCAATCCGAAGGTCACGTTCAAGCCCGACGACAACACCAAGGTGCGCCTCGCCTACGAGTATTTCAGCGAGGACCGCACCGTCGATCGCGGCATTCCGTCGAACACCTTGACCGGAAAGCCCGCCAAGACCGACGAATCCACGTTCTTCGGCAACCCCGCTGAAAGCTACATGTACTTCAACTCGCACGTCGCAACGGCGACCGTGGAGCATGAATTCGACAACGGGATCTCGATCAAGAACCACACGCAGTACGGCAACTACGAGAAATTCTACCAGAACGTTTTCGCCAACAGCGCGTGGAATGGCAATCCCGCCGGAACGATCGCGCTCGGAGCCTACAACCAGATCACAGACCGCGAGAGCATCTTCAACCAGACCGACGTGACGACGAAGGTGTACACGGGATCGGGCATCCGCCACACGCTTCTCGCCGGCACGGAGTTCGGGTTCCAGGAGACGTTCAATCAGCGCGATCCGCGGTCTGGCAATTATGCCGTGCCCAATGTGCCCTTCGCGAACCCGTTCTCGTCTTTCGTGCCGGCGTGGGGAACGAATCCTGGCGATCTCAATCATAGCGAGCTGACGCTCGCCGGCGTCTACGCGCAGGATCAGATCGAGATCGGTCGCTATTTCGAGGTGATCGGCGGCATTCGGTTCGATCGCTTCGATCTCGACTACACCAACGAGACGACGGGACAGAAGCTCGATCGCGTCGACGACGTCTGGTCGCCGCGTATCGGCGCGGTCTTCAAGCCCTTCGAGACGGTCTCGTTCTACGCCAGCTATTCGAAATCGTTCCTGCCGTCGAGCGGCGACCAGTTCGCGAACCTCACCGGCGGCTCTCCGACCAGCACGGACAACCTGAAGCCGGAGGAGTTCATCAACAAGGAGATCGGCTTCAAGTGGGATGTCGCCCCGCGACTCGCGTTCACGGGCGCCATCTACCAGCTCGATCGCGAGAACACGCTCGTCCAGATTAGCCCCGGCGTCAGCCAACAGGTCGGCAAGACCCGGACCGAAGGCGGAGAGCTCGCGCTCACCGGATACATCACCGACGCGTGGGAGGTCGTGGCCGGTTACGGCTACCAGGAGGCCGAGCTGGTGCGGGGAACCGCAACCACGACCGGCAACGAGGTCGCGCTCGTGCCGCGCCACACGTTCTCGCTGTGGAACAAGTATCAGTTCCTGCCGAACTGGGCCGCCGGTCTCGGCGTGATCTCTCGCAGCGACATGTTTGCGAGCGTCAACAACGGCGTCACCTTGCCGGGCTTCGCACGCGTCGACGCCGCCCTGTTCTGGGACATCAACGAGAACTTCAAGGCGCAGCTCAATGTCGAGAACGTGTTCGACATCGACTACTACTCGACCGCTCACAGCGACAACAACATTACGCCCGGGTCTCCGCGCGCCGCCTACTTCACGTTGACGAGCAAGTTCTGACAAACTGGAACGAGGGCGTGACGGGATGGCCGTCACGCCCTCGTCGCGTGCGCATGGCGATCCATTCGCGAACGAGCCGGCCGCGAGGGCCGCGTCTCAACTCGCGGCCCCGGAGAAGGCGAGAACGACCTCGAAGCCATCCGCGCGTCCCTCGGCGGGAGAGGCCAGGGTCAAGCGCCCGCCCGCTTGGCGCATGATCATGTCCGCGATGGTGAGGCCCAGGCCGGAGCCGGCGGCGCGCGCCTCGCCCCGGCTGAAACGGCGCGTCAGCGCGCTCAAGGCAGACGCGGGAAGAACGTCGCAAGCGTTGACGACGCGGACGGTGTGATCGCGTCCGACGCGAACCTCGATCGGCTGTCCCGCAGCGCCATGATGGACGGCGTTCTCGAGAACGTTTCGGAGGACGATGGCGAGCGCATCCTGATCCACGGCCACCCAGCAGCTCTGGTCGTCGTCGACCTCGAGCCTGAAGCGGGCGCCGACCTGGGCCTGCTGATGGAAATCGTCGACGACGAGGGCCGCGATGGCGGCGAGGTCCGTCCGTTCGCGGGAATGCCCGAGCCCGGCCTCGGCGCGCGCCATCTGCAACATCTTTTCGACACGCCGCCCGAGGCCGGCGAGTTGGCGTGCAAGACCCTGCGCGCGCTCGCCGTCCGAGGTTCCGCGCAGATTGCCGGCCAGCACTTGGATCTGCGCCTGCACGGCAGCGACGGGATTGCGAAGCTCATGGGCGGCATTGGCGGCAAAGGCCCGTTCGGAGTCGATCGCGGCTTTCAAGCGCCCCATCAGCGTATTGACGGCCGCAATGACGGGCGCGAGCTCCGAAGGAAGCCCGGTCGTGTCGATGGGGTTCAGGGCGTTGCCGCTGCGGCGCTCGAGCTCGTGGGACACACGCAAGATCGGTTCGGTCGTGCGGTCGACGGTGCGCCACACGGCGAGCACGACGATCGGCAGCAGAGCGATCAGCGGCGCGGCGAGAGCGAGCCAGAGATCGACCGCCGCCTCGTGCCTCTCTTGCAGCTCATGGCCGACCACGAACCAGAGGCCGTCGCTCTTCAGGAAATTCGTATAGTAGCGAAAGGCGCCGAAATCGTAGAAGCCGCGCTTGAGCGGGATCGGGGGAGGATCGGCCGGCGCCCCTGGGGAGGCCAGCACCCAAGCGCCATTCGCATCGCGCAGCAGATAATGAACATGACTGCGGTTGGAGCTGAAGGACGCCGCGCGGGCTTCGGACGGGCGCGGATCGCTCTGCCCCGCGACCTTGCGTCGATACTCTTCCAGCGCAATCGGAACGAGCTCTCCTCCGGTCGCGCGCAAGGCGCTGTCGAAAACCTCGATAATCTCGTGGCGCACGGCGAATCCCGCCCCGACGACGCCCGCGATCCAGAAAAGCGAAACCAGGGCGATCAGCCAACGACTCAAGCGTTGCTTGATCGACCAAGTGCGCATGATCAGGAGTCCATCCGATAGCCCAGGCCGCGAACCGTGCGGATGACGCTCGTTCCGAGCTTTTTGCGCAGGCGGCTCACATAGACTTCGACGGCGTTGCTTTCGATCTCGGAGCCGAAATCGTAGAGCGCCTCCTCGAGCTTGACCTTGGGCACGATCACGCCGAGCCGGCGAACTAGGCATTCGAGCAGGGCCCACTCACGCGCCGTGAGATGGATCTCCTCGCTGTCGCGCCAGACCGTGCGCGCGGTCTGGTCGATGTCGAGCGATCCGATCGTGAGACGGGGGCTGGGCAGGGCCGCGGCACGCCGCTGCACCGAGTGGATGCGCGCGGTGAGCTCGTCGAGATCGAAGGGCTTCAAGACGTAATCGTCGGCCCCGGCGTTGAGGCCCTCGATGCGATCGCGGATCTGATCGCGGGCTGTGATGATGATGACGGGAACACGCTCTCCCGATCGTCGGACCGAGCGCAGAAGATCGAGACCGCGTCCGTCCGGGAGATTGAGGTCCAGGAGCAACAGGTCGTAGGCGACCGCCGCCATGGCGCCCGACGCCTCTTCAAGGGATTGCAGCCAGTCGATGGCGTGGAGCCTCTTGAGGTGGACGGCGACCGCTTCCCCCAGCAGGGGCTCATCTTCGACGAGAAGGATCCTCATGGGCCCAGCCTGGGCCCTGAAGCTGACGGTAAGCTGAAAAGTACCGGTCGCCGTTTCCTGCGGGCCGGCCGTCCCTCTTAAATGCGCTGGCGCTGAGGAGGGGCTTGTCTATCGACGACAGCCGGCGCGGCGGCCATTTCGATGAGCCGATGATATTCGCCCTCCGAGCCGCCGTAGTATTCCCCTGCGATCGCCACGAGACGCGGCCGGTCCAGGATGCCGATGTGACCGCGCGCGAGATCGATGATGCCTTGGGCGCGAAGCTCGCCGAGCGCGGTGGTGACCCCGGCCCGGCGGGTCGAGAGCATCATCGCGATGACGTCGTGGGTCAGCGGGATCTCGTTGGTCTGCAGGCGGTCTCCCACCATCAGAAGCCAGCGCGCGAGCCGCTCGATCAGTTTGCCCTTGCTGGCCGCCAAGGCCGTCTCGTCACGCTGCACGAGCTGCGTATAGACGAACAGCAGGAGCATGTGATGCAGCACAGGCTGGCGGCGCAGGATCGCCGACAGCACGTCCGTGGCGATCCGATGTGCGAGCCCTGCCACCTGCACCGAGATGCCTTGCGGACTGACGTTTGCACCCAGGATCACGCCGCATCCGGTGCAGCCTTCCGGTCCCACGAGCGCGACCTCGGCCGTGAAATCGCCGCGTCCCTTGTAAAGAAGCGAGGCCAGACCCGTCTCGAAGAAATAGACGTACGGAGGCGAGCGGAACGGCTCCTCGAGCTTTTGGCGTACGGATAAATTGACGGGCGTGCTGTTCTCGAGGATGGCGGCTCTGTCCTCGGGCGCCATGAGCGCGAGCAGCCGGTTTCGCGTAGGCATGGGGCTCCTCTCTAACGCGCGGGCGTCGGGCGAAAAACGCCCGGACCGTTAGGGCAATAACGCCGCAATGCGCGTGAAAGGTCCAAAGCGTACAAAAATGCCGAGGAACTGGCGGAGCCGAGCAGGCATTACGGCGAAATGCCAAGATATTTCCTTCACGTCCAGGACGGCGAGACGGTCGCGGAGGACCTGGAGGGGTCCGAGTTCCGCAACGTCGATGCAGCCCGCGAGGAGGCCGCGAGCGCGGCGATCGAGTTGATCATCGACAGCCTTCGCCATCGGCAGGGATTGCGTCTCGAGCGGATGATCGCCATTGCCGACGAGACGGGCCGCATCGTCGCCGAGGTCCGCTTCGAGGATGCTGTCCGCTCAGACGCTGAGACGTAGCGGACCCTCAAACCGGCGCTGACCCTCCCGGCGCGCATCGTCATCGCATCGCTTGAAACGCGGTGACGACGCGGTCGGCCAGCGAGTCCTGGATCTCGTGATGCTCCGACAGCGAGAAAATCAAGCCGGCCAGAATCTCCCGGCGCGAGTCGTCGGCGCTCATGCCGAGGGCGTGGCGGGCCGCATCGTAGACCCGCTGCAACGTCGCCAATTCCCGATCGTCGTAGATCCGACCCGCCCGCGCGCAAGCGAGATAATTAACAATCTGCGGCATTTCATTTCTCCAACGACCAGCCTTTCTCTATGCACGCTAAAGCGGAGCCAAGAGGCGTTTTATCGGTACGCTATCGGACCGTCGGATTTCGAAGCTGGCGCAGTGTTTGAAACCGTACAGTGACCGGCGTGGACAGCAGGCGCGCGATGATTAGGGTCCACTGCCCGAGCGCCCCGCCATCCTGAAACGGACCATCATCGTCAGTGTTCGACCATAGATCCAATATCCTCCTCGCCAAGCTTCCGACTGCCGATCTGTCCCGATTAGTGCCGCACCTCGAGCCGCTCGATCTTCCGCTCCGCTACCGGCTCGAGGAGCGCGGCAAGCCGATCGATTACGTCTACTTCCCCGTCTCCGGAATCGTGTCCGTGGTCGCGAAAGGCGTGAAGGGACAAGAGATCGAGGTGGGGCTGATCGGCTTCGAAGGCATGACGGGCGCGGCCATGGCCATGGGAAAGTCGGTCGCCTCGCACACGGTCTACATGCAGGTGGCGGGCGCCGGCTTCCGCATGCCGGCCGAGACGTTCACGTCGGCGCTCGACGAGAGCCAGGCGCTCAATCAAACCGTGCTGCGCTACATGCATCTGCTGTTCGTGCAGACGACGCAGACGGCGCTCTGCAACGGCCATTGCACCGTGCCGGAGCGTCTCGCCCGCTGGCTCTTGATGGCGCAGGATCGCGTGAAATCGAACGAATTGCCGCTCACGCATGAGTTCCTGAGCATCATGCTCGGCGTCAGGCGGGCCGGCGTGACGAGCGCGGTGCGGGTGCTCACCGAAGGGGGCCATATCGAGCCCGGGCGCGGTACCATCACGCTTCGCAACCGGGAAGGGCTCGTGCGCGCCTCGAACGGCGCCTACGTCTTCGGCGAGGAGATGGACATGGCGGCCCAGAGCTGAGGGCACGCCCCCGCGCGGCGCGCACGCCGCGTGTCACGTCTGCACGGCGCTCCTGAGGTGATCGTTCAGCATCGTCGTCGCGCCCACCATCTCGTGCAATCCGCAATCGGGCATGTGCAGGAACCCGAACCCGAGCGACTGCCGCCCGCGTGGAATGGCGACGAAGCAGACCGACGCCATCCGTCCCGCGCGCGCCTCCTCCAACAGCGCCTCCAGGGCGGCAATCATCGACGCGCGCGCTTGCTCGTTCTTGCTGTCGTCCAACCGGCTCAGCTCGACAATCTCGCCCATGACGTCATCCTCCGAGATCAAGTGAAACGCGTGCTCATGATTTCCGAACGGCGATCACGCGCTCCTGTTCCGCCGCAACGCACGCGATTGCCTCCGCGGGGGATTTGAGACAAAAAACAAAAGGAGGGCGCGCCCGTAGGCGCCCCTCCTCGATGCTCGACCATCGCTGCGCGTCGCTCGCCGCAGGTCACTCCGCCGCCTCGCGGCGGGACGCTTTCGACTTGCGGGACTTGGGCTCCGCCGGCTCCGCCGCGTCGGCTTCCACATTGATCTCCGAAATCGCAAGCTTGGAGAGCTTGGCGTCGGTGTCCTTTTCTTCCTTCAGCGTCTCGCGCAGAAGCTGCGCGGCATCGTCCATGCCGAGCTTGTCGGCCCAGGCCGCCAGCGTGCCGTAGCGCGAGATCTCGTAATGCTCCACGGCCTGCGCGGCCGCGAGCATGCCCGCGTCCCGCACGGTATCGTCCTTCGCCTCGTCGATGATCTCGCCGGCCTCTTCGGCGAGGCCGTCAATGGCGGGGCAGCGTTTGCCGCGCGGCGCCTTGCCGATCATCTCGAAGATCTGCTCCAGGCGCGCGACCTGTCCCTCCGTCTGCTCGATGTGCTCTTCGAAAGCCGCGCCGAGATGGGCAGACGACGCCTTGCGCGCCATTTTCGGCAGGTTCTTGAGGATCGCTTTTTCGGCGTAGTAAATGTCGCGCAGGGTGTCCTCGAAAAGTTTTTCCAGCGTTTCCATGGGGTGTCTCCAGCGGGGGTGTTGGCGCTCCACTAACGTAGCCGCCTGTCGCGTGTTCCCGGCGTGCATCCGGAAAACAGGAAGGCGCTTTTCCGATAAGAGGCGCGACAAACCAAAGATCCCCGTCTTCACGCGCTTTTGCAGCGAACGGCGTACGGAATCGTACCGACATCCCGGGCCGCACTCGTGCGGCCGAGAGCCGGATCAGACGTTGCGCGCTTTCGCAGCGAGCTTCCGATAGCTGGCGCGGATGTCGTCGATGGCGTCCACGTCGAGCTCCTCGAGATCCAAGAGCGTGTTGTTCGCCGCCTCGATCGCCCGTATCAGCTCGTCGAGCTTGACGTGCACGGCCTCGCTGTCGCGGTTCTGCGAGTTCTGGATCACGAACACCATGAGGAAGGTGATGATCGTGGTGGAGGTGTTGATCACGAGCTGCCAGGTGTCGCTGAAGCCGAACAGCGGGCCGGAGAGCGCCCAGGCCACCACGAGGCCGGCCGCGACCGCGAAGGTGACGGGCCGCCCGGCCCAATCCGCAATGCTCTTTGCGAAGAGCGAAAACCACGAGCAACGGTCGGAGCGCCCGATGTGGCCAGGCATGATCTTCCCTTTCCCAGATGAAATGTTGCGACGGAAATGTTGTGACGGGAGATAAGTCCGACGTAACGCGCGGAGGGGCGCTGGAGTTGAGCGGCGGCTGTGCAATTTACGGGATGGCCTCCCTCCGCCCGCCTCTTTGCCGGGTCAGGAGGCGCCCGCGGCGACGCGATGGTGCGCTGCGGAACACGACGGCTCCTGCGGCGTTATGCTTGGGCGCGATCGCCTTTCGATCGGCGTTTCCAAGGAGCTCAGGTCATGACAGCTCTTGCTGTAGCGTTCGGTGTCGCCCTGTTGGCCGGCATCGCGGCCCTTTTGATCGAGCGGACGGGCGTTCTTCCGCCGCGGTAAGACCGCATCAAGATCGCATCGGGACCCCGTGCCTGACGAGCAGCGTCGCTCTAAGCCGCGCGGGAGGCCGCGAGCTCGCGCGCCGCGACGAGGTCGGACACGAACGCGGCGTACGCCGCGCGCTTGGCCTCCGCATCGGGAAGGCGCAGCAGATACGACGGATGGACGGTGATGAAGCCGGCGCGCCCGTCGAAAACGGCCGGTCCCCGCTCCTTCGTGATGGCCACCGCGCGGCCGGTCAGGGCCAGCGCTGCGGTGGCCCCGAGCGCGACGACGAGCGTGGGCTTGACGAGATCCAGCTCTTTTTCGAGCCACCAGCGATAGTGCTTCACCTCGCCCGCGGTCGGCTTCTGATGCAGACGTTTCTTGCCGCGCTGGATGAACTTGAAGTGCTTCACGGCATTGGTGACGTACGACTTTTGCCGCTCGATGCCGGCTTCGCTGAGGGCCGCGTCGAAAAGCTGGCCGGCCGGGCCGACGAAGGGGCGGCCCTGCAGGTCCTCCTGGTCGCCCGGCTGCTCGCCGACGAAGGCGATTTGCGCCTCGAGCGGGCCTTCGCCGAGCACGGCGCGCCGCCCGCCGGTCACGAAGGGCTCGGAGGCCGCGATCAGCGCATTGAGCGCTTGGAGCGTGCGCGGGCCGGCCTCGTGCCGGGCAGCGACGGCCTTGGCAGGATCCTTCTTGCGCGGCGCGACGGGTGGGTTCGTCATAATGTCGTCAACGCGCGAAACGGCATTTCGTACGAGGTCCGGAATCAATTTCGCTTCCGGCAGGTTCGGCCAGTATCTCTTGGGCATGTGCTGCTGCATCAGGCCGGTGTTGAGCCGCGCCGGATTGAACGTACTGGCGAAATAGGTCGCCCACCCTGCCTCGAAGTCGTCGGTCCCGCCGGCATCCCCCGTTGCGGCATCGCGCGTGCCGGCCGGACCCTGCTGCAACGCCGTCCCGTCCCAGTGCAGCGACCCGATCGGCGTGAGGATCGACCACACGAGGCTGCGAAACCGATCGACGAAAAACTGGGCCGTCGCCTCGAGAATGAAATGCTGCGGCTCGAACCAGGCCACATAGCGCTCCTCGTCCACGTCCGGCACGCGCCGGAAACGCAGAAACGCGTGCATCTTGTGGAGGTCGCGCCGCACGGCCTTGGCCAGCATCGAAAGCCGATGAACGAGCGCATCGCTCGGAACATCGAGCAGCGCCGGCTCGCCATGCCGCAGGCGCCAGACGAGATCGTAGAGAAGTCCGTAGCGCTCGCGATCCCGATGGCAGACGACGAGATCTATCAGCTCGGCCGCGGCCCGCGGCAGCACAATCGGCGGCGCATCCGCCAGGGCCTGCACGTCGAACAACGCGTCGAACAAGGTGGGGGACGCCGCCGTCTGCCAGCTCACGCGGCTGGGTGGAATGTCGTGGGCGATCAACGTGCGCACCGCCGCGCGAAAGCCGTCCCGGTCGGCGCCCTCGCCCAAGGTCATCGCCGTCTCGGGTATCACAGCAGCGCCAGTTGTTTGGGCGGCGCCAGGCGCGCGCGCAGATCGGATCGGTCGAGCACGCGCGCGGGATGATGATCCGCCGTAATGAGAAACGGCGCAGCGCGCTTGAACGCGCGCGTCAGGCGCTGCACGTCGGCCGCGCGCAGCCGCGCATGGCGACGCGCCGTGAGGAGTTGGTCGACGGCGCGTTGTCCCAGCCCCGGCACGCGCAGCAGCATCTCGCGCGCGCCGCTGTTGACGCACACAGGAAAGTGCGCGCGGTTCTTGAGCGCCCAGGCGAGCTTGGGGTCGATGTCGAGATCGAGCATCCCGCGGTCTCCGCCGGCGGCGATCTCGTCGACGGCGAACCCGTAATATCGGAACAGCCAGTCCGCCTGATAGAGCCGGTGCTCGCGCGCCAAGGGCGGGGCGGCCGGCGGCAGCAACGCGCTGGCATGGTCGATGGGGCTGAAGGCAGAATAGTAGACGCGCGAGAGCTTGTAGCGCGTGTAGAGGGTCGAGCTTGCGGCGAGAACCTGCTCGTCCGTGCTGGCGTCCGCGCCGACGATGATCTGCGTGCTCTGTCCGGCGGGGGAGAACCGGCGGCGCTCCTCGCGCGCTTCCGCGATCCGCTCGTGCATCTGGCCCATGGCCGACGCGATCACCGCGCCGTCCTTCTCCGGCGCGAGCTGCTTGAGGCTATCCGACGAGGGCAGCTCGAGGTTGATCGACAGCCGGTCGGCCCACAGTCCCGCCTGCTCGATGAGCCACGGGCTCGCTTCCGGAATGGTCTTGAGGTGAATGTATCCCGCAAATCCATGGTCGCGGCGCAGCGTGCGCGCCACCCGCATCATCTGCTCCATGGTGTAGTCGGCCGATTGGATGATGCCGGAGGAGAGGAACAGGCCTTCGATACAGTTGCGCTTGTAGAATTCGAGCGTGAGCGTCACCACCTCCGCAACCGTGAAGCGCGCCCGCGCGACGTTGGACGAGCGCCGGTTGATGCAGTAGGCGCAGTCGAACAGGCAGGCGTTGGTGAGCAGGATCTTGAGCAGCGACACGCATCGTCCGTCCGGCGTGTAGGCATGGCAGATGCCGGCGCCCGTCGTGGATCCGAGACCGTCCGCGCCCGCCGCGCGCTTCGGTGCGCCGGACGAGGCGCAGGACGCATCGTACTTCGCGGCGTCGGCCAAAATCCGCAGTTTGTCGAACAGCTTCATCGAACCATCCTGACGCGTCGCCGGCTCGATGTTCTCTATATGTTCTAACCCTCTTCGAGTCAAGCTCCGCCCCGTAAATCCGCCCCGTGAAAATGCGCGCTGGCGTCTGCGCACAAGGAAGCGCCGGGTGAAACCTTCACCCGGCGCGAATGTCGTTCCGCTGTTATTCCGCCGCGTCGCGATAGCTTTCGAGCGGCGGGCAGGAGCAGACGAGATTGCGATCGCCGTAGACGTTGTCGACGCGGTTGACCGGCGGCCAGTACTTGTCGACGCGGAACGCGCCGGGCGGGAAGCAGGCCGCCTCCCGCGAGTACGGCCGGTCCCACGGGCCGACCAGGTCCTCAACCGTATGCGGGGCGTTCTTGAGCGGGTTGTTCTTGCGATCCATCCGCCCCTCCTCGATGGCGCGCGCCTCGTCGCGGATCGCCAGCATGGCGGAGCAGAACCGGTCGATCTCGGCCTTCGTCTCGCTTTCCGTCGGCTCGATCATCAGCGTCCCGGCCACCGGCCAGCTCATGGTCGGCGCATGGAAGCCGCAGTCGATGAGGCGCTTGGCGATGTCCTCGACGGTGATGCCGGCGCTCTCGGCCAGCGGGCGCGTGTCGATGATGCACTCGTGCGCGACGCGCCCGTTGCGTCCGGTGTAGAGCACAGGGTAGGCACCCGAGAGGCGCTTGGCGATGTAGTTCGCGTTGAGGATGGCGATGCGCGTCGCCTGGGTCAGGCCGCGCCCGCCCATCATGAGGCAGTAGCTCCACGAGATCGGCAGGATGGAGGCCGACCCGAACGGTGCCGCCGAGACGGTGAAGTCGCGTCCGTCCGTCTCGGGATGACCCGGCAGGAACGGCACCAGGTGCGCCTTGACGCCGATGGGCCCCATGCCGGGCCCGCCGCCGCCGTGCGGAATGCAGAAGGTCTTGTGCAGGTTGATGTGGCCGACGTCGGCGCCGATGTCGCCGGGCCGCGCCAACCCGACGAGCGCGTTGAGGTTCGCGCCGTCGAAATAGACCTGCCCGCCGTGGTCGTGCGTGATCCGGCAAAGCTCCATCACGGTCTCCTCGAACACGCCGTGCGTCGAGGGATAGGTGATCATGCAGGCGGCGAGGCGGTTCTTGTGCGTCTCGGCCTTGGCGCGGAAATCGGCGACGTCGATGTTGCCGTTCGTGTCCGTGCCGACGACGACCACGGACATGCCGCACATCTGCGCCGAGGCCGGGTTGGTGCCATGCGCGGACGCAGGAATGAGGCAGATGTCGCGCTGCGCGTCGCCGCGGCTGCGGTGGTAGGCGCGGATGGCGAGCAGCCCCGCGTATTCGCCCTGCGCGCCGGAGTTCGGCTGCATCGAGATCGCGTCGTAGCCTGTGATGGCGCAGAGCTTGGCGGAGAGATCGTCGATCAGCTCCTTGTAGCCTTGCGCCTGATCGGCCGGGACGAACGGGTGCACCTCGCCGAACTCGGGCCACGAGATCGGCAGCATCTCGGCGGTCGCGTTGAGCTTCATCGTGCACGAGCCGAGCGGGATCATCGACCGGTCGAGCGCGAGATCGCGGTCGGCGAGCCGGCGCATGTACCGCGTCATCTCGCTCTCGGCGCGGTTCATGTGAAAGATCGGATGCGTGAGGATGTCCGACGTGCGGAGGAGCCCCTGCGGCAGGCGCGCGGCCGGATACGCCTCGTCGTAGGAGAGATCGAAGCCGCCGAAGGCCCGCCAGACGGCCTCGATCGTGTCCGGCCGCGTGCGCTCGTCGACGGTGATGCCGATGCGATCGGTGCCGACCTTGCGGAGGTTGACGCCGTTGTCGACGGCGTTCTTGAGAATGAGCCCCTGGTAGGGGCCGACCTCCACCGTGATCGTGTCGAAATAGGCGGCGGGTCGCACCGTGAAGCCGAGGGAGCTCAAGCCCTCGTCGAGCCGCACCGCGTCGCGATGCACGCGCTCGGCGATGGCCTTGAGTCCGCGCGGCCCGTGGAACACCGCATACATGGACGCGATGACCGCGAGGAACACCTGCGACGTGCAGATATTCGACGTCGCCTTCTCGCGGCGGATGTGCTGCTCGCGCGTCTGCAGCGCGAGGC
>CAYLSI010000009.1:0-74780 GCA_964386545.1 uncultured Hyphomicrobium sp.
CGTTAGAGACAAGTCGCAGGGCAACGTAACCGGTTCGTTCACCGGTTCGCGTTAGGGTGTGAACTCATTATGGATGGCGCATTGATGGTTCAAAACAAGCCAAGGGCCAGGAAAAGCGCGCAGCGCGATGCCTGCGCATCGGGCAAGCGCTTTGACGCCGCCATTGGCTTGTTTTGGACCACCCCGCAGGGGCGCGGTCCTTTCGCGCCGCCGGTTCGTCGCACAGGCTTGCAAACCATGAGGTTTGCGGCGCCTGCGCTCCTGCCGGCAACACGAAAGTCCTCGCGTCAATGCGCCATCCATAATGAGTTCACACCCTAGAGCTGGTCCGGCGAAGCGGACGCCCCTTCTTAGTCGGAACGGTCGTCGTCAGAAAATGCAGCCGCTCGGAACTCTGGACCCGCATGACCGCGCCCTCCGGCCCTCCGATCCTGACCCACCGCATTCCGGTTCCGCTTCCGCTGCGGTGGATCTTGGGCATGCTGGCCCTCGCTGTGATCATGCTTCCGACATGGGAGCTGTTCCGCGGGATTTGGCCGCCGAACATTGCGAGCCCAGTCTTCCTGATCATCATCCTCGGCGCCCTGTCGATCGGCGTGCCGCTTCTGACCGGCGCCGCAACCGGCCCGTCGGTCCTCTGGAAAGCGGAGCCGGGCGTGCTCCGGCTGGTCCAGAAGCGCCCGCTGCGACGCGCCGAGCGCGACGTCTTCCACGCCGCCGACATCGCAACCCTCGAGACCCGGGAATGCGAGCACATGGAAGGCGACAGCACCTGGATCGTCGTCGTGACCGTCACGGACGGCCGCAGCTTCGCGACGCAGTCGTTCCCGCATCAAGCCGGCGCAGACGACTTCCGGCTGCGCCTGGCGGAGCTGCTCGCCGGGCCGCCAAAACAATCAGGGGCCCGCACCGCGGACCCCTGACGAACGGCCGGCGCTGTGAGTCCGGCTCAGTCCTTGATGTTCTTCTGGATCTTCGCGGCGGTGACGGTGTTCTGCAGCAGGCACGCGATGGTCATCGGGCCGACGCCGCCCGGCACCGGCGTGATGGCGCCCGCCACCTCGGCGCACTCGTCGTAGGCCACGTCGCCAACCAGCTTCGTCTTGCCGTTCTCACCCGGAACGCGGTTGATGCCGACGTCGATCACGACGGCGCCCGGCTTGATCCAATCCTTCTTGACCATCTCCGGACGGCCGACGGCAGCGACCAGGAGGTCGGCCTCGCGGCACACGGCCGGCAGGTCCTTCGTCTGCGAATGCGCGATCGTCACCGTGCAGCTCTCGCGCAGCAGCAGCGCCGCCATCGGCTTGCCGACGATGTTCGAGCGGCCGATCACGACGGCGTTGACGCCCTTCAGCGTCGGCATGACCTTCTTGGCCAGAATGGCCGAGCCCGTCGGCGTGCAGGGCACGAGCGTGCGCTCGCCGATCCAGAGACGGCCAACGTTCGTGGGATGGAAGCCGTCCACGTCCTTGTCGGGGTCGATCGAGTTCAGGACCTTCTCGGCGTTGACGTGCTTCGGCAGCGGAAGCTGAACGAGGATGCCGTTGACGTTCGGGTCGGCGTTGAGGCGCTGCACGAGCGTCAGGATCTCGTCCTCCGACGTCGTCTCCGGCAGCTTGTATTCGAACGACTGCATGCCGCACTCGACGGTCTGCGCGGCCTTGTTCTTGACGTACACCTTGCTCGCCGGGTCCTCGCCGACGAGAACGACCGCGAGGCCGGGCGTGAGCCCATGGCTCGCCTGGAGCGCCTTCACGTCCTCGGCCACCTGCTTACGAACCTCGGCCGCAATGGCCTTACCGTCGATGATCTGCGCTGCCATGGGGTCTCTCCCTCCTTCGCGTTTCTCTCGTCATGTCGCACGCAACGAGTGTGCGACACCGGCCAGCCTCTCGACCAGCCGCGCCTCCACTTCTTCCACCTTGCCGGTGATTTCGACCGACTTGATCCGTGACTTCCCGCCGTGGACGAGTGCGAGGCTGCCCTTCGGCACACCCAGCCATTCGGCCAGGAGTCGAAGGAGCGCCGCGTTGGCTTCGCCGTCTGCGGGCACGGCCCGAACGCGCGCTTTGAGGGCGGCGCCCTCGGCGGTTGTTTCGATGCCGTCAATTGTATCTTTGGACGATTTTGGCGTGAGCCGCACGCGCACGATGACGCACCCGCTGCCCGGGCGCCAAGGCCGGGAAGCGGGATCGGACAGGTCGAAAAACGCTGTCACGCGAACAATTTCGCGATGTTGGGAAGGACGACGCTCTGAACGAAGAAGCAGCCGAGCAGGAGGACCAGCGGCGAAAAGTCTATGCCTCCGAAATCCGGCAGCGCATTGCGGATGGGCCGCAGCAGCGGCTCCGTCACCGCCGCGAGGCCCTGATGGAGCGCGCTGACGAACCGGTTGTAGGGGTTCACCACGCCGAAAGCCATCAACCAGCTCAGAATGACGGACGCCAGGATGATGTAGACGTAGAGGTCGATGAGGTAGCTGATGAAGCCGAGCAGTTCGAGCATGGAGAGCGTATCCTTGAGAGGCGCGTCCGGAACGGCAAGGCTTTGGGACAGCATCCGAATGCCGCCCGCAGGCCCCCTGAAGCTTCGACGTGTAGCGGCTGCGCCGCGGGCCGGCAAGCCGATGCGCGCCCCAGCCCACAGTCGCGCCGGATCCCGAAGGCGCGTCCGCGGATGGCGCGGACATGGGGCGCTCCCCTCGAACGCCTTCGCTTTCTTGACATTGGCGAAGCGCGGACGGTAAATGCCCGAACTTTCCGGCCGCCTTCCGCGCGCCTTCGGGGGCCTGTCCCCCGCGCGAGGACCCGGCCGGTTTCCCATGGTTCGGGGCCGTAGCTCAGATGGGAGAGCGCTGCAATCGCACTGCAGAGGTCAGGGGTTCGATTCCCCTCGGCTCCACCATCTTCAGCTCACACGCCTGTGGGCGCTCCGCATAGGCGGCGGTCTGCCCATTCGAGTTCGGCGCCACGCGTTGGCGCGATAGGCTCCTCCGCCTGCTCGGAGATCGCCCCCTGCCGGGCATTGAATCATTCGGACTCACTGAAGACTGCAACGCGATCGCGGCCGTTCGCCTTGGCTTCATAGAGCTTCGCGTCGGCTCGCCGGACGAATGTCCCCACATCTTCGCCTGAGCGCCGCTGCGCAACACCGAATGAAGCCGTGAACGGGCCGATCTTCTGCCCTGTCCTGCGGACTGAGAATTGCTTGGCTCCGAACTGAGATCGGATGTGCTCCGCCGTAACCTTGGCGGCCTCTTGCTCCGTCCGGGGGAGGATGATGGCAAATTCCTCTCCTCCGTAGCGCGTGACGGTATCGGTTTCGCGAACGCTTGATTCCACTATGCGCGAAAACGCGCTGAGGATTTCGTCGCCGATTTGGTGGCCGAATGAATCGTTGACGCGCTTGAAATGATCGATGTCGCACATGACCACCGATAGCGGCGTTTGGTGCGCGTCGCTGTCCTCAAACGCTTTTTGTAGCGCGACGTCGAAAAGCCGTCGATTGCCGACGCCCGTTAGCGGGTCCTTGAGCGCTGCTTCCTTGGCCCCGTGAAGGCTCGCCTGAAGCGCCCCTATTTTGTGCCTAGAGGCTTCGATCTTGCGCTTGTCTTCATCGCTGGCGAGGCGCATGCGCTCGTTCTCCGCGATGAGAAGGCTGACGATGACCCGCACCTGCTCGGCTTCGGCAAGCCCCGCAAGGCGCATCTGAGCATCGGCAAGCGAGCGCGCATAGGTTTCTTTAGTCGTGAGATTGGTGCGGATGCTCGCGAGAACATTGGCAAGTTCGCGTCGCAATGTCTCTCTTGTCAACGTGAGCTGATCGGTGGAACACCGCCGCGCCAACCGCACGAGCGTGACAAGCAACAACGCGACGACGCAAGCTACGGTAGCAATGACGGCGATAGCCAGAAAAACACCAACCGGATTAAACCGGGTTTCAACGAGCGTACCTCCGCCTTCAGTGACGGTGCGAACGGTTCGAAGTGTTGCAGGATCGAAATCGGAAATGGAGAGGAGCGCCCCCAGCCACACAGCGGCGGCGATGACTGCGGCCAGGACTATGCTACCGAGAACCCGAGACCTGAAAAAGAATGAAGGCATGTGAGGTATCGAGTCGTCGGGGCCTCCCGCCACTGGAGCAATTCCATCTGATGTCAAACGGCGACCGCCTTCAGGCAGTAGGCCATGGCTGCACCGGGCGGAGCAGTCGATCGGAGAACCGGAACCAGCGCTGGACGCTCATACAGTGTGAAGCTAATTGAAAGACGACCATAAGTTTAATGAAATAACTTCGTCCAGAAGATGCAGAAAATGAATACAGATCGCGTCGATCTCAAATTGTTGGTCGTCTTCGATGCCGTGGCGCAGACGGGATCGGTCACCGCCGCAGCGGCCCGTCTCACCGTAAGCCAGCCGGCGATCAGCCACGCCCTGAACCGGCTGCGTGACCTGGTCGGTGATCCCCTATTCGTGCGCAACCGCAACTCTCTTGTCCCAACGCCGCGTGCACAAGCGATGATCGAGCCTGTGCATTCCATCGTTGAAGCGGCCAGGGGCGTGATGCAGCTCGGGACTTTTGATCCGAGTACCAGCCAGCGGGTCTTTCGGGTCGGCGGAACCGATTACTCCATGATGGTAATCGTTCCCGCCCTTGTACATCTCATGCGTTCAGAGGCGCCGCAATCAACGCTCGAGCTGGTACCAGTCGAGCCGAAGACGCTGGCTTCCCTCGAAACGGGCGATCTCGATTGCACGTTCTGGGGCGCCACCCCGCCGGAAGCGCCCTTTCTCTGCCGTCCGCTTTTCCAGGAACATTTCGTCGGGCTGGTCGGTTGCCGCCATCCACTTTCGAAAAAGGCAAGACGAGGCACCCTCACGCTCGACGATTACTTGGCCTACCCGCATGCGGTGACACAATTCCGCATCTCCGTGCCAAGCCCGATCGACGCCGCGCTAGCCCGCCTCGGACGGTCGCGGACCATCGGCTTTGCTTCGCCGAACTTCGCGAGCAACGTGGCGTCGTTGCGAAAGACGGACATGATATTGACGATACCATCGCGGTTGGCGTCGCACTTGGTTGATCAGAAGATGCTTCAGTTCGATCTTCCGATTGAAATTCCCAGTTTCTCCTATTCGCTGGTCTGGCACCGAAGGACAGACGCCGATCCGGCATGTAACTGGCTGCGAGAGCTGGCCATCAAAGCGGCTCGGAGTTCCCTGGGCAGACCCAGGATGAGGTCATCGGCCTCCTCGCGAAGAAGGACGCTCAGCGCCGCTCAAGGGTGAGGAGGCCGCCGCGCCGGCGCGATAGCCCACGTGGTATTTATTCAGTCCGAAGCAAACTTGGTAAGGCCCCCGTAGAGCTCCGGTCGGCGATCACGGAACACCCCCCATGACCGTCGCTGATGGGCGATGGCGTCGAGATCGAAGGTCGCGGTCAACACGCCTTCGCTGACCCGGTCCGCCTCGGCGACCTTGGCCCCCGTCGGATCGGCAATAAACGAGGAGCCGTAGAAGGTGATGCTCGTGCCGTGACGCCCGTGCTCGGTACCGATGCGGTTGGAGGCAACGAGCGGCATCAGATTGGCGCCAGCATGCCCTTGCATCACTCTCTGCCAATGGTCTCGGGAGTCCAGTGTCGGATCATGCGGCTCCGAACCGATGGCCGTCGGATAGAGAAGAATGTCCGCGCCCAGCAACGCCATGCAACGGGCCGTCTCCGGGAACCATTGATCCCAGCAGATGCCGACGCCGATCACGCCGGCTTTCGTGTGCCAGACCTTGAAGCCCGTGTCGCCCGGAGAGAAATAGAACTTCTCCGTGTAGCCCGGCCCGTCCGGGATGTGGCTCTTGCGATAATTGCCGAGCACGGTGCCGTCGGCATCGATGATCGCAATGCTGTTGAAGAACGCTTGACCGGCTCGCTCGAAATAGCTGACCGGAAGCACGACACCGAGCTCGCGCGCGAGGTTCGAGAAGTGCGCAATCAGCGCGTTGCCTTCGAACGGATGCGCGAGTGCCCAAAATTCGTGCATCTGGTCCTGGCAGAAGTAGGGCGTCGCGAAAAGCTCCTGCAGCAGCACGAGATCAGCCCCATCAGCCTTGGCGCGCCTGACCAGACGCTCGGCGCGGTGAATGTTCTCGGCCTCGTCCCACCCGCAGGCCATCTGCGTCGCGCTGACCATCACGTTGCGCATCTCGGTTTCTCCCATCGTATTGAAATCTCGGCGCGGGCAACTTGCCGCTTGATGCTGCCCGGCAACGGTTTAGTCTTTCGCTCATGCAGCGCAACATTCCCCTCGATCAGGTCGGGCAATGGAGCCGCGCCATCGCGGCGGCCGTGATCGCCAACTCGCCAGAGGAGCTCGCGAGCAGGTTCGCGTGCGGCGCACGCGCGCTGATCGATTCCGACCGAACCTATGTCGGGATCTACCGCCGCGACGAGCAATCCGTGACGATCGACGCCGGCGGCATCGACCGGTGGAACCGCGACTACGACTCGCGCCTCTTCCGGCTCGATCCCTTCTTTCAGACATTCCTCGAAACGCAGCGGGACTTCGTGCTCCCGCTTGCGGCTTTCGACGCGGTCACCTTCCACAGCTCCCCCTACTACCGCGACTTCTACGCGCCATCGGCCAGCGTGGACGAGATCACAGGCGTCTTTAATCTCGACCATCGCACGGCTGCTTTCTTCACCTTCCTTCGAACGCGCGGCAAGGCGATGTTCGGCGCGGCGGAACTCGATGCGGTCCAGGCCGTGGGCGAGGCCACGCGCATCGTGCTCGACCGGCTGCACAGCCTGTGGCGCGGACAGGAGATGAGCGACGCCGCCGGGCGACGCTTCGCTCTGCTCAGCAGCCGCGAGCGCGAGATCGCCGAGCTTCTTCTGTGCGGCGGCTGTGCCAAGTCGATTTCGCGACGTCTTGCGATCTCGCCCGGCACGGTCCGCAATCACATCAAGAAGATCTATCCGAAGCTCGGCGTCCATTCTCAGGTGGAGCTCCTGGCGTTGGCGCGGGAGAGCGGCCTCTCGCTTCCGCACGGTTCACTGCCCGGTGACGACCCGCGTCCACACGCGGTTCTGCAGGCGCAGAACTTTGGCGTCGCTGGTGTGCACGACGAATAGTCTCGCCTTCACATCGTCGGGAGGAAACACGCCGGGATTTTTGGCCACGGCCTCGTCGATCAGCGGGACAGATTGCGGCACCGCGTTGGCATACGAGACGTAGCTCGAGTTCGCTGCCGCAATGTCGGGGCGCAGATTGAAGTTGATCCACGCCAGCGCGTTCTCGGGATGGGGCGCATCCTTCGGGATCGTCATCGTGTCGAAATTGATGAGAGTCCCCTCCTTGGGGATGGCATAGGCCACGGGGACCTTCTTCTCGGACTCCGCCGCGCGCTGTTGCGCCTGAAGAATGTCACCCGACCAGCCGAGGACGACGCAAATGTCGCCATTGGCGAGATCGTTGATGTAGCGCGACGAATGAAAATAGCGGATGTGCGGGCGCACCTTGAGGAGCAACGCCTCCGCCTTGGCGAAATCATCGGGGCTGGTCGAGTGCGGATCGAGCTTCAGGTAGTTGAGCGCCATCGGAATGATCTCGGCCGGGGCGTCGATCATGGCGACACCGCAATCTGCGAGCTTCTGCACGACATCCGGATTGAAGACCATGTCGAACGAGTCGACCGGCGCATCGGGGAGCCGCTTCTTGACCGCATCGACGTTGTAGCCGATGCCGTCCGTGACGGCCATGTACGGCACGGCGTGCGCATTGCCAGGGTCGGCGGGGGAGATGAGATCGAGCGCCTGCGGATCGAGCTTGGCGATATTCGGCGCTTTGGCCTTGTCGAGCGGGCGCAGCACGCCTGCCGCCACCTGGTTCTTCAGGAACGGAAAGGCCGACGGATACACGACATCGTAGCCCGATCCGCCCGTCAGCAGCTTCGTCTCCAGCATCTCGTTGGCATCGTAGACGTCGTACACGACCTTGATGCCGGTCTCTTTCGTGAATTTTTCCGCCGTGTCGGGCGCGATGTAGTCCGACCAGTTGTAGACGTTGACGACTTTCTCCTCAGCGGCGGCGGCGGGCATGACCCACATCGCCGCACACGCGGAAAGGAGAAGCCGTAAGGTCGTCGAGGAGCGCATAGCGTGTCCTTTCAATGTCCGCACTTGTCTGACCGAGACGCGGGCGAAGCTCTGCGCCTCCTGTTGATTGCCGCACCTAGAGTGCTTCCGGAAAAGTGGAAACCGGTTTTCCGATAAGAAGCACGACAAAACAAAAAGTTAGAGCCGTTCCCCGATTCCACAAAAATCGGAACGGCTCTAGCGCCGCTGTCCCGCATAGACGGGCAACGTGATGCAGGCGACATTTCCGCCGCCGAGCAGGATCTCGCGGGAGTTTGGGATGCCGATGATCTCGTGGTCGGGAAAGAGCTCGGCGAGCGCAGCCTTGGCGCCACGATCGAGATCCACGCCGAACTCCGGGACAACGACCACGCTGTTGCCGGGGTAGTAGTTGATGTAGCTCGCCGCGATGCGGTTCCCCGCCGGACGCGACCAGGTCTGCTCGACATGGTCGATCCCATCGCTTTCCTCGGCCGTCATTTCGATGGGCAAGGGATGAGGAATGCGGTGGACCTGCAGCCGGCGCCCGCGTGCATCACGCGTGGAGAGAAGAATGTCCTCGGCTTCGCGGACGATCTCGTACTGGGGATCGTCGCGGTCGTCGGTCCAGCTCAAAGCCACCACGCCGGGGCGCACGAAGCAGCAGATGTCGTCGATATGCCCGTCCGTCTCGTCGAAGACGAAGCCGCGCGGCAGCCAGATGATCGTGTCGAGCCCGAGATAGTCGCAGAGCTGCCGCTCGACCTCGGGCTTACCGAGGTGACCATTTCGGTTCTTGTTGAGAAGGCATTGCTCGGTGGTGATGAGGGTGCCCTCGCCGTCGCACTGCAGGCCGCCGCCTTCGGCGATGATCGACGAGCGATAGCGATCCCTGCGCTCGATCTCGAGCACCTTGCGTGCGACCAGGTCGTCCCGGTCCCAGGGTTGGTAGAGACCGCCGTCGAAGCCGCCGTAGGCGTTGAAGGTCCAATCGACACCACGCACGTCGCCGCGGTCGTTCACGACGAAGTTGGGCCCGCTGTCGCGCAGCCAGGCGTCATTGGTGGACATCTCGACGATGCGGACCGCGTCTGGCAGTACCGTGCGCGCGTTCTGCCATTGGCGCCGGGATGCGATGACGGTGACAGGCTCGCTTTGCGCGATGGCGGAGGCGACGCGCGCGAACAGCTTCTGGGCCGGCTTCGCGCCAAGACGCCAGGTGTCCGGCCGCTCCGGCCAGATCAGCCAGCATCCCGCCTTCGGTTCGAACTCCCCCGGCGCGCGAAACCCATCTTCCCGCGGTGTTGACGAAAGCGTCCGTGACATTGCCTCACCCAAGCCCCGAAATTCCGGGTTTCATGAGACCGGATTTGGAGTGGACGGATCAATATCCCAGTTGGGATACGACGCGTCCGCCTGGGAGGGAAAAACAGTCATCACTAAGCCGGGATGTACCGAATGAGCGCGCGGCACCTATGAGAAGCACGACCAGACCACTACCGCACGCCTCCTTATCGCATGCCTCCTTATTCTTGATTATTATAGTATAGTATATTAGAGATGGGGTTTTCACCCTGTCAGGTTTGCGCGGGATCTCGCGTCTTGGACGAGAACCATGAGCATGTGGCGAACCTCATGGGTTCTGGCCATCGAAGAAGGACAAGGACTTTGACTGAGTGCCAGCATCCCGAGTTGCCGCTTTTGTCTGAGCTGGACCTTAAGCCGATCGAACTCTTGATCCTGCAGATCTTGAGAACGCTTTGTGCAGGCCTTGAGCACGCCCGGTTGGCGTACTGGATCCGTGCATTCGACCTGGCTGAGGATCGCCTTGGCGCAATCGATGGTCCCGTGCTCGTCTCGGGTTGCGTGTCGCTCCTGCGCGCTCTTCGTGCCGAGCGGGCTTGCGGCTTTGGCTACATGACGACGGAATGCCCCCACGTTGCGGAAGAGGAGCAAGATCTGATGTCTCTGGTCCGTGCCGGAAGTCGTACGCAGTGTGGGGACACGCACCTGGCAGATACCGCTCGTCAAGTTGCGACCATCAGCGATCCATACCGACTCGTTGCGGCAGCACGTGCGATCGGCGCGCTGTGCACGCGTCACGAGAGCCTGGAGGAGCTCGGCTCGAGCTCGCCGCAACGACATCTGATGCACCTGAACTGACGCTCGATGAGCGGATCGGCGCTCGCTTGTCGAAGCGGGAAGGGATCCGGCAACGACTGAGCCTGCTCACAGGCTCCACATGACTCCGCCTCTAAGAAGCGATTGAACAGAACCCATGAAAATCCACTTTCTCTACGGCAGCCAAAGCGGAACCGCTGAAATCCTGTGTGACAACCTGATGGACAGCCTGAGCGATGGTTTCGACGGCAAGGTCTTGAGCCTGGACGAGATCGATCCAACTGAACTTGATGCGGAAACATTCTACGTTCTGATCAGCGCGACTTTCGGAAGCGGTCAACTGCCGGATAGCGCCCAGTCGTTTCTTGACGCACTCGAAGAGCGCAAGCCAGATCTCAGTCGCATTCGCTTCGCCATCTTCGGGCTCGGCGATCGCTCATTCGGCGAGACGTTCAATAATGGTTCGAAGATGCTGATGACGGAAATGCTGGCGTGCAACGCGCAGATGGTGGGAGAACGCGGACTGCACGATGCTTCGTCGGCGGACTTGCCGCAGCACGTTGCATTGCCCTGGTTGAAAGGCATTCTGGATCAACTCTCGGCATGACCGTGTAGGAGGGTAATCTCGATATTCTCGGATGACCGCACCACGGCATTCGAGCCGCATCCAGATCCATTTGGGGGAAAACTCTAGCCCTCGAATTGAAGGTCGGACACCTTCTCCATCCAGTCCACGGTCTTGCCGTCGAGGGCCTCGGCGAGGGCGATGTGCGTCATGCCCGTTGTCGCTGTTGCGCCATGCCAATGCTTCTCGCCCGGCGGTATCCACACGATATCGCCAGCGCGGATGTCCTCCTTGGGGCCGCCTTCCATCTGCACCCAGCCCATGCCGGAGATGACGATCAGGGTCTGGCCCAAGGGATGCGTGTGCCAGGCGGTTCGTGCGCCCGGTTCGAACGTCACGGTCGCGCCGCCGATACGAGCAGGAGCCGTGCCCTTGAACGGCATGTCGATCCGGACGGCACCGGTGAAATACTCCGCCGAGCCTTTTGCCGAGGGCTGCGATCCGCTGCGGATGATGTTCATGGTCGTTCTCCTCGGATGATTGTTTACCGGTGTGCCGCCATGCGCCAGTCCAATCGACAGCAACGTGGCCACCGCTCCGGTCAGCACCGCCCGGCGCGGGACGTCGATGGTTTCCGTCATTTCTGTGCGAAGACCTCTCGCGCTACGGCAACGGCGCTGACTGCGTTCGGCCATCCAGTATAGAAGGCAAGGTGGGTGATCGCCTCGACGATTTCCGTCTCGGTGACGCCGTTCTGCCGCGCGAGCGCGAGATGCGACCGCAATTGGTCCGGCCGGTTCATGGCGATCAAGGCGCTGATCGTGACGAGGCTGCGGTCCCGCTTCGCAAGCCCCGGCCGCTCCCAGACATCGCCGAACAGCACGCTGTCCGTGAGCTCCGCGAGCTTCGGGGCTATATCGCCCATCAATTGCTGCGCGCGGGTCTGACCGGCTTTTTCCATGGCGGGCGCCTCTTTCGTCTGTTGTGGTCGCGCAGGGCCGGAGATGCCGACGAGCATCGCGATAATGCCCGCGATGCCGATCCTGGAACGCCAATTCATCTGCAATCTCCATCGTCTGTTGCGCTTCATTCGAGGCCCTTGGTTCGCAGGAACCCGGATACCAGATCGGCGATCTGTGCGTTGTTGAGGTCGGAGAAGAGGAAGTGAGTGTTGCCGCGAATGCCGAGCGCTGGCAGATGCACGAGCTGCGCATCGCCGCCATGCCGGTTGATCGCGTCGACCCAGAGCCGCGCCATGGCGAGACGCACGCGCCAGTTGTCCTCTCCCCGACGCTCCGTCGGTTCGGTCGGAATATTGTCGCCGTAGTAGATGACGATGGGGATGCGGGTGAGCTTTCTAAAATCTTCCAGCGACACCGCCTCCGGCGACAAGGGGCCGGCTGCGCTCGGCATCGCGGCGGGAAGCGCGCCTTCGGGGAAGACGAAGCCGCTGCCCGGCTCGAACGCGACGATCGCCTTGACGTTTTCGTTCTTGATCGCCGTCAGCCAACCCGGCCCGCCGCCTTGGGAATGGGTGAACAGAATGCCTGGACCGCCCCGCGTGAACAGCGCCGACATCGCATCCGCGATCACCCCCGCATCATATGGACCGGTGTTGGGCGTGACCGAGCGGAAGAACTGGTCCAGCGTCTCGGGCTTTCGGTCGAACTGGACGCCGTCGAAATAGTTCGGCCAAGTCCCGATCCGGAACTGATCGAAGAAGAGTTGATCATACGGCGTCGGCTCGATGGTCGTGGCAACGGTGCTGTTGCCAGCGCGGCCGCGGCGGGGCTGATCGACGAGATAGACCGGATAGCCGCGGCGCAAAAAGAGCGTCTGGAAGCCCTCGCGTCCGTCCGGCGTCGTCTCCCAGCTCCGTGCAGACTGAAACGCGCCATGCAGCATGACGATGGGCCGTGCCTTGGCGTTCTGCGGCACTTGATAAAAGGCGTAGAGATGGTCGCCGTGCAAGCTCTGCCCCGCCGCGGTGGGCTTGTTGTTGTCGTAGGTGCCGGGCGTTGTCACCACAGTGCCGCCAACGGCGAAGCTGCCCTGCGTTTCGATGACGAGAGCCGGTGGCTTGGCGCGATCCTGCGCACGATCCTGCGCCATGACAGATCCTTCAGGTTGCACAGCCGCAGCGAACAGAAAGACCGCAGAGGCTGCCTTCACGTGGGTTGAGATCATCATCGGCAAGTCCATCACCCCAGCGTTTGTTCGTTTCCACGCACGGCGGGTCTCGCGGGCACGCCCCCTCCTGCGCTTGCTGTCCCGTTGAAGGTAGTGCGCGGCGGACTATGTGATAACCTGCATATATCTATATGAGGACTTGAGGTATTTTCAGTAATGTCCCGACGCGACACCGGTGACCTGATTGCGTTCCTTGCTGTTGCGCGCGAGCGTAGCTTCACGCGCGCGGCGGCGAGCCTCGGGGTCTCTCCGTCGGCGCTGAGCCACACGATGCGAGGACTCGAGGAGCGGCTCGGCCTTCAGCTCTTGACGCGCACCACCCGAAATGTGTCGCCGACGGAAGCGGGCGAGCGCTTGCTGCGCACGGTCGCCCCGCATTTCGACGGCATCGAGGAGGCTTTGGCGGCGCTGACCGAATTGCGCGAGAAGCCGGCGGGCGCCCTTCGGCTCGCCGCAGGTGACCATGCCGCGGAAACCATTCTCTGGCCGGCCGTCGAAAAACTGCGCCGGACTTATCCCGACATCACGGTCGAGATCGATGTCGATAATGGCCTGACCGATATTGTCACGGGGCGTTATCATGCCGGCGTCCGGCTTGGCGAGAGCGTCGACAAGGACATGATCGCCGTCCCCATCAGTCCCGACCAGCGCATGGCGGTGGTCGGGGCGCCGTCCTACTTTGCACAGCACCCCAAGCCGCGCTTGCCGAAGGACCTCACCGCGCATGCGTGCATCAATCTGCGCCTGCCCACGTTCGGCGGCTTCTATGTGTGGGAGTTCGAGAAGGGGGGAAAGGAGATGAAGGTACGGGTCGACGGTCCGCTCGCGTTCAACTCTTCGAAACTGGTTATGCAAGCCGCGTTGGCTGGATCCGGTCTGGCCTGCCTCCTGGAGGAGCGGGTGAAGCCGCACCTCAAGAGCAAAAGCCTGGTCCGCGTGCTCGCCGACTGGTGTCCACCATTTTCTGGATATTACCTCTACTATCCGAGCCGGCGGCAACAAACTCCCGCGTTCACACTGCTGGTCGAGGCGCTACGCCGTCGCAGCTAATGGGGAGCGGCGACACCACGGATTATGAGCGGCCGGAGGCCAGCGTCCGGGCGAAGAACGGCTTCAGCTTGCCCATCGCGGCATCCACGTATTTCGGAACCCAGTAGGTTTCGATATGTGTCGCGCCGTCGATTTTGAACAGGTCCTTGTCCTTCGTGCCGGTAGCCTTCGCGAATGCATCCTCGGTCATGTAGAGACTGTCGGCCTTGCTGCCGGCGATCATCAGCAGGGGCTGGTCGATCAGTTCGATCTGATCGGTCGCATCCCAACGCATCAGGTCCAATAGGCTGCTCCTCGTGTACTTGAAGGTCGAGTTGGGATGCGCGTGCGTCTTCCAGTAGTACGCGTACCCCTGCCGGTACATTTCAAACGGCAGCGCGGCGATCTGCTCGTCCGTCAAGTTGGCGTCGCCCGCATAGAGGATCTCTCCGCCGGCTGCTTCCTGGGCGCGGGCGGCCGTAGCTTGCTGCAGGCGCTCTTGAATCGTGCCCACTTGCGAATCCGCGAAGCCGTTGCGGCGAACCCGACCGGAGTTGAACATGCTCAACGTCGCGACCGACTTGAAACGCTTGTCGGTTTTTGCAGCAGCCAGTGAGTAACCGCCGCCGCCGCAGATGCCGAGCAGGCCAAGACGCGCTGCATCGACGCCGGGATAGCGGGTGATGAAGTCAGCCATGCCGTGAATGTCCTCGATGCGATAGGCAGGCTTGTCCACGCTGCGCGGCTCGCCGCCGCTGCCGCCCTGAAACGCGGCATCCGCGGTGATCGTGATGTAGCCCTGCTCGGCAAGGTGCTGGGCATAGAGGCCCGCCACTTGCTCTTTCACGCCGCCGTTCGGATGCGCCACGACGATGGCCGGATATTTCTTGTTCGAATCGTAGTTCGCCGGCGTGTAAACGTTGGCGACAATCTCCAAGCCGTTGAGCTTGTACTTGACCGGATGGATGTTGACCTTGCCCGGTTCGTTCTTCGTGATCGCGCCCTCATAGGCCAGCGTAAACGGGTTCTGTTTGTAGTCGGCTGCAACGGCATTCGAAGCGGTCATTGCTGGACCTCCCAAAATTGCAACCGACAAAACCAGCATCGAGCGTCCGAGAAATTTGCGGCGGGCGTGTTCAACAGTTTCATCAGCCATTGCGACTCCTCGGGCTCTGCGGTTGGCGGCCAGATTCTGTCCGGCGAATGCCAATGCTGAGGAGAGTATCCGGTCGGCGATCGCGGGATTAGCCGAGGAAAGTGATATGCGTTTGTGAGATCGGCTCATCAATGGCGCGATCGCCAGAAGCCGGCGCGTGCGAGGCCGAGGCAGTGGGCCTCAGTCCTGGGCATCCTGATCCGAAAAATACCGCCAGCTCACCTGGGCGGCGAGCATGTAGCCGGCGCCGTAGACGGTCTTGATGATCTGAGGGTTGCGCGTGTCCTCTTCGATCTTCCTGCGAATGCGCGAGATGCGTACGTCGATGCTGCGTTCGAGACCTGCCTCGTCGCGCCATTGGTCGGATCGCTGCAGGAACTCGCGCGAAAGAATGCGGTTGGGCGATTTGAGAAAGTTGAGAAGGAGACCGCCTTCAGCGGCCGTCAGCGTCTCCTCCCGTCCACATGCGCGGCGCAGAATGAGGCGTCCCACGTCGAAATGCCATTGGCCGAAACTGGCCTCGGCACGCTCGTGGCTCCGGCCGGCGCGCTGAAGTACGCCGTTCCGCCGCAGCACGCTTCTGACGCGCGCCACGAGCTCCTGCGGCTCGAACGGTTTGGGCAGATAGTCGTCGGCCCCGTCCTCGAGTCCCTGCACCCTGTCCGCGAGCGTCCCCCGACCCGAGAGGACGATGATGCCATACCTGTGGTCGTTGCGAAGCTGCCGCACGAGGGACATGCCGTCGATGTCCGGCAATCCGAGATCGATGATGTAGAGGTCCGAATGGCTATGCTCGGCGTCTTTGAGGGCATGCAGCCCGCTTCCGTAGCCAGAGACCGAAAAGCCGCTGGACGTCAGCACGCTGCTGAGGAAGGCCCTGAGGTCCGAATCGTCCTCGACGACGACAATGCGCTTTTTCGTCAGCATAGCGCGCTCTCGCCGATCGGCTTGTTGCGATAGAGCCCTCTCGCCATCGCGATCCGCAAAGCGCAGGAAAGGTCGCTCGGCTCCCAGGGCTTCTTGAGAACCACGTGATCGCGCAGGCCTTCGACCGTGGAGGAATCCCCGGTACAGAAGACCACCGCCACGTCGCGATGGCGCCGGTGCGCCTGTTGCGCGACGTCGATTCCGCCCACGCCCGGCATGACCACATCGGTCACGACCAGATCCAGGGTGTCGAGCCGCTCGATCAGTTGGACGGCCGCGTCCCCGTTTTCCGCTTCGAGGACGGAGAAGCCGAGATCGACGAGCTGTCCGATCATGATGCGGCGGACATCCCCATCGTCCTCGCAAACCAGCGCCGTCTTCTGCCATGTGCAGGGCGGCTCCTCCGGCCGCGCGACGTCCGCCATCCGTTCGGGCGCATCGACGCGGGGAAAAAGCACGATCACCTCGGCTCCGGCCCCTTCCTGGCTGTCGATCCGGATGTATCCGCCCGACTGCTTGACGAAGCCGTACACCATCGAAAGACCGAGGCCCGATCCGTTGCGCTTCGTCGTGTAGAACGGATCGAACGCGCGGTTGAGCGCATTCGGCGAGAACCCCTCGCCCGTGTCGCGCACGACGATCTGGACATACGCACCCGGCGCCACGATCTGGTCGAACGCAAGCGCGGACGAAACCGTCCGTTCCGACATCACGAACTCGAGCCGGCCTCCGTCGGCCATGGCATCGCGCGAATTGAATGCGAGGTTGACGAGCATGTTCTCGAGCTGCGCAACGTCGGTGTGGGCCCAGAGTGTTCCCGGCTCTGCCGCGATCGAGAAATGGATGTTGGCAGCGAGAGACCGCGCGATAAGATGTCCGACATCGTGCAAGGCTTGGCCAATATCGACTTTGGTCTCACTCAGATGCTGCGTGCGCGAAAAAGCCAGCAGCCGGCTCGTGATATCGGCGCCTCTGCGGCTCGCCCGCTTCGCCGCTTCGAGATAGTCCGACAGCTCCGGCACGTCTCCGAACTTTTCCGCGGCGCACGAAAGGTTGCCGATGATGATCGACAGCAGATTGTTGAAATCGTGCGCGAGGCCGCCGGAAAGCTGGCCGACGGCCGCCAGACGCTCGACGGTGCGAAGCCGCTGATCCGCTTCCCGCTCGTCGGTGATGTCGTAGCTCAGGAGAAAATAGCCGACGACCGAGCGGCAGGCGCCCAGATGCGGAACGAGCGTCGTCTTCGCCGTCCTCTGGCCGCGCGCCTCCTCGAACGTCGCGACGAAGGAGACGCTGGTGCCCGACAGCACGCACGCCTTGTGCGCGCCGAGGCTGGACACGAGCCAGCCCGGCGCAACGTCCGTGAACGCGTCCCCGAGGGAATCCGCCGACGAGATGTCGAAGAAGTCCTCGCCGGTTCGATTGAGGAACTTGAGCCGGTCCTGGCCGTCGATGTAGGCGATCGCCGCCGGGATCGCGTCGAGCACATGCCGTTGTCGCAGCTCCGCATCGGCAAGCGCATGCTTCGATCGCTGCAGCGAGGCGTTGACGCGCTTCAGCTCGCTGTTGGCGCTTTCGAGCGCCTGCGTGCGCGCGCGGACGAGATCCTCGAGGTTCTCCGTCTGCCCCCGCACCTTGCGGATCATGTCGTCGAACGCGCCGGCCAGAACGCCGATCTCGTCCTGGCGCTGCACCGTCGTGCTGACGTGGAGATCGCCCCTCTGCACGCGCCTGGCCGCTTCGGCGAGCCGCCGGAGCGGCGCGGTGAGGCGCGCGGCCGCGGGATAGACGAGCAGCGAGCCGAGGATGACGGCGACGAGAGACGCGGCAAGAATGCGGTCGCGCAAGCGGAGTGCGCCGCTCTTCAGCTCGTCCAGATAGACCGACGAGGCGATGTACCAGTTGACGCTCTTCAGGTGGCGAACGAACGAGATCTTCTCATAGGTGTAGTTGCCGGGATCGCTCGGCTTGTCCCAGAAATACATCGCCGGATCCGGGCTGTCGGCGACGGAGCGCAGAACGTCCGCGATCGGCTCGCCCGATCCGGGCTCGATGCGGCTATCCATGAACGCGCCTTCGATATTCGTGTTCGGATGGATGAGCATCTTGGACGATGCGTCGAAGATGAAAGCGTAGCCGGTCTTGGCGATGCGGATGTCGCGGAGCGCGGCGCGAAGCTGTTCGAACGCGGCGTCCCGCCGCTTGGCGACCTCCGCCTCGATCTCGTCGAGATAGGCGCCGCTCCCCAGGACGATGCCGAGATGCGGCAGGTCGATGAAATAGGAGATCTTTCGCGCCGGCTGGATGGAGCCGAGGCGTGCCCAGGAATATTCGTGGAAGCCCTCACCCTCCCGGCGCGCGATTTCGACCACCGTGGGAATGATCGTGGTGCCGCTGCGCTCGTCGCGCATCAGCGACGCATCGCGCCCGTGCCGCTCCGGATCCGGATGCGAAAGCATGACGCCGTTATAGTCGGTGATCCAGACGTAGTCGTTCCGGCCATATCGGAAGCTGCGCAGCCCTTCGAACGCGAGACGGCGCGCTTCGGCGTCCGATAACCCGCGGGCTTTGCCGGCTTGCACGGCCGTTTCGACATAGGTCGCGGCCAGCCGCACGACGGTGCGAAGCGCGTCCTTGAACGAATCGAGCGTGAGCTGGCGCTGCTCCGAGAGGCTGGTCGTGACCTTTTCGGTCATCTCGTAGACGTTGTTGAGGATCGTCCGGCTCGCTTCCAGCTCGAGGGCGTACGTCTGCTCCTCGATCCACGGCACGGTGACCACGTAGACCGTGGCCGTCAGTGTCGCGATGATGAGCATCATCGCGGCCAGCAGCTTGTGATGGAGGCGAGCGCTGATCATGAAGGCAACGGCCTGCGTCGAGCGCCATCCCGGCAGCGGGTGCGCGGCTTTTGGGCGATCCTAATAGAGACCAACAGGCAAATTGCGTTGCATTCAAGCAACGATGCGGCAAAAGCCGACATCGGATGGCCTCAGACACAATTCGTAACAATTGTGAAAATCTTGGCACACAGCTTCGTTCGACTGTCTCCCCATTGACCGAAAGAAACGGGGGGACTTGATGCCAAGATCACGGATTGCACTGACCGCCCTTGCCGCGCTGGCGGCGAGCGCGGTGTTCGACAGCTCGTTCGCCGCCGATCTCGGGGGCAACTGCTGCGCCGATCTCGAAGAGCGGATCGCGGAGCTCGAAGCCACGACGGCGCGCAAAGGCAACCGCAAAGTTTCGCTGACGATCTCGGGCTGGGTCGCCGAGCAGGTGACCTACTGGGACGACGGCTTCGAGAACAACGTCTACGTCACCGGCGTCGGCTCGACGATCGCGTCGAACGTCAAGTTCCTCGGCGAGGCGACCATCGTTCCGGGCTGGACCGCCGGCTACCTGCTGCACATCGAAGCCGACGGCTCCGACGCGGCGACCACCAACCAGACGACGCCGGTCGGCCCGAACTTCCTGCACGTCCTCCAGGGTGGCGGCACCGGCAATGCGGTGCAGACGATGCAGTCCTACTGGTTCGTCAAGAGCGCGAGCCTCGGCAAGGTCAGCATCGGCCTGCAGTCGATGGTGTCGGACAACGCGGCCATTCTGGTCGACGGCTCGGGATCGCTGGTTTCAGCCAACTACGTGGCGTTCGACGTCGCGAGCTTTGCCCTTCGCACGAAGGGCACGGGCGCGCCGGCTAGCGCCTGGGTTCTCGCCGGCGCCTGTATTCCCGGCGACTGCTACGGCGTTCCGATGAACGCGGTCCGCTACGATTCGCCGACGTTTGCCGGCTTCTCGGTCTCGGCTTCGTGGGGTGACGACGAGGTCTGGGACATTGGCCTGCGCTATGCGGGCGAAGTTGCCGGCTTCAAGGTGGCCGCCACCGCGGTCTACGCCGAAAGCTCCGGCACCAGCACATCCAGCCTCTACGGCGACAGCGAGTACTTCCAGGCCGGCCTCTATTTGCAGCACATCGGCACGGGTCTGTTCGGCCTCGTGAACTACGCCTCGATCGAGGACAACGCGCCGGGTGCCGGCCAGTCCGGCGTCGTGTTCTTCCGCGGCGACGGCGACACCTGGTACTTCAAGGGCGGTATCCGCCAGCGCTGGACCTCGCTCGGCCACACGGTGCTCTACGGCGAGTACCTGACGAGCGAAGGCGACGACTTCAACCTCGTCGTCGCTCCGGGCAATCGCGAGCTCGAATGGTACGGCCTCGGCGCCGTCCAGGAGATCGACAACGCCGGCATGTCGCTGTGGCTGAAGTTCCGCAACTTCGAAGCGAGCGACAACTCGGGCGTAGCCTACGAGGACATGACCGAGGTCACCTTCGGCGCTCTCATCGGCTTCTGATCCGAACCTCAACGACCTTCACGACACGACCCTTCTTGACTGACCGACCTCCCGCCTGCAGCGCCGCTCCGAAAGGAGCGGCGTTTTTTCTGGGGGGCCGGGAGGCCCCCGCTGCGCCTCGGCGAGCGCCATCCGGACGAGAATGATCTCCAATCCGTCAACCTCGACGGTTTCCATGCAAAGATGGAAGGATGCACGACGTCGCAGCGAAATCCCGTTGAGATCAGCTCTACATAATATTGACTAATGTAGTCATGTTTTAGCGATCTAGCGTTGGCGACGCGGCAGGATTTTGCTGGGGGGTTCGCCGAACCTGCGACGGAAGATCGTGGAGAAGTAGGCCGGCGACAGGCCGACGCTATAGGCAGCTTGCGACACGGAAAGGCGTCCCTCGACAATCGCAAGACGGGCGTGCTCGAGGCGCTGATCTTGGATGAAGTCGATGACGGACATGCCGAACATGGCGCGGAAGCCGGAGGTCAGCGCCGTCGTGCAGATGCCCACGCGGGAGGACAGAACATCGAGACTGGGCGGAGCCCTATACTCGGCCAAGAGAATATCGCGCGCCGCGATGAGCCGCTCGGTCCGGCTTGCAATCGACATCGGCGAAGCGGAGTCGACGCCCTGATCCAGGGAATTGAGCGTCATCGACAGGAGCTCGAGCGCCTTACCCTGGAGGTACAGCTCGCGGACGGAACCGGTATAGCGGCAATCCATAATCTGCTGGGCGACCGTTAACAGGGAGGAATTGGGCTTCCACGATCGGAGGCTCTGGATCGCGTCGTGCGAAACCGGCGATCCCGCGACGCTGGCAGCCCGTCCGAAGCTTTCGAGCGCCTCCGGCGGAATGTGCAGGAAAACGATCCGCGGCTCGGACGCCTGCCGGAAGACGTGCAGCATCTCGATGGGCTCGCGGCAGGAGAGCAAGAAGCCGTCTGCGGCGGCAAAATGCTCCCGGCGCCGATTGTCGAAGTCGACATCGACGCTCGCATTCATCAGGATGCCGAGCGAAAGGCCCTCGGCGCTGACCGAACGCATCCGGTCAGCCTGGCGAACTCGGCCACGGCCGGATGTGAGCGTCATAGCCGCTACGCTGACCGTCTCGTATTGGCCGGCTCCACGCTTCTCATCCACGGCACATGATCTCGAGCAAGGACAGATGCCGAACACCAATAAATATCTTTACTTATACAGTCAACTATTGGCGAGCAGGCTCCTCACTTGGCCACGGCGAGCTGCGCCGTGCCCGGAAACGGCGGGTTATCGAAGCCGGCGGGATCATAGAAGAACCGCTCGTGGATGATGCGATCGCCCCTCCACCGCTGCAGCGCGATCTCCTCGATACGAAAGCGCGAGCCGCCGAGCATGCTCCACTCGGCGTGCCACTCGATGGCCGCGTTGTCTCCGTCATGGAGCACGATCGCCGCCTTGACCTCGTGGATCTTGGCCGTCATGGCCTGGGCGGCGCGTTGACGCTCGAGGCTCACCGCCAGCCCGACGCGGGGCGGCTGACAGTTTTCCTGCATGACGACATCGGGGTGGTAGAACTCGTTGAGCGCCTCGATCAGGCGGTTCTCCAGCGTATACGCAATCAAGCTATTGATGCGGCTTCGATCGACCATGTGACCTCCCTATTCAACACGATGCTTCCGCGGAGCCGGCTTCGGCAGCCTTGCCCGCACCGCGATCCAACCGAAAAAGAAGAATGGCGATGAGCACGACGAGGACGAGGCCCAGGATCGGCGCAATCGCAAACAGTGCGGCAAAGCCCATCGTTCCTGCGATCTGTCCGGCCAACACCGAGGCCGCAATGTTGGTCCAGCTCTCCGTGCATTGCAGCACCGTGAAATCCGTGCCGGCTTGATCCGGAGAGGCCCACGCCATGAAGATCGTGAAGAACGCGACGTAGGCCGCGCCGCTCGCCAGACCGATGGCGAGGGTGATGGCCATCGCGGTCTTGAGATCGACCGATTTGGAGACCGCGGGGATCAGCCATAGGCCGAGCAGCAGCGCGGCCGCTGCGCCGCCCCAGATCGCCGTCCGCGACGCGCCAAACCGGTGCACGAGGAGCGAGCCGAGCCCCGCGCCGGCAATGGCGATCGTCGCGGCGCCCGTTCCCCCGACGACGCCCGCCTCGGTGAGCGACAGGCCCGCGTCCACCAGGAACGGACCCTTCATGCTCCCGACCATCGTCGTGCAGAAATAAAAGGTCCCGGCAATGAAGAGCATCACACGCGCGCCTGGTCGCCGCAGCATGTTGGCCAAGCTGGGACGCGATGGGAGCCGAGAATCCTGCGGCACGACGTATCCATGAGCCTCTGCCGTCATCAGAACGGGAACGAGGGTCAGGGCCATGGCAGCGGCGAGCACGAGAAATGAGGTTTGCCACCCGCCCTGCTCGTAGGCGACCACGGTCAGCGCTCCGCCAATGATCATGCCGAGAGAAAACCCGCCAATCTGCAGGCCGTTCGCCCAACCGCGCTCTGTGGCGCGCAACATCTCCACGGCCAATCCATCCGTGGCGATGTCCTGTGTGGCGCTGACGAAATTCGCGGCCAGCAGAAGCCCCAACACCGTCCAGAGCGCCTGTTGTGACGCGGGCGCGGCCGCAAGCAGCAGGTAGATCGCGACAAGGGCGAGCTGCGCGGGCGCGATCCAACTCCGGCGCGGTCCAAGCCATCCGCCGCGACACCGGTCGACGAGGGGCGCCCACAGGAACTTGATGGCCCAGGGCACGAGGATGACGCCCAGGAAGCCGATCTCCTGAGGGGACCATCCCAGCGTCCTCAAGATGGCAGGCAGGGCGATGAAGCCCAATCCCATCGGAATGCCCTGCGAGACGTACAACGTGCCGATCAGCAGCAACGTCCGCCAGGCGGGAACCGGCCTATTGTCGGGCGCCGTCATGCGCTCAGTACCGCCAGGTGGCCGTCACGCCGACCAACCGGCTTTCACCGGCGACCGCGATATCCGAGGCGAGCGCGCTCCCTTGGAAATCCTGATAGCCGTAGGCGCGGTAGTCCTGATCGAACAGGTTCTTCGCGAACACGACAGCCGAGAAGGTGTCGGTCTCGATGCCGGCCCGCAGGTTGACGAGGCCATAGCCCTCCTGCTCCAGGCGGTTCTCGGCATCGAAGTACTGGTCGCCCGTGTAGAGGTATTCGCCACGCACCAGTCCCACGAACGGCGAGTTGGCGATCGGCCAGCGATACTGTGCCACCAGCCCTGCCGTGAGCTCCGGCGTATTCACGAGCGTGTTGCCGGCCAGATCGACGCCGAAGCGATCGACGTACTTTTCGTACGCGCCGTGCGTAAGCCCGAGAAAGCCGGAGAGCTCCAGTCCCTGCACGGGCCGCCACCTCGCCTCCAGCTCGAAACCCTTGCTGTAGGAGCGGCCGGCGTTGTCGATCCGGACATTACCCGGAGCGACCTGCGTCCTGATCTGCTGGTCGGTCCAATCAATGTAGAAGACGGCGGCGTTGAAGGTCAGCGACCGCGCGAACCATTCGGTTTTCAGACCCGCTTCGTAGCTCCAAAGAGACTCCGGATCGTATTCCTCCCCAAGGGCCGAGCCCGAGAGCCGGTTGAAACCGCCAGAACGGGCGCCGCGCGTTGCCGAGACGTAGATCTGCCGGTCGCTGTCCAGGTGATACGCAGCCGCGAACCTTGGTGTGACGAGGGTATAGGTTTCCTCCCCGGCGAAGCCCACACCGGTTTCGATCTTGTGCCGTTCCTCCGTTACGCGCACACCGGCGGTGAGGTCGAGGTCGCGCGCCACGGTCAGCGTGCCCTCGCCATAGGCGGCCAGCTCCCGACGCTCATAATCGGATGTCGTCAGCGATGCCCCACCGAACGCCGGCACGTCGAAGACATAGGCGTAGCCGAAGGTCGTGTTCTGATAGAACGCTCCGGCCACCCAGTTGAAGACGGGAGACAGCCGCCCGGTCAGCCGAAGCTCTTGGCTGAACTGCTCGCCATCCTCGTCCGAGGAGGCACGCCCGCCACCGAAACTTGCCAGCATCTGGTTGTAGGAGAGGTCCTGTGCGGACTGGACGTCGTAGGTGCGATAGCCGCTGATGGACCGCAACGTCACGGCGCCGAAATCATAGGAGACGTTGGCGGCAAGGGCCCCGCTGTCCCGCACCTCCTCGTTCGGCGGCGTAATGTCGACGATACGCCGCTTGTAGGCATCGAACGGCTGGTAGGCGTAGGCGCCCTGATCGGTGTGCTCGAGCGAGCCGCTGAAGGTCGCCGTCAGCCGTTCGTTCGGGCGGAACTGGATGCTGCCGGATCCCGTTGCCGCTTCGAGATCGTCGATCGACTGGCCGCTGGATGCATAGTCCGTGAAGCCGTCACGCTCGACATAGTCGAAGAACATGCGACCGGTCAGCGCCTTGCCGGCGATCGGTCCGCTCAGGAATGCCGACGTTCCACGCTGGCCATTGTTGCCGATGGTGCCCTGCACCTCGGCTGCAAAGATGTCCGTCGGCGCGCGGCTCGTGATATTGATGACACCGGCCGGCGTGTTGGGACCGAACAGGGTGCCCTGGGGCCCGCGCAGCACCTCCACGCTTTCAACGTCCCCCAGCCGGCGGCTGAACTCTGCGGTCGTTGCGGGAACGCCGTCAATATAGACGCCGAGGGACGTGTTGAAGTAGTCGTCCCGGATTGTGCTGCCAATGCCGCGGATAGCGTTGACCGTAAACCGCGGCGAGCCCTGATCGGAAAGAATGACATTGGGAATGCGGCGACCGGCATCCTGCACGGATCCCATACCGGCACTCGTAATTTCATCCCGTGTCAGAATGCTGATCGAGGCCGGTGCGCGCTGCGCATCCGCCTGAACGGAGCCGCCGACTGATCCTGCGTCTTCAGTCGCGGGCGGGGTCTCCGCTTGCGGGGCGGAGGACGTCTGGCTCGATGCTGCGGTTTGAGCAGGTACCTTTTTCTTCTTGGCAGGCGATTGCTTGGCCGTGACTTCGAGCTTCGGCAAGCTGACCGGATCAGCCCCCTCTTGAGCATACGCACCGATCGACGCTGCCGACATCGTCAGCGTCGCGCACGCAAGCGCACCAATCTCCCTGCCCCCAGCGAACATGAGCCCCCCAATTCGCAAACCTAATTCTGGGAGTAAAGTATTCCGGCGCCGTTGCGGCAGCCACACGCCCGACATTCGCGATCGACCGTTTTTCTTTTGGAATCCGACGGATTGGGGACGCGGCTTAAGCGATTGAATTGTTCCCCAGCACCGATCTCACCCCTCGCGAGCACAGGGTGACGAGGGCCCCCCTTCACGTCATGGCGAAAGATCTCAGAAGACCGACGGTCGAAGATCTAAAGAATATCGGTTTAGCCAGTCTTGGAGATCGGCCACTCGGTTCGATCTCGCCGGTGTTAGCTTCCCGATCGTCCGGGAGGTTGCACGATATGTCTGTCTCACATTTCGACGAATCCGATCTTCGCGCGTTGGAGACCGCGTATCGGAGGCTCGTGGCGGAGCTGGGAATTCCCGCGGCGGACGCGGTGGCCCGGTTGCGGGTCGCGCAGCTCGTCATGAATGTCGCCAAAGTCGAGGCCGTGATCGTGCCGTCCCAGATCGAAAGCGAGGCGGCGCGGCGATTCCGGGCGGAGCTTGAAGCGGGGGCCGGATCGGTCATGCCCCTCATATCGTCGTATGACGTGCTTGCGGGCCTTCTGGATCCGAGCAAGCGGTCCCTGTGACGCTCATCTCGGCGTACCGCCCGCACGGAAAAAGAGTTGGCGGAGGAGGATGGGAGTCGAACCCACCTGAGGCCGTCTTACGGCCCCACCCGGTTTTGAAGACCGGTCGCCCCACCGGGAGCGGGACTCCTCCGCATCTGCGCCGCCGGCGCGGGCGCGAAAACGTCGATGCGGACAGGATTGATCCGGCGCAAGTCGCCGCGGCGGATCGTGAAACCGTGCCGATCGAAAAATTCGAGGATTTGTATCGCGACCTTCCGGCCATTGTCGAGGCGATCACGCAAATCGGCGGCCGTGAACCGGCCGGCGGGCGCGGTCTCGGCGATGTCGATCGCGATCGCGGCCATGGCTTGCACGCTGGCGAGCGTGAAGAAGTGATCCTGCGCGATCTCCTCCAGGTCCCCCCGGCGCGCGGCCATGCGCATGACGCGGCGAATGACGCCTTCGTCCACATCCATGGCCTTGGCGATGTCGCGCACGCGCGGCGGCCGGTAGGGCTGCGGCTGCAGATGGCCGGCAATGTCGGCCCAGAGCGCTTCGTCCTCGGCCAGGAAGGTCACGCTGTGCCCCGGCCGGCGAACCCAGGCGCGATCGAACGCGACTTCGCCCGACTCCGTCAGCCGGCGCAACGCGGCCATGAAGAGCGCCGGCGGGAATTGCGGCAGGACCGACCGGCGCAAGGTCTCGAATGCGACGCCCGGAAGATCGGGCCGCTCCGCGTGGCAAGCGTCGAGCGATCGGCCGATGCGGACGCGCAGACCATCCCATCCATGGGCCCCCAGAGCGATGATATGCCCCTCGTGCTCCAGCGTGACCAACCCGAGGCGCGAGGCGATGGCGAGCGCTTCGTCGGCGGGAAGCGCGCGATCGCGGCAAAAGGCGGTGAGGTCGCACCAGGCGGTTTCCGATGCCAGAAGCTGCGTCACGGCGCGCGCGGGATCGCGTTCGTCCAGCGCTTCGAGCAGGGCCCGCCGCTCGGGCGTGCGCCGCCGCCGCTCGGGTCCGCGCAGGTCGAGGAAGCGCCCGCCGCCGACCGTTCGCCGCGAGGACGTATCGCGGATGACGAAAGGATCTCCGGCCGCGGCGGCAAGGGGACGCTCGAGCACGAGCTGCACGAAATCGCGCTCTCCCGGCGCGATGGGCTGGTCGCTCAGGACGACCACGCGGCCCGGGATCTCGGCGGCGCCATGGTGAACCTTGACGGGAAACCAATGTCCGATCGGCTGCGGCTCGGAGGAAAGGATGCGCAGCGTCGCGTCGATGCGTTGGGTCGGCGCGTGCAGCGTCGGATCGACGATGACATCGCCGCGGTGCACGGTGGTCTTGGCGATGTGCGGCCCGCTCAGGATGAGCGCGCAGCGCTGGCCCGCGACGCCGTGGTCCGCCGCGCGGTTCTGGGCATGGATCGACCTGACGCGGGCTTCGAGGCCCATGGGGCTGACGATCACGTGGTCGCCGACGCGCACGCTGCCCGAAAGAACCGTGCCGGTGACGGACGTGCCGAGCCCGCTCAGCGTGAAGCAGCGATCGACGGCCAGCCGAAACCGGCCGTCGGCGGAGCGGACCGGCACGTCGGAGCACGCCGCATCGAGCTTCGCGGCGAGTGCGTCGAGGCCCTGCCGGGTCTGCCCCGAAACGGGAACGATCTCCGATCCGTCGAGCCCCGTGCCGCGGAGGAGCGCCGCGATCTCTGCCGTGACGACCCGCACCCTGTCGGCATCGACAAGATCGCACTTGGTGAGCGCGACCACGCCGCGGTCGAGGCCGAGAAGGTCGATGATCGCCAGGTGCTCGCGCGTCTGCGGCATCACGCCGTCGTCTGCGGCCACGACCAGCAGCACGAAGTCGATGCCCGTCGCGCCGGCCAGCATCGTGTGCACGAGGCGCTCATGGCCGGGCACGTCGACGAAGCCGATAATGTCACCCGTAGGACGCGGCCAGTAGGCGAAGCCGAGGTCGATCGAGATGCCTCTCCTCTTCTCCTCCTTCAGCCGATCGGTGTCGACGCCGGTGAGCGCCTTCACCAGCGTGGTTTTTCCGTGATCGATATGGCCCGCGGTTCCGACGATCATGCGGCCTCGCTTCCGGGAGCCGGCGGCACCGGGCTATTCGGCCAGCACATCGGGGTCGTCCTCGAAGCCGCGCGCAAGGGCGAGCGCCGGGAGTTGCGCCACGAAGCCCTCCTCGTCCTCCATGCAGCGCAGGTCGAGAACGAGAGCGCCGTCCGCGATATGGCCGACGACCGGGATCGGCAAGCCGCGCAACGCCGTGGCCAACGCGGCGAGGCGACGGCCGGCGTCCTTGCGCGCGCGCGGCCGGATCGCGAGGCCCGAGCTTAGAAGCGTCTCGAGCGGCAGCGCGCCGGAGCCGATCTGGCTCGCGCAATCGGCGAGGCTCACGGCATACTCGTCGCCCACTGCGCCGGCCACGGCGGGCTCGAGCCGCGCACCGATGGCGGCAATCTCGGCTTTCGTGCGGGCGAAGAAGTGCGCCGTCGGCAGGTGAAGGGCGAGCCGGTCGGGATCGCGATAAAGCTTGAGAACGGCTTCGAGAGCGGCGAGACGGATCTTGTCCATGCGCAGCGCCCGCTTCATCGGGTTCTTCGCCACGCGTCTCACAAGCTCGCGCCGGCCGGCGATGATACCGGCCTGGGGGCCGCCGAGCAGCTTGTCGCCCGAGAAGGTGACGAGGTCGGCGCCTTCAGCCAGGGCCTCGCGCACCGTGGGTTCGGAGGCGAGGCCGAAACGGGCGAGATTGACGAGGGCGCCGGATCCGAGATCGTGGATCAGCGGCAGCCCGCGGGGGGCCGCAACCGCGGCCAACTCGGCGGCCGGAACCGACTTGGTGAAGCCCTGAATGACGAAATTCGACGTGTGCGCCTTGAGGATCAGGCCCGTATCGGCGGTGATGGCACCTTCGTAGTCGCTGAGGTGCGTGCGGTTGGTGGTGCCGACCTCGATAAGGCGCGCACCGGCCCGCGCCATGATGTCGGGCAGGCGGAACGCGCCGCCGATCTCGATCAGCTCGCCGCGCGAGACGATCGCCTCCTTGCCCGCGCCGAAGGTGTTGAGCACGAGCAGCACGGCCCCGGCGTTATTGTTGACGATCGCCGCGTCCTCGGCGCCGGTCAGCTCGCGGATGAGGCCGCGCACATGATCGTCGCGCTCGCCCCGCGCGCCGCCCTCCACATCGAACTCGAGCGCAACCGGAAAGCGCATGGCGTCGACAGCCGCCGCGATGGCGCTCTCGGGCAGAACGGCACGGCCGAGATTGGTATGCAGCACCGTGCCGGTGAGATTGAACACGCGCCGCACGCTCGGCCGGCCCTCGCTTTCGAGATGCGCGTTCGCGGCCGCCGCGATCGCCGCGGCATCACACGGCAGGGGCGCGTCGTCGCCGGCGCCATCCCGGATGCGCGCCAGCGTGTGCCGGATGGCATCTACGGTCGCAGCGTGTCCGAAGCGCGCTGACGCCACCTTGCCGAGATCGGTCTGCAGCACCCGGTCGACGGACGGGAGCCGATTCATACGTACGGGATTGGTCTGTTGCATGTGACGTCCATGACGGCTGCCCTCTCGCCGGAGCATGTTGCTCCTGCCGCGCGGCCTTCCGTGCCCAACCACCATGACGTCGAGGCCGGGCGTAGCGACACCGTCGAGTCTGCTCCATGAGAACCACATCACGCTATGGCACCGATGGGAAACAGTCAATTTGCGAAGGGCTACCAATTGATATTGGTCCTTCGGAAAACATCAATTGGTGTCCGCCGAATTCCGACGCAAGATGCCAGTCAGCGAAATCCCGTGGCGCGCAGATCGCGGCGCGCGCCACTTGCACGATAAGGAGCTCCGGACATGGGCGTAACCCGACGTGATGTCTTGAAAGCAGGCGCAGCGTTCTCCGCGATCGCCGCCTGTCCGAGCCTGCCGGCCCGGGCGGCTTTCGCGCCGAAGCCCGGAACCTGGCGCAACTTCGAGCTGATCACGCGCGTCGAGATCGCGCAGCCGGAGGGCGCGATGCAGGCCTGGATCCCGTTGCCGGCCTTCGCCGATCCGGCCTGGTTCAAGCCGGGCGGCAGCACATGGGAGACGAACGCAGCCACCGCGGTGATCGCCCGGGATCCGAAATACGGCGCCGAGATGCTCCACGTCGTGTGGCGGGACGGCGAGCCCACGCCCGTGGTCGAGATCAAAAGCGCATTCGGCACGCAGAGCCGCGCGCTTGATCTCTCCACGCCCACCGGCCCGCATGCCCTGTCCGACGCCGAGAGCGCCCTCAACCTCGCGCCCACGGAGCTCATCCCGACCGACGGCATCGTGAAGGAAACATCGGACCGGATCACCGCGAACGCCAGGAGCGATCTCGACAAGGCGCGCAGCATCTACGAGTGGATCGTCGAGGCGACGCATCGCGACGCCGCCGTGCGGGGCTGTGGCCTCGGCGACATCGCGACCATGCTCCTGTCCGGAAATCTCGGCGGCAAGTGCGCGGACCTCAACGCGCTGTTCGTGGGCCTCGCGCGTGCGGCGGGACTGCCGGCCCGGGACCTCTACGGCCTGCGCGTGGCCCCCTCGGCGTTCGGCTACAAGAGCCTCGGCACCAAGAACGAGATCGTCACCAAGGCCCAGCATTGCCGCGCCGAGGTGTTCCTGACCGACTTCGGCTGGGTTCCCGTCGATCCGGCCGACGTGCGCAAGGTCGTGCTCGAGGAGCCGCCGGGCAACCTGCCGCTCGACGACGCGAAGGTGGTCGAGGCCCGCAAAGCGCTGTTCGGATCGTGGGAAGGCAACTGGCTCGCCTATAACACCGCGCACGACGTGGCCCTTCCGGGTGCGGACGGGACCAAGCTTCCCTTCCTCATGTATCCTCAAGCGATGGTGCGGAACGTGCTGCGCGACTGCCTCGACGCCGACGGTTTCAAGTATGCGATCACGGCGCGCGAGATCGCCGCCTGATCCGGCCTCCCGACTATAGGCCGGCGCGGCCTCGCTCGCCGCGCCGGCCGATCTCGCAGGACAGCGCCCCATGACGAAACCGCCGTTTCCCGCCACGCACCTCCGCTTGAAACGCGCCTACGAGCCGGCCGCGGCGGAGGATGGCGTGCGCATCCTGGTCGATCGGCTCTGGCCGCGCGGATTGAGCAAGGCGAAAGCCGCGCTCGACGATTGGATGAAGGACATCGCGCCCACGACGGAGCTGCGGCAATGGTTCGGCCACGACCCGGCCCGTTGGGCGGAGTTCCAGCGGCGCTATCGGGCGGAGCTTCGCGAACACGCAGAGCAATTGGACCACATCCGCGCTCTGGCCAAGACGCAAACGATCACTCTCGTCTACGGCGCACGTGACGAGGTGCACAACGATGCGGTCGTCTTGCGGGACGTGCTTCTGCGCAAATAGAAAGCGCACGCGCGAGGGCCGAGACGCCGCGCCCGCCCTGCCTCAATAGCCGGCGACGTAGGGGTTGAAGCCGCCGCGGCGGAAGTCCGTGTCCTTCATCAGGATGTCGAGGCCGAGGCTGCCGACGTCGTCGGCCACCGGATCGAGGCTCGGGTTCTTGACCTGGTAGAAGATCTTGACCCAGGATTTGCACTCCCGGCACACCTCGGCCTTGACCGTGGCTTCGCTCGTCTCGACCGAGCGGTAGCTGATCCCCTTGGTCGAGCCGCAGCAGAGGCATTTCACGCGCACCTCGTTCCATTGCGTCGCGCACGAGGCGCAGGCGGCATAGCGCACGTTCTCGATCCCCTGCATGCCCATCACCGAGGAGGTGACGGGGCGGCCGCCGCACGCCGGGCAGATGCCGACATGCACCGGCACCAGGACCTCCGCATCGAGCGTGGCGGCGAGCCGCGCGAGATGAACCTGCACGGCCGCGGCGGCGAAAAGATGCGGCGCGGCGCTCTCCTCGGGGATGTGATCGGCAAGAACGTTCGCGAGCAACCACTGCCGGTCGCCCGCCTCAGCTCCGCGCACGGCTTCGAGCGCGAGGCGTCCGGGCTCCGGCATCTCGAGCGCAGCCGCGCCTTCGGTCAGCGCGCCGAGCGTGGCCGCGAGGCCGGCATCGGCCGCGAGCGCCGTCCGGTCGATGGGCGGCATCCCGGCCTTGGCCGCGTCGGCCATCCGCTGCGGGGGAACGGGCGTGACCGGCGCAAGCGTCACCGCAAGGCGCGCCTGCAGCCGCGAAAGCTCCGCCAGAAAGGTGAGGTAGGGAGCAAGGTCGTTCGTCTCGGCCAGGAAGGCGAAGCGCCGGGCACGCGCCTGAAAGAGCTTCACCGGCTCGGGCAGGAAGGCGAGCGGCGGCTTGGGCACGCCGCCGATGAGCGAAGGATCGGGTTGAAGGTCGTCGGTCATGGTGTCTCCGGCGCACGCAGGTCCGGATGCGGCGCGATCAATTTGCCGGATCGTCGTCTTGGCGTCGAGCCAGCTCGCGCAGCCACTTGCGATGGTGGCGATAGGCCCAGCCGCCGGTCACGGTGCCCCGCGTCATGGCGCGGATCGTGCCGCGCGTCCAGATCGCCGCGTAGACATGGGCGATGAAGATCAGGATCGCGGCCACGGCGGCCAACGCATGGACCGCCAGCGCGACGCGCCGCACGGGGATCGAGACGAGGTGCGAAAAATACTGCTCCCAGATCATGAGGCCGGTGATGACCAGAACCACGATCAGGCCCGACATGCCCCAGAACACCATCTTCTGCCCGGCGTTGTACTTTCCGAGCTCCGGCAGGTTCTCCTCGTTGCCCTTGAGCACGTCGCCGATCTTGAGGCTCCATTCCACGTCCTCGCGCCGGGGCAGGTTCAGCTTCCACATCTGCAGAAACAGGAGGAAGAAGCTGGCGACGAGCAGCAGCCCCACGAGCGGATGCAGCCAGCGCGTCATCTGCCCGCCGCCGAAGAGGCTGGTCAGCCAGAAGAGCGAGGGATGAAAGAGGGAGAAGCCCGAGAGCAGGAGCACGATCATGCAGCTTGCCGTGATCCAGTGATTGACGCGGGTGAAACCACGATAACGGTTCACCAGAACCACCGGCTCCGTCGCCTCGATCGTATCGCCGGGCGCGGAGTAGACGCGCTCGTCAGTCTTCATCCTCTGCCGCCGCTCTCATGATCTTGGCCGCCCTCATGGTCGGCCGCTTCGTGGACGAGCTCCTCCGCCTCTTCCTCCTCGTGCGCGCTGACCTCGTTCGGCTTGGCGAAGATGCCGTGCAGCGCCGCGCCCGCCGCCGCAAGGCCGGCCACGACGAGCGCCGCCGTCTTGAGCGGGCCCTTCCAGCCCTCGACCACCGGCGAGATCCGCGGCTCGTCAGGCAGGCCGGAATAGAGCGACGGCTTGTCGGCGTGATGGAGAACGTACATCACGTGCGTGCCCCCGACGCCGGGCGGGTCGTAGAGGCCGGCATTCTCGTAGCCGCGCGACTTGAGGTCCGCGATGCGCTCCTCGGCATGGGTGACCATGTCCTCCTTGGTGCCGAAGACGATCGCCTGCGTCGGGCACGCCTTGGCGCACGCCGGCCCCTGCCCCACGGCCACGCGATCCGAGCAGAGCGTGCATTTCTTCGAGACATGCGCGGTCTTCGAGATGCGGGGGATGTTGAACGGGCAGCCGGCCACGCAATAGCCGCAGCCGATGCAGTTCTCGGAGATGAAGTCGACGATGCCGTTGGAGTACTGCACGATCGCGCCCGGCGCCGGGCACGCCTTGAGGCACCCCGGATCCTCGCAGTGCATGCAGCCGTCCTTGCGGATCAGCCATTCGAGCTCCTGCGTCATCGGGTTCTCGTATTCCGTGAACCGCATGAGCGTGTACATCTCCGGCGTCAGGTCGTGCGGGTTCTCGTAGACCCCCACGTTCTCCTCGACGGCAGGATGCGTGTCGTTCCATTCGATGCAGGCCGACTGGCAGGCCTTGCAGCCGATGCACTTCGACACGTCGATGAGCTTGGCGACTTTCGTCAGTTGCCGCTCGGGCTTCGGCACGTGCGCGGTGGCCGAGACCTTGACGACGTCGCTCGGCAGCAGGTTCGAGGGCAGCGGCTGAACCGGAGGGTTCGCGGCTGCCGTGACCGGCTGAGGTGCTCGCTCCGTCGTCATGCCACTGCCTCGGCCGGCTCGATGTTCACAAGGAAGGCCTTGGATTCCGGCGTGTCGATATTGGCCTCTCCCACGAAGGGCGTGAGGCTGTTGGGTCCGAAGCCCTTGAGGGTCGCGCCCATGAAGCCCCAGTGTAGCGGAATCCCGACGATATGCACCGTCTTGCCGTCGCAAATCAGCGGGCGGATGCGCTTGGTCACGACCGCCTTGGCCCAGATCTGGCCGCGCTTGTTCCAGACCCGCACCATGCCGCCCTTGGTGATGCCGCGCTCGGCCGCCAGTTGCTCGCTGATCTCCACGAAGAACTCCGGCTGCAGCACCGCATTGACCCGGTTGTGCTTGGTCCAGAAATGGAAGTGCTCGGTCAGCCGGTAGGAGGTCGCGACGAAGGGATATTCGTCGCTGGCGCCCAGTTGCTCCACGTCGCCCGGGAAGATCCGCGCCACCGGATTGCCGCGGATCTTGCGGTTGAACGGGTTCTCGACCGGGCTTTCGAACGGCTCCATATGGGTCGGGAACGGACCGTCGCGCATCAGCCCGCGCGAGAACAATCGCGCCGTGCCCTCGGCCGTCATGATGAAGGGCATGACGGTCTCCGGCTTGGCCGTGGGCGAGATGTCGGGCACGTCGAAGCCCTCCCAGCGCTCGCCGGTCCATTCGATGACCTTGCGCGTGGGATCCCACGGCTTGCCCTTGAGGTCGGCGGACGCGCGGTTGTAGAGGATGCGCCGGTTCATCGGCCAGGCGAAGGTCCAGTTGAGATAGGTGCCGACGCCGCCCGGATCGCTGTTGTCGCGCCGGGCCATCATGTTGCCCTCTTCCGTCCAGGATCCCGCGTAGACCCAGCAGCCCGACATGGTCGACCCGTCGTCGCGCATGACGGCGAAGCTCGGCAGTTGCCGGCCCGCCTCGAGAATGACCTTGGTGGGGTCGCTCGGGTCATAGAGCGTCGCGAGCGCGCGCCCGTTCATCTCCTTGGCCAGCTCCTCGGGCTCCGGATCCACCGGGTCGTGGTAGTCCCAGCTCAAGTTCAGGATCGGCTCGGGACAGACCCCGCCCTCCTTGCGGTAGAGCTCCCGCACGCGGAGGAAGAGGTTGGCCATGATCCAGGTGTCGTGCTTGGCCTGGCCCGGCGGCGTTGCGCCCGTCCAGTGCCATTGCAGCCAGCGGCCCGAGTTCACCGTCGCGCCCTCGTCCTCGGCAAAGCAGGTCGAGGGCAGCTCGATCACCTCGGTCATGATCTTGGAGGAGTCCACGTTATTGTAGATGCCGTGGTTCTCCCAGAAATGCGCGGTCTCCGTCTGCAGCGGGTCGATGGTGACCAGCAGCTTCAGCTTCGACAGCCCCTCCGTCAGCTTGGCCCGGTTCGGGAAGGAGAGCAGCGGGTTGAAGCCCTGGCAGATGTAAAGGTTGACCTCCCCGCGCGTCATCATGTCGAAGATGCGCAGGATGTCGTAGTAAGGCACGTCGAGCTTGGGCAGCCAGTGATAGCCCCAGTCGTTCTGGGCCGTGGCAGCCTCGCCCCACATGGCCTTGAGGAAGCTCACCATGAACTTCGACGTGTTCTGCCAATAGCTCGTCTGATCCGGGATCAACGGCCGGTTGGCGCGCGTCGACATATAGGTCGTGTAATCGACCTCCCGCTCGTGCGGCAGCTCCATGTAGCCCGGCAGCATATGCGACAAGAGGCCGAGATCGGTGAGGCCCTGGATGTTCGCATGCCCTCTCAGCGCATTCACGCCGCCGCCCGGCAATCCGATGTTGCCGAGGATGAGCTGCAGCATCGCCATGCCGCGGATGTTCTGGCCGCCCTTGGAGTGCTGCGTCCAGCCGAGCGCGTAGAGCGCGGTCATGACTTTGTCGCGCGCCGACGTTTCGGCGATCATCGCGCAGATCTGAAGGTAGCGATCCTTCGGCGTGCCGCAGATGTTCTCGACGAACTCCGGCGTATAGGGCTCGACGTGCTGCTTCAGCAGGTTCCAGACGCAGCGCGGATCCTTGAGGGTCGCGTCGGTCTTGACCATGCCGTCCTCGCCCATCTGGTACTCCCAGGATGTGCGGTCGTAGTCGCGCTTGGCTTCGTCATATCCGGTGAAGAGCCCGTCGGACCAGCCGAAGTCCTCGCGCACCAGGTAGGTCGCGTTGGTGTAGTTCTTCACGTACTCCCACTGCACCTTGTCGTTCTCGATGCAGTAGCGGATCACGCCCATCAGCCACGAGATATCCGAGCCCGGCCGGATCGGCGCATAGACGTCGGACACCGAGGCCGTGCGGTTGAACCGCGGATCGACCACGATCAGCTTGGCGCCGCGATGGTGCTTCGCCTCGGTCACCCATTTGAAGCCGCACGGATGCGCCTCGGCGGCATTGCCGCCCATGACGATGACGAGGTCGGTGTTCTTGATGTCGGTCCAGGCGTTCGTCATTGCGCCACGGCCAAACGTCGGAGCCAGACTGGCTACCGTCGGGCCGTGTCAGACACGCGCCTGGTTGTCGAACGGTAAGACACCCATCGAGCGGATGACCTTGTAGGTCAGCCATCCCGTCTCGTTGGTGCCGCCCGAAGCAGCCAGGAACCCCGCCGTGGTCCAGCGGTTCACCGTGACGCCGGCAGCGTTCTTCTCGATGAAGTTCGCGTCGCGGTCGTCCTTGATGGCCCGCGCGATCTTGTCGAGCGCCGCGTCCCAGGAGATGTCCTCCCAGCGGTCGGACCCCGGCGCGCGGTAGCGCGGCTTCGTGCAGCGCGTCTCGGACTTCACGAAGTCCTTGAGCGCCGCGCCTTTCGGGCAGAGCGTGCCGCGGTTCGTCGGGTGGTCGGCGTCGCCCTCGATATGGATGAGCTCGGCCTTCTCGCCGGCGCTGTAGTCGCCCTTGGAATACATGATGATCCCGCAGGCGACCGAGCAATAGGTGCAGATGTTGCGGGTTTCGGTGGTCGTGGCCAGCTTGAACGCGCGCACATGGGCGGCTGTTGCGGCCTCGGCGGCGCCGAAGCCCATGGCTCCGAGCGTCGTTGCTGCCGTCGCGGCTCCCGTCACCTTGAGAAAGCTGCGGCGGGAAAGGTCTATCGTCATGTGACCTCCTTCTTCCGCATCGTGGTCTTCAGAACTTTCTTCTTCCGAGTCATGCGGGTAGATCCTGAATCAACGATCCTCCCGCGCGGCCGCCAAGTCAAGGGCGCGGGACCGTTGCCCGATCGAGCCTGCGATACGATCGGCCGCGCGGGCCGACCTGACCGGCCCCCGTGTTTTCTCGTCGCGATCGCGGTAGGCTTTTGCCGGAAGTGAGCAGTGCCGCATCCCGAGCCGGCCTGATCCGACCGACGCCACGTCAAGGAGATCCCTCGCAATGACCGACAGTCCGCGCCCCGCCGAGCCGCGCCTCACCTCTCTGGCCCACGGAGGCGGCTGCGGCTGCAAGATCGCGCCCGGCGTGCTCGAGGGGATTTTGCGCGGCGGCATCGCCCTGCCGGTGCCGGAGGACCTCCTGGTCGGGATCGAGACGTCCGACGATGCGGCGGTTTACCGCGTCAACGCGCATCAGGCCATCGTCGCCACCACCGACTTCTTCATGCCGATCGTGGACGACCCGGACGACTTCGGCCGCATCGCGGCGACCAACGCCATCAGCGACGTCTATGCCATGGGCGGCACGCCGGTCTTCGCGCTGGCGCTGGTCGGCATGCCGATCAACACGCTGTCGACGGCGACCATCGGCCGGATCCTGGACGGCGGAGCCGCCGCCTGCCGGGAGGCGGGCATTCCGATTGCCGGCGGCCATACCATCGACTCGGTCGAGCCGATCTACGGTCTCGTCGCCATCGGTCTGGTCGATCCGGCCCATCTCAAGCGCAACGCCGACGCGCGGCCGGGCGACGCCCTCGTGCTGGGCAAGCCGCTCGGCGTCGGGATCTTCTCGGCAGCGCTGAAGAAGGGCGCGCTCGATGCGGCGAGCTACGCCCGCCTGATCGCGACGACGACCCGCCTCAACACCCCCGGTCCCGAGCTGGCGCGCCTGCAAGGGGCCCATGCGATGACCGACGTCACGGGGTTCGGCCTGGCCGGTCATTCCCTCGAGATGGCCCGCGGCTCGGGCTGCCGCCTCGGGATCGACTGGTCGCGCGTGCCGCTCTTGGATCAGGCCCGCGAGCTGGCCGAAGCCGGCTTCGTCACCGGCGCCTCGGGCCGCAACTGGGCCAGCTACGGGGGAAGCGTGAATTATGCGCGCGCCATGACGGCGGTCGATCAGGCGCTCCTCTGCGACCCGCAGACCAGCGGCGGCCTCCTCGTCGCCTGCGCGCAAGAGACGGTTTCCGATGTGCTCGCGATCTTCCAGCGTCACGGCTTTGCCGCGGCGGCCGTCATCGGCGAGGTTGCCGATGGCGAGCCCGGCCTGACCGTCCTCTGACGCCACAGCGCGCAGCGGGCCTGCGACGTGCCCGCTCCGCGTCGCGCCGTCACCTGGATCGAGAGGTCGTCACCGCGAACGTCTTCGGCTTCAGTGCCACGTTGGCCAGCGTATAGCCGTCCAGCACCTCGATGAAGGCCTGCAGCGCCTCGTTCAGCACGCGCGGCAAGCGGCAGCAGCCCGTGATCACGCAGTGATTGCCGGTCGAAAAGCATTCGACGAGATCGAAGTTGGTCTCGGTCGACCGCACCACGTCGCCGAGCACGATGCTGTGCGCCGGCTTGGCCAGCTTGAGGCCACCGGAGCGCCCCCGCATCGCCGTCAGGAAGCCCGCCCGGGTCAGCGCATTGACGACCTTCATGAGGTGCGCCCGCGAGATGCCGTAAGCCTCCGAGATCTCGTCGATGGTCACGAGCCGATCGCCGGCGCACTCGGCGTACATGAGCACGCGCAACGCGTAGTCGGAGAATTTTGTGAGCTGCATGCGTTCGTCCGTCGCGGCTAAAGATGTATTCTTGACATATCTTTTAGAGGGGTGCCAGATGGTCCGTAGGTGAAGCGAATGAAGCGGCCATGATCCCCACTCAGTTACCCCCGGGTCTGACCTGTTACAAGCGAACGGCGGAATTCACGATCGAGACGGTTCCGCAGGCCCTGCTGAGCACGCATCGCGTCAAACCGGGGGTCTGGGCGTTGCTGCGCGTTCTGCGCGGCCATGTCCGCTACTGCCGCGACGGCGAGACGGCCGACAGCATGGTCGTCGCGCCCGGCGGCGCCGCGGTGATCGAGCCGGATATGCCGCACCATGTCGAGCTGCTGGATGCCGAGAGCACGTTCTTCGTCGAATTCCATCGTCCCGAGGACGCCACATGAGTCCCGAGGACGTGAGATGAGTCCCGAGGCGACGGTATGACGACGGCTCCTGTCCCGGCTCGCGCGCGTGGCCGCCGATTGCCGATCCGCACGCTCGGCCAAGGGCTGCGACGGCCTGACGTCGGCGTCGGCCGCTCAACCCTCCGGTTGGCTCCGATCCTGACCGCGAGCATCCCCGCGACCCGACGCGCGGATGCGGTCGAACACGCATAGAGGTTCACAATGGCACGCGATCCGCATCCGAATGCGCCGGGCGTGGCGGCCGGCATCACCGAGCCGATGATCCGCACGCTCGTCGTGACGTTCTACGACCGCGTCCGCGCCGACCCGCTGCTCGGCGCGATATTCAACCGCGTCATCGACGATTGGGACGCCCATCTCGACAAGCTGTGCAACTTCTGGTCCTCCGTCACGCTGATGACGGGCCGCTACAAAGGCACGCCGATGCAGGCGCACGCGGCGTTGCCGGACATCACGCCAGCGCATTTCGAGCGCTGGCTCGCCCTCTTCCAGTTGACCGCCACCCGCACATGCCCGCCCGAGGCCGCCGCGGTCTTTGTGGACCGGGCCAACCGGATCGCCGAATCCCTGCAGATGGGCATCGCCATCCACCGCGGCGAGGGCATCGTGCCGCCGCCGAAACGCGCGCCCGCCGCCTAGGCAAAGAGCCTGGCGGCGACGTCCGCATCCCCACATCACTGATCACTCAATCAAGAGGACTTCATGCTCGACGACCAGACCATCCAGATCGTCAAATCCACCGCGCCGGTCTTGCAGGAGCATGGCGAGACGCTGACGCGGCACTTCTACAAGCGCATGTTCGCGCACAATCCCGAGGTGGCGCCGTTCTTCAATCCGGCCAACCAGACGATCGGCAAGCAGCAGCGCGCCCTCGCCGGCGCGATCGCCGCCTACGCGGCGAACATCGACAACCTGGAGGTGCTCGGCGGGGCCGTCGAGCTGATCGCGCAGAAGCACGCCTCGCTGATGATCAAGCCCGAGCACTATCCGATCGTCGGCGTGAACTTGCTCGCCTCGATCCGCGAGGTGCTGGGCGAAGCCGCCAACGACGACATCATCGACGCCTGGGCGAAGGCCTACGGCTTCCTGGCCGACATCCTGATCGGGCGCGAACGGCAGATCTACCAGGAGAACGCCAAAAAGCCGGGCGGCTGGGAAGGCTTCAAGACGTTCCGCGTGATCAGGAAGGAGAAGGAGAGCACCATCATCGCCTCGCTCTATCTGGCGGCGGCCGATGGCGCCCCTCTCCCGACGTTCAAGCCCGGCCAGTACATCACGGTCCGCGCCACCACGCCGGACGGCGCGACCACCATGCGCAACTACAGTCTGTCGGACAGGCCGAAGAAGGAATGGTTCCGCATCAGCGTCAAGCGCGAGTCCCCGCCCCTGGCCGACACCCCGGCCGGCTACGTGTCGAACCTGCTGCATGACCAGATCGAGGTCGGCGATACGATCGAGATCGGCCCGCCCTGCGGCGAGTTCTTCCTCGACCTCGGCAACCGGCACGACCGCCCACTGGTCCTGCTGGCGGCGGGCGTCGGCATCACGCCGATCATGAGCATCCTGCTGTCGGCGCTGGAGAGCATGCCGGACCGCCGCATCGTTCTCGTGCATGCGGCGTTGAACGAGGACGTGCAGGCGTTCCGTACGACGTTGGAAGCGCTCGCGGCGCGTCATCCCGCCTTGCAGGTCTTCCATCGCTACAGCGACACCGGCTCGCGCTCGGGCAACGCCAGCACCGGCCTTGTCACCTCCGACTATCTGGAAGGCCTGCTGCCGGGCCGCGACGCCGATTACTTCTTCTGCGGACCCCAGGTCTTCATGGTCTCGATCTATCATGACCTGCTGAAGTGGGGCATTCCCGCCTCGCAGGTTCATTTCGAGTTCTTCGGCCCGCGGCACGAGCTGGACCGGGCGGCCTAGCGCCTGATCATCAGACTCTCAAGCAAAGATTTGGAGTGCGTTCATGCACAAAACCCGAGTTCAATAAGAGTGAACGCGCTCCAGGCACCTGAAAAGATCGCGATGCGGCGGGCCTCGTGGAAGCCCCCGCCTCGCGGCCGCGCGACCGGAGAGTCGCAGTGGCGATTGCTGTCCACTGAGCTTTCGTGTTAAGGGCGCTGCCGCCTCTGAGCGAGCGAGCGGATGCCCGAACCCGAAAGCACACTCTCCATTCTCATCATCGATGAGAACCGGCTCAGAGCCGCAGTCATCGAGGACGGGCTGCGCGATGCGGGATATTCCCGCCTCACGATCGTGCACGACGTGGCCGGGATCGCCCGGCGCATCGCCGATATCTCCCCCGACGTCATCGTCATCGACCTCGAGAACCCGAACCGCGACATGCTCGAAAGCATGTTTCAGCTCTCCCGCGCCGTGAAACGCCCGATCGCGATGTTCGTCGATCGCTCGGACCAGGCCGCCATCGAGGCGGCCGTCGAAGCCGGCGTGTCGGCCTACGTCGTCGATGGACTGAAGCGCGAGCGCGTCAAGCCGATCCTCGAAACGGCGATCAGCCGCTTCAACGCCTTCGCGCGCATGGCGCGCGAGCTCGAGGACGCGCGCTCCCAGCTCGAAAGCCGCAAGCTCGTCGACCGCGCCAAGGGCATCCTGATGAAGACGCGCGGCCTGTCCGAGGCCGACGCCTATGCGCTGCTGCGCAAAACCGCCATGAACCAGAACCGCAAGATTTCCGAGATCGCAGAGAGCCTGATCACGGCCGCCGGCCTGCTGGCTCCGCCGGAGGACACATGAGCGCGCGCCGTTCCCACGAGATCGTCGCCGGTTTCATGCCGCTGCTCGACAGCGCCGTCCTCGTCGCGGCCAAGGAAGCGGGGTTTGCGGCCGGCGAGGGCGTGGACCTCACGCTCGTGCGCGAGACGTCGTGGGCCAACATCCGCGACCGCATGGCCGTCGGGCATTTCCAGGTCGCACATATGCTGGCGCCGATGCCCATCGCGGCGAACCTGGGCCTGACGCCGCTCGCCGTGCCGACGCTCGCGCCGATCGCGCTCGGTCTCGGCGGCAACGCGGTCACCGTCTCGAACGGACTGTGGTCGCGCATGGCGGATGAGGGTGCCACCCCGGACTTGGATCCGGCCGCCGCGGGACACGCCTTGCGGCGCGTGATCACGCAGCGGACCGGACAAGGAGATGCCCCTCTGCGCTTTGCCGTCGTGCATCCGTTCTCGGGGCACAACTACGAGCTCCGCTATTGGCTGGCTGCCTGCGGCATCGACCCCGAGAGCGAGATCGAGATCGTCTATGTGCCGCCGCCGCTGATGGCCGATGCGCTCGCGAGCGGCGCGATCGACGGCTATTGCGTCGGCGAGCCCTGGAGCACGGCCGCAACGAAAGCCTCGCTCGGCCGCATCGCGACCGTGAAGGCCGCGCTCTGGCGGTCGAGCCCGGAGAAGGTGCTGGGCGTGACGGCGAAGTGGGCCGAGCAGGAGCCGGACGCGCTCGCGGCGCTGCTGCGCGCCATGGGCCGCTCGGCCCAATGGTGCGCATCGCCGCAGAACCATGGCGCGTTGGCCGAGATGCTGGCGGCCCGCGCCGTCATCGACCGCCCCGCCGCGTGGATGCAGCACGGCCTTTCGGGAAATCTCGACATCGGCGGCGGCGAGATCCGGCACGCCGAGGATTTCTTCGTTCCCTTCGCCAAGGCCGCGACGTTCCCATGGAAGAGCCACGCGCTTTGGTTCTATTCGCAGATGGTGCGCTGGCAGCAGGTTGCCCACTCGGCCCGCAACGCCGCCATCGCCCGCGAGACCTATCGGCCGGACATCTATCGCAACGCCCTGAAGCCGCTCGGCATCGCGCTGCCCGCCGCGAACGCGAAGGTCGAAGGCGCACTCGTGGCGCCGACGCCGGTCGGCTCGGCGGGCGCAAGCCTCACGCTCGGACCGGACGGCTTCTTCGATGGCGCCCTGTTCGACCCCGATCATCTCGACGCCTACATCGCCAGCCAGACACGCTGACGTGTCTGGACCCCGACCTGCGTCGGGCCATCCCGCATACCGTCATCCCGGCGAAGGCCGGGATCCAGATACGTTTCGAAACGACGTATGCCTCCTGCCCTCCATTCGGGCGTGCCATCCTCCGCAGAGAGGATCGTGTGCGCTGCACAAACTTTGGGCCACCGAGGCAATGATTGTCTATTCTTTGGCCTTGCCGAAGGGCCGGAAACCCGCGTATCCGTTGCAATAACAGGGTGATCCTGGAGCAATTGCCGTAGCGCCGAGGCTGGTGCAAGGCGCTCCCGATCCGCCCCGGCACCCAACGAAGGGCGCCATCAGGCAAAGCCGCCGTTCAAGCCATTGTGCACCTGCACAAGGCGTGAACGGCGGCTTTTTCGTTTTCGAGACCCTCGCGGGCGGGAGACAGGCAATGAACGAAATCGACGACATGGATCCGGAACGGGCGCAGAGCCAAGGCCGGGCGCTCTGGATGTCCACGCTCGCCTTCACGGTCTGCTTCGCCGTGTGGACGATCTTTTCCATCATCGGCGTGAAGATCAAACAGGAGCTGGGCCTCAGCGAAACCGAGTTCGGCCTCCTGATCGGCACGCCGATCCTCACCGGCTCGCTCTCCCGCATCGTCCTCGGCATCTGGACCGACCGCTACGGTGGCCGTCTCGTGTTCACGCTCACGATGCTGGCGACGAGCGTTGCCACCGTGCTGCTCGCGTTCGCCCACACCTACCCGCAGATGATCGCCGCAGCGCTCGGCGTCGGCCTCGCGGGCGGGTCGTTCGCGGTCGGCGTCGCATACGTGTCGCGCTTCTATCCGCAGGAGCGGCAAGGCACGGCGCTCGGCATCTTCGGCGTCGGCAACGTCGGCGCGGCAGTGACGAAGTTCGCTGCCCCCTTCGTGCTGCTCGCGTGGGGCTGGCAGGCGGTCGCGCTGCTGTGGGCCGCTGTCCTCGTGGTCATGGCGGCCGCGTTCTACCTGACCACCGTCGACGACCCCGTGACGGCCGAGCGCCGCCGGACGGGCGCCCCCGCCAAACCCTTCCTGCTGGAGCTTTCGGCGCTGCGCGATATCCGGGTCTGGCGCTTCGCGTTCTACTACTTCTTCGTGTTCGGCGCCTTCGTCGCGCTCGCGCTGTGGCTGCCGCGCTATCTCATCGGGGTCTACGGCTTCGACATCGCCACCGCCGGCCTCATCGGCGCGCTGTACTCGATCCCCGCCAGCATCTTCCGCGCCTACGGCGGCGTGCTCTCGGACCGCATCGGCGCACGCACCGTGATGTACTGGAGCCTCGGCGTCTCCGCGGCGGCCACGCTGGTGCTCTCCCTGCCGCCGACCCGCTACGTGATGCGCGGCATCAACGGCGACATCGCCTCACACCTGGAGATCGGCGTCTCGGCCTTCATCGTCGTGGCGTTCGTGCTCGGCTTCTTCATGAGCCTCGGCAAGGCCGCCGTGTTCAAGCACATCGCCACCTATTACCCGAACAGCGTCGGCGCCGTCGGCGGCCTGGTCGGCATGATCGGCGGCCTCGGCGGGTTCGTGCTTCCGATCGCCTTCGGCGCGCTGAACGACCTCACCGGCCTGTGGTCGAGCTGCTTCATGCTGCTGTTCGTCATCGTCGTGACGTCCCTCGTGTGGATGGACGCCGCGATCCGGCGCATGGACCGGAATGATCCGGCCGCACCGCGGTCCCGTTCCGCGCAAGCCGTCATCGCGGCCGAATAGGGGAGGACCAGCGATGACCGAGAAACTCGTCATCATCGGCAACGGCATGGCCCCGGGCCGCATGCTCGAGCATCTGCTCGAGACGGCGCCCGGCCGCTACGAGATCACGATCTTCAACGCCGAGCCGCGCGTGAACTACGACCGCATCATGCTCTCGCCCGTGCTCTCGGGCGAGAAGGACTACGAGCAGATCATCATCCACGGCGACGGCTGGTACATCAAGAACGGCATCACGCTCTACAAGGGCCACAGGATCACCGGCATCGACCGCGGCGCCAAGACCGTCACGTCCGACAAGGGCGTGACCGCCTCCTACGACAAGCTCGTGATCGCCACGGGATCGGTGCCGTTCATTCTTCCGGTTCCGGGCAACGACCTCGCCGGCGTCCTCTCCTATCGCGATCTCGACGACGTCCAGGCCATGCTGCTGGCCGCCCAATCGCGCGCGACGGCCGTGGTAATCGGCGGCGGCCTGCTGGGGCTCGAAGCCGCGGCCGGACTGAAAGAGCGCGGCATGGACGTGACCGTGCTCCACATCATGCCCACGCTGATGGAGCGCCAGCTCGATCCGGCGGCGGGCTACATGCTGCAGCGGGAGCTGGAAAAGCGCGGCATCAAGGTGATCTGCAAGGCCGCCACGAAGGCCATCGTCGGCGAGCGCAGGGTCGAAGGCGTCGCGCTCGATGACGGCCGGGTCATTCCCGCAACCCTCGTCGTGATGGCGGCCGGCATCCGCCCCAACGCGTGGCTCGCCAAGGAGGCCGGCCTCGCGACCAACCGCGGCATCCTGGTCGATGACCGCATGCAGACGTCCGACGCGGACATTCTCGCGCTCGGCGAATGCGCCGAGGTCGGCGGGCACGTCTACGGCTTGGTCGCGCCCCTCTACGAGATGGCGCGCATCGCAGCCGCCAGGCTCGCGGGCGTCGATGGCGCCGGATTCGTCCACAACGACACGCCGACCAAGCTCAAGGTCACCGGCATCGACGTCTTCTCGCTCGGCGATTTCGCCGACGGCGACGACCGCGAGGAGATCGTGCTGCGCGACGCGGCGGCCGGCGTCTACAAGCGCCTCGTGCTGAAGGAGAACCGCATCGTCGGCACGGTCCTCTATGGCGAGACGGCCGACGGCGCCTGGTTCAACGACCTCAAGAAGAAGGCCGTCGACATCTCGGAGATGCGCGACACGCTCATTTTCGGCCAGTCCTACCAGGGAGGGGCCGCCCTGGACCCTATGGCGGCCGTTGCAGCATTGCCCGATGACGCAGAGATCTGCGGCTGCAACGGCGTCTGCAAGGGCAGGATCGCCGCCACCATCAAGGAGAAAGGCCTGACGTCGCTCGACGACGTACGAGCCCACACGAAAGCGTCCGCCTCGTGCGGCTCCTGCACCGGCCTCGTCGAGCAGGTGATGAAGCTGACCCTCGGCGACGCCTACAATCCCGTGGCCGTGCAGCCGATGTGCCCATGCACATCGCTCGGCCATGACGACGTGCGCCGCCTGATCAAGGCGAAGGGCTTGAAGACGATCGACGCCGTCATGCAGGAGCTGGAGTGGAAAACCTCGTGCGGCTGCGCCAAGTGCCGCCCGGCTCTCAACTACTATCTCGTCTGCGATTGGCCCGGCGAGTACGCAGACGACTACCAGTCACGCTTCATCAACGAGCGCGTGCACGCCAACATCCAGAAGGACGGCACCTATTCCGTCGTGCCGCGCATGTGGGGCGGCGTGACGAGCGCCGACGAACTGCGCGCCATCGCCGATGTCGTCGACAAGTTCCGCATCCCGACCGTGAAGGTCACCGGCGGCCAGCGCATCGACATGCTGGGCGTCCGCAAGGAGGACCTTCCCGCCGTCTGGGCGGACCTCGGCAAGGCGGGATTCGTGTCGGGCCATGCCTACGCCAAGGGCCTGCGCACGGTGAAGACGTGCGTCGGCAGCGAGTGGTGCCGCTTCGGCACGCAGGATTCGACGGCTCTCGGCATCCGCATCGAAAAGTTCATGTGGGGCTCCTGGACGCCGGCCAAGGTGAAGATGGCCGTTTCGGGTTGCCCGCGGAACTGCGCGGAGGCGACCTGCAAGGACGTCGGCGTCATCTGCGTCGACAGCGGCTTCGAAATCCATTTCGCGGGCGCCGCCGGTCTCGACATCAAGGGCACGGAGATCCTCGGCACCGTCAAGACCGAGGACGACGCGCTCGAGGTCATCGTCGCGCTGACGCAGATGTACCGCGAGCAGGCCCGCTATCTCGAGCGCATCTACAAATGGGCCAAGCGCATCGGCGTCGACGAGATCCGCCGCCAGGTGCTCGACGATAGCGAGCGCCGCCGCGGCTACTTCGACCGCTTCGTCCATTCGCAGAAGTTCGCCCAGGTCGACCCCTGGTCGGAGCGCGTCTCCGGCCTCCACAAGCACGAGTTCCGGCCGCTCGCCGCGGTCGGCTTCCCCCAGGCCGCGGAGTGACGCCCATGCATTGGATCGCCATTGGAAGCATTTCCGACATCCCGCAGCGCGGCGCGCGTTCCATCGAGACGCCGCAAGGCCGGGTAGCCGTGTTCCGCACCGCCGACGACCGCATCCTCGCCATTGACGACCGCTGCCCGCACAAAGGCGGCCCGCTGAGCCAGGGCATCGTGCATGGCGCCTCCGTCACCTGCCCGCTGCACAACTGGGTCATCTCCCTCGAAACCGGAAAGGCCGAGGGCGCCGACGTCGGATGCGTGCGCACGATCCCGATCAAAGTGGAGAACGGCGCGGTGTTCATCGCCGGCCGACGAGCGGAAGAGGCGGCCTGAGCGATGGACATGGCCGCGCCGCGAACGGTCAAGACCACGTGCCCCTATTGTGGGGTCGGCTGCGGCGTCATTGCCGAGGCCGATGCTAGCGGCGCGATGAGCGTGCGCGGCGACCCAGACCACCCGGCGAACTTCGGCCGGCTGTGCTCCAAGGGCTCGGCCCTGGCCGAGACGATCGGACTGGAGGGACGGCTCCTGGATCCGGAGATCGCCGGCGTGCGCACCGGTTGGGACGCCGCACTCGACCATGTTGCGGAGCGCTTCACCGCAACGATCCGCGAGCACGGCCCCGACTCCGTTGCCTTCTACGTCTCCGGCCAGCTCCTCACCGAGGACTATTACGTCGTCAACAAGCTGATGAAGGGCTTCATCGGCTCCGCCAACATCGACACGAACTCGCGCCTCTGCATGGCATCGTCCGTCGCGGGTCATCGCCGCGCCTTCGGTTCCGATACGGTGCCGGGTTGCTACGAGGACCTCGACGCCGCGGACCTCGTCGTTCTCGTCGGCTCGAACCTCGCCTGGTGCCACCCGGTTCTCTACCAGCGCCTCGCCGCCGCCAAGGAGCAGCGGCCGGACATGAAGGTCGTCCTCGTCGATCCGCGCCGCACGGCGACGGCCGACATCGCAGACCTGCACCTCCCCATCAAGGCCGACGGCGACGTGCCGCTGTTTCTGGGCCTGCTGCGTCACCTGGGGCGCAGCCGGGCGCTCGACGCACGCTATATCGCGCAGCACACCACGGGCGTCGCCGAGGCCCTCTGCGCCGCCGACGGCATCGAGCCGCACGAGCTCGTGCGCCGCACGGGCGTGCCCCTCAATGCGCTGGAGAGCTTCTATCGCCTGTTCGCCGAGACCAAGCGCACGGTGACGATCTACAGCCAGGGCGTCAACCAATCGACCTCCGGCACGGACAAGGTCAACGCTATCATCAACTGCCACCTCGCGACGGGCCGCATCGGCAAGCCCGGCATGGGCCCCTTCTCCGTCACCGGCCAGCCGAACGCGATGGGCGGCCGCGAGGTCGGCGGCCTCGCCAACATGCTCGCCGCCCACATGGCGCTCGAAAACGCCGCGGACCGCGAACGCGTGCAGCGCTTCTGGCGCGCGCCGACCATCGCCGCCAAGCCCGGCCTCAAGGCCGTCGACATGTTCCGCGCCGTGGCCGACGGCCGCATCAAGGCGCTCTGGATCATGGCGACCAACCCGGTCGTGTCGATGCCCGACTCGACCCACGTGCAGGACGCCATCGCCGCGTGCCCCTTCGTCGTCGTATCGGACGTGACCGCGGAAACCGACACCGCGCGGCTCGCGCACGTGTTGCTGCCGGCCCTCGGCTGGGGCGAGAAGAACGGCACGGTGACGAACTCCGAACGCCGCATCTCGCGTCAGCGCAGCGTCCTTCGCGCGCCGGGCGCGGCGCGGCCCGATTGGTGGATCGTCTCGCAAGTGGCCCGTCGCATGGGCCACGCCGCGGCGTTCTCCTATGCGGGGCCGGACGAGATCTTCCGCGAGCACGCCGCCCTCTCCGCATTCGAGAACGCCGGCACGCGCGATTTCGACATCGGCGCCTGTGCGACGCTCGACGCGGCCGCCTACGACGATCTCGCGCCGTTCCAATGGCCGCATCCCGCCGGCCGATCCGCCACCCAGCGCCTGTTCGCCGAGGGCGGCTATTTCACGCCGGACCGCAAGGCACGCATCGTGCCGGTGAGCCTCGCGCCCGCGGCAGAGTCCGTTCCCGGCTTCCCGCTCACGCTCAACACCGGGCGCGTGCGCGACCACTGGCACACGATGACGCGCACCGGAAAGAGCCAGCGCCTGTCGCAGCACTACGCCGAGCCGTTCGTCGAGATCCACCCCGACGACGCGGCCCGCCACAAGATCGGCGACGCCGACCTCGTCCGCGTCGCGACCGGCCTCGGGTTCATTCTGGTGCGCGCGCTGGTGACACCGCGCCAGCAGCGCGGCGCGATCTTCGTGCCCATGCACTGGAACGATCAGTTCGCATCGAAAGCGCGCGTGGACAGTCTCGTCCCGTCCGTGACGGACAAGACGTCGGGACAGCCCGCCTCCAAGAGCATCCCGGCCCGCATCGAACGCTTCGTGGCCGCCACCTACGGCTTCGCCGTGGTCGGCAGAAAGCCCCCGCACATTCCGGCCGAATACTGGGCCATCGCCAAATGCGCCGGCGGCTGGCGCATCGAGATGGGCTTTGCCGAGGACGTGCAGGATCCCGCCGCCCTCGCCCGCTGCCTCCTCGGCGGCAGCGACGAGCCCGCCCATTACCGCGACGCGCAAACCGGACGCACGCGCTTCGCCTCCTACGACGAAGGGCAACTCGGCGGGCTCCTCTTTCTCGCGCCGGAGCCCGTCGCGGTCTCGCGCGAATGGGCCATCACGCAGCTCGCCGCGGCCCGCCCGGCGGCCGGCAAGCGCAACGCCGTTCTCGCGGGCCGCCCCGGCGCCGGCGCGACCGACCGCGGTGCCATCGTCTGCGCGTGCTTCGGCATCGGCGCCAACGACATCGCCGCGGCCGTCACGCGCGGCTGCTGCACCGTCGGTGCGGTCGGAGAGGCGACGCAAGCCGGCACGAACTGCGGCTCCTGCCGCCCGGAAATCAAAAGGATCATCCATGAGAGCGCGCTCGAAAAAGCCGTGTGACGAGTGCGTGCCGCAGGGCGGCCGCGTCACGCTCGTCGGCGCGGGCCCGGGCGACCCGGAGCTGCTGACGCTCAAGGCCGTGCGCGCCCTGCAGCAGGCGGACGTCATCCTGTTCGATGCCCTCGTCTCGGACGAGGTGCTGGCGTTTGCGCGCGCGACCGCCAAACGCATGCTGGTCGGCAAGCGCGGCCATCGCCCGTCCTGCCGGCAGGACGACATCAATGCGTTGATGGTCAAGCTCGCCCGCCAGGGCAAGCACGTGGTGCGGCTGAAATCCGGCGACCCCGCCCTCTTCGGCCGCGCCGGAGAGGAGATCGCCGTCCTGGTCGCGGCCGGCATTCCCGTCACGCTCGTGCCCGGCATCACGAGCGTCTCCGCGATGGCGGCCGCGCTGAGCACGTCGCTCACGCACCGGCAGCAGGCGCAATCGGTCCGCTTCATCACCGGTCACGCGCAGAACGGCGAGATACCCGCCCATTTGGATTGGGCGGGCCTGGCCGACCCGGCCACGACGCTCGTCATCTACATGGGCGGGCGCACGGGACGCGCCATCGCGCCGCGTCTCCTGGACGCGGGCATGTCGCCGGCCATGCCCTGCGTGGTCAGCAGATCGGTGTCGCGTCCGGACGAAAGCACGCAAGGCGGCACGCTCCTCGATCTCGCGACCGGCCGCCTCAGCGCGGCGAGCGACGAGCCCGTGCTGATCGGCCTCGGCCGCGTCTTTGCCGAGGCCGCCGCGCGCTACGCCGCCATGCCCAACAGCACCGCGCCCGTCGTTCCTTCGCCCCGCGCGTTGCAATTTGCGCACGGGAGCAACGCATGAGAACGAGGATTGGGATTTTGGGGTCGATCCTGGCGCTCGCCGCGGGTCCCCACACAAGTTTCGCCGCCGATCTCGGTGCGAGCTGCTGCGCCGATCTGGAGGCCCGCATCGCGGAGCTCGAAGCCTCCGCCGCGCGTAAAGGCGGCCGCACGGTAACGCTCACCATCTCGGGCTATATCGCCCAGGAAATCACGGCGTGGGGCGACGGCGGCGAACGCAACGTCTACCTGAACGGCCTCGGCCCGACCCAGGCCACCCACGTCAAGCTCAACGGCGAAGCGCGGATCTCGCCCGGCTGGACGGCGGGCTACATGATGCGCATTCAAAATCTCGCGGACAATCCGTTCGGCCGCAGCGGCGCGGCCGCCATGGACCAGAACAGCCCCGGGTTCGACCAGGGCCTGAACCTGCAGATGTCCTACGGGTACGTCGCGAGCAAATCGCTCGGCACGCTCAGCATGGGCAAACTCGCGCCCGCCGCCAAGAGCGCCGCCATGGCCACCGACAAGTCGGGCACGCAGATCATCGACAATTATACGTTCCTCGACGGCTTTCCGCAGTTCGTCGTCCGCAGCAGCGGCGATCTCGTCCCCGCGTCGCTGACCTGGGGCCAGCTCGCGTTCTGCTACGCTCAGAGCGCCCCCCTCGGCGGCGACTGCGACGGCCTCGTCATGAACGCGGTGCGCTACGACACGCCCGTGCTCACCGGGTTCAGCGCCTCCGCGAGCTGGGGCGCCGACGACGACTGGCAGATCGCGGCCCGCTTTGCCGGCGAGATCGCGGGCTTCAAGGTTCTGCTGGGCGCAGGATATTCCGAGAGCACCGACGAGACGCTCGCCGTTCCCGTGGCAGCACTGATCTCGAAGGACACGCACTATTTTCAGGCCGGCGGTTATGCCGAGCACCTGGCAACCGGCCTTTTCGCCCACGCCGCCTATGGCCGCGAGGACAATGGCGGCACGAGGCTGGCCGGAGGCCTGACGCCGCCGGACGGGTCACACTGGTACGTCAAGGTGGGCATCCGGCAAAAATGGACGCCGCTCGGCGCAACGGTGCTCTACGGAACCTACGGGCACTACACCGACCAGATCGGGCCGGGCGCCCTCGCGCTTGGCATAGCTTCGAGCCAGCTCGATCAGTTCGGCGCCGGCGTCGTGCAGGAAGTGGATGCGGCATCCCTGTCGGTCTGGCTCAAGTACCGCGAAACCAGCGCCGACATCTCCGGCGCGGCAGGGCTCGGCGCGCTCGACGACCTGCGGACCCTCTCCGCGGGCGCGCTCATCAGCTTCTAGACCGCGTCACCGCATCCGCGCAGCCGCCGAAAGCCGTCCGCCTACCAGAGCGGCACGACGCCGAAATGCACGGCAAGAATGCCGCCGATGATGACGCTGTGCACGATGGCGGCCGTGAGCGGATCCATCGGTTTGGCTTTCTGATCGTCCTTCTCGTCGTCCATAAGACCATGCTCCATGTTCGTTCGGCTCATGATGTTCGGTTCGTTCATGCCGCCGACGAGGCGGTTTGCGCGCACGCCAGCGCGAGCGCCTGCTCGAGGTCGTCGATCAGGTCCTGGGGTGCTTCGAGGCCGACGGAAAGCCGCACCAGGCCGTCGGTAATGCCGGCCGCCTGGCGCGCGTCCGGGTCCATGCTCGCGTGCGTCATCGTCAGCGGATGCGCGACGAGGCTTTCCACGCCGCCGAGGGATTCGGCGAGCGTGAAGACCCGCACGGCTTCCACGAACGTGCGAACGGGAGCGAGGCCGCCGGCCAGCTCGAAGCTCAGCATCGCGCCGAACCCGGATTGCTGCGTCTTGGCGAGCGCATGCCCGGGATCCGACGGGAGGCCCGGATAGTACACGCGCGACACCGCCGGATGCCCGTCCAGGTACGTCGCAATGGCGAATGCCGTCTCCTGCTGCTGGGCTACGCGCGGAAACAGCGTGCGCACGCCGCGAAGCGTCAAATAGCAGTCGAAGGCGGACGCCGTGACGCCGACCACGTTGGCCCAGGCGCTGAGCGCTTCCGCGTCCGCCGCATCGGCGCAAATCACGGCCCCGCCCACGACGTCGGAATGCCCGTTCAGGTATTTGGTCGTCGAGTGAATGACGTAGTCCGCGCCCAGCGCCAGCGGCCGCTGCAGCGCCGGCGACAGAAACGTATTGTCCACCGCGACCTTCGCGCCCGCCTTGTGGGCGCGCTCGGTGATGGCGCGGATGTCCACGACGCGCATCAGCGGATTGCTCGGCGTCTCGATCAAGACCATGGTCGGCTCGGCCTTGAACGCCGCGTCCAGTTGGTCCGGATCGCGCTGATCGACGAAAATCACGTCGAAATGCTTGAGGTCCTTGCGCGCCGACAGGAGCCGATGCGTCCCGCCGTAGCAATCGTGCGGCGCGATCAGCAGATCCAGCGACCGCAGTCTGCTGAAGACGAGATCGACGGCCGCCATGCCCGACGAAACGACGACGCAGCCCTGGCCGCCCTCAAGCGAGGCCAGCACCTCGGCCAGAAGCTGCCGGGTGGGATTCGCGGTCCGCGAATAGTCGTACGCCCCCGCGCGCTCGAAGCCCTCGAACGCATAGGTTGTGGAGAGATAGGCCGGCGGCGTCACCGCGCCGAACGCCGTATCGGTCGCGATCCCTTTGCGCGCGGCCACCGTCCTTGGATCGTCGCCTTTCGTCATGGGTCCTGCAGCGTGACAAAATATGAAGAATCGACATGCGATGAGAGGCGAACCTCTACCCATCCCCGATTTTATATCGTATTACGATACATACAAGAGGCGCCATGACAAAAGCTGGAGCACCGAAGCTGGCCAAGACGAGCTACGTCGCGTTGGCCGATTTTCGATATGCGCTGAGACGCTTTTTTGCGTTCAGCGAAAGGGAGGCTGGCAACGCCGGGCTCACCCCCCAGCAATATCAGGCGTTGCTGGCCATCAAGGGCGCGCGCGAGCGCGATGGCCTGGGCATCGGCGACATCGCCGAGCGCCTGATGATCCGCCATCACTCAGCCGTGGAGCTCGTCAACCGGCTCGAGAACAGCGGACTTGTGACGCGCGCCAAGGACAAGGCCGACGCGCGCCGCGTCATCGTCCATCTCTCGGCCAAGGCGGAACGCATCATGAATACGCTGGCGGGCGCTCACCTGCGGGAATTGAAAGGCATCCGGCCTGTGCTCGAGCAGCTCTTCAGCCAGTTCGACCAGGCGTGATCGTGTTGGCGCGCGGCCTCGTGCCTGTCCGTTCGGAGACCTGAACTATGCGTGTGCTCATTCTGGGTGCTGGCGCCGTCGGCGGCTACATCGGGGCGCGGTTGCTGGCGTCCGGCGCGGACGTCGCCTTTCTGGCGCGCGGACGACGGCTGGAGACGCTCTCGCGAGACGGGCTCGTCGTCCGAAGTCCGCTCGGAGATTTCGCCGGCAAGGTCGCGGCGGCCAGCGCGCCGCCGGCCGGCTTCCAGCCGGATGTGCTGATCATCGCGTGCAAAGCGCCCGCACTCGGCGACGCGCTGCGCACGATTGCGCCCGCCCTCGCGCCGGAGACGCGCCTCCTCCCGCTCCTCAATGGCGTCGCCCATCTTGAAACGTTGCAGAGCCATTACCCGACCACGGCCCTTCTCGGCGGGTTGACGCATGGCGCGGTCACGCTGCGCGACGACGGCGTGATCGACCATCTCACGCCGTTCTTCACCATGGTGGTGGGGCCGGTCTCGGGAGAGGCGGATCCGGTCGCCAGAAGCTTCGGCGAGCGAATCGCCAAGACCGGCCTCGACGTCAGCCTCAGCGACAACATCCGGCAGGCCATGTGGGAGAAATTCGTGTTCCTGGCGACGCTGGCCGGCGCCACGTGCCTGATGCGCGCAAGCGTCGGCACCATCATGGCCGCCGAGAACGGCGAGGATGTCATCCTCGAGCTTCTGGCGGAGAGCCTCGCGGTGGCCCGCGCGGAAGGCTTCGAGCCGGAGGCGGCGGCCATGGCGTCCTATAAGCGCGTGCTGACGGAGCGCGGCTCGACCCTCACGTCGTCGATGTTGCGCGACGTCCTGAGCGGCCGGCACACGGAGGCGAACCACATCCTGGGCGACATGCTGCGTCGCGCGCGCCGCCACGGCCTCGGCGCACCCTTGCTCACGATCGCCAACGCCCATCTTCAATGCCACGAGGCGACAGTGGCCTGAGGACGGCTAGTCCTCGCCCTTCTGCCACGTATCGGGAGCCTCGTTCTCGTCCGGCGTTTCGTCCTCCGAATCTCCGCTGGCGTCCGCGTCCGGCGCGTCGTTGTCGTCCTCGTCGACAGGCCCTTGGAACAAGGTGCCGGTCTTGTCCTCCAGAGGCAGAGGCTCGGAATTCTGCTCGGGCGTCCCCTTCTTCGGCATGCGCTCCTCCTGATGCTGGTGGTATGCTGGCGTTTCTCGGATGGGAGATCCGGCAAAGGCACGGCGCGCGATCCGCCGCGTCGGCGTCCCGCCGGAACGAGGGGAGGCGGCCCGCCGGGACGAGCGGAAAACGACCGCCTCTTTTTCGGAAACACCCCGCCGCTTGGCGAGTTCCGAATTCACTCGCCGGGAAGAAGGAGGGGAACGCTCGCGCAGGGATGGAGGAATGGAAATGCTCAAAGATTTCCTGATGGCCATGACGATGGCGATAGTTTTCGCCGCCGCGATGTACATGATGTCCACGCCGGCACCGAACAGCCTGGTCGCAGCGATCCCGTAAAGTCGAGAACATCGGAGAATGAAAGGTTCGCGGGCGGAAAAGACCGAGCGCCCGCACGGTGCGTTATCGCCACGTCGGTCTACGCGAGAAAGACCGGCTGAGAAAGCCCGCGTGCAATTGCGAGGTCCCTGAGCAGCGTCGCGGCAGGCTGCAGCAGCCCTGCGCCGGGAGGCGGCATCTCGAACATCAGGCGCGCCAGAATCTCACGGGCCAGACAGGCATAATCCGATGAGCCGGCCACACCGAGATCGACGCAGACACGTTCGAAAATGGCTTCCATCCGGCAAAGCGTTTCGTTGGAGTAGTACTCTGCGCAACGCATCTCACAATCTCCTAAACGATCATATCGACATTGCGCCTCGCGGCTCCGCGATGAAAGGCGAGACTTGGTGCGAATCCGCGCATTCGTCGGTTCGATCGGGAAATGAGGATTGGGAAGGCCCGCCGGATGGGCAATGCCGGTGACGAGTTTCAACGCGCGCCGAAACTAGCCGATCTCGAAGTGCGCCTTGACCGAGAACCCCGGCGAAGGCCCGCCCTTTGCCGCAAACCCCAGCGCGTTCGACCGCACGAGCGTGTTTCCGATTCGATAGCTGCGCGCCACATGCGTGTGCCCGTGCACCCAAACGGGCACGTTTTCGAACGCCGCGATGCAACGGTCGAGGTCGCTCGCGAACGCCGGATTGAGCGGACTGCCCGCAAAGCGCGGGTTCAAGCCGAGACGGCTCGGCGCATGGTGCGTCACGACGACTGTCGGCCGGCGCGGCGTGTGCGTCACGGCATCCCGCAACCGCGCCCAAGCGGCCTCGTGTGCGCGGTGCGTGTCGGCCGGTCTCAGCTTCGCGAGCGGCGGGTCCGCCGCCCCGGCGCGCGTTTTCACGAAGAAGTACTCGCCCAGGCCCTTGCGAACGACCGTGACGCCAGCATCGTCGAGCCCGCTGAGATCCGTCCACAGCGTCGCGCCGAAGAAGCGGACGCCCTCGATCTCCGCCACATCGCCGTCGAGCACCGTGACGCCCGGCAGGTGACGGCGCAGGAGACCGGTCGTGTCCTCGAGCACACCATCGTAATGCTCGTGGTTGCCGGCCACGAGCAGGACGTGCGCGAACTTCCGCAGCGCCTCGTCCAGGAAGCGCAGCGTGCGTCCGCGCTGTGCGACGGCATACTTGTCCGCTTGCGCCGGATCGAGACACCGCGCATGGCAGAGATCGCCGGCGATGATCAGCACATCGCCCTCGGGCAGCGCCGCGCCGAAATCTTGCGATTCCAAATGCAGGTCGCTCAGGTAATGACAGCGCACGGCGGCAGCCTCCTTCGAATCGGAGACGAAGCTTGCCGCGAATGTCCGCATCTGTCGGTTAAGCCGCGTCAACACTTTCGGCAGGCCCCGGGCAAGCGCGGGATGATCGCCGCACGGAAACCGGATACGCTGAGCCCGCGTTGAAGACGCGGCAAATGACAGGGACGGGAGATGAGCGGGATGCGAGCAGCGCGGCCGATGGCGCGATGGGCGGGATTTGCGGCGATGCTGGGCCTGATGGCGGCGCCTGCGCACGCCGAGGATCCGGACCTCATCTTCCGGAAGACGACCGTTTGGAAATTCCTGTCCCCCGACCACAAGCTCGGCACCTACGCCATCGACGATCCCGATGTCGAGGGCGTGACGTGCTATTTCACCGTCCCGGAAAAGGGCGGATGGATCGGCTGGCTCGGCCTCGCCGAGGAGCTGAGCAACGCATCGCTGTCGTGCCGGCAGGTCGGCCCCATCAAGTTCAAGCGCAAGACGCGCCAGGGCGACGAAGCCTTCAGCCAGCGCCGCTCCCTCATCTTCAAGCGCATGCAGATCGTGCGCGGCTGCGACGCCAAGCGCAACGTGCTCGTCTATCTCGTCTACACCGACAAGATGATCGAGGGCAGCCCCGAGAACTCGACGTCGAGCGTGCCGATCAGCCCCTGGGGCGAGCCGACGCCGCCGGCCAAGTGCGCCGACTGGATCACGGACTGACGCGCGCATCGGACTCGACATCGCATCGCGCACGACACGCGCCGATAAGCACATCGCTCCACGGCCGAAAGTGGCACGTTCCGCACACACGCGGACTCTCGATCCACAATTGCAAATGATAATTATTCGCAACTAGCTTGATTTCGCCGCCCCGCCGTGCTTCTATGACTTGCTCACGACTCGCAGCGAAGGAACGGCACATGACGGCGGCACGCGAACGGAACCGGAAGCACGCACACGGGAGCGACGTGCACCGGAAGGACGTGCGCCGGAAGGATGTGCCCCGCAAGTCCATGCTGCCTCCCGTTCCGAGCGCCCTCGCCGCACTCGTGGGTGCGGCCGCGCTGAGCGTCCCTGCAGCGGCCGAGAGCAGCAGCTCGGACAAATCCGCCTATTCCCTCACCAACCCGACGCCGCAGTCCCGCCTTCGCGAGATGTCCACGGATCGGCCGGACAAGACGGAGAGCCCGTACACGGTCGACGCCGGCCGTTTTCAGATCGAAACGGACCTCTTCGCCTACACGGTCGACCGCGAGAGCGGCGTGACCTCGCGCACGTACGACATCCTGCCCTTCAACGTCAAAATCGGCCTCGCACACGACACCGATCTGCAGATCGTCTACGGCGCGTTCAGCGTCGCGAGGGTCTCGGGCGGCCCGCCCAGCGAGCGCGGTTTCGGCGACGTGACGCTCCGCCTCAAGCACAACCTGTGGGGCAACGACGGCGGCCGCACGGCATTCGGCCTCATGCCGTTCGTGAAGCTCCCGACGAACACCATGAGCGACCTCAACGACTCGGTCGAAGGCGGGCTCATCGTCCCGCTCGCCATCGACCTCGGCAACGGCGTCGGCCTAGGCCTGATGACCGAGGTCGACATCCTGAAAAATGCGACCGGCGGATACGACCCGTCCTTCATCAATTCGGCATCGCTGAGCTTCGAGCTCACCGACCGGGTCGGCGCTTATGTCGAGGCGTTCGTGGAGCACAGCACGGAGCGCAACGCCGACACCGTGGTAACGATCGACGGCGGCTTCACCTTCGCCGTCACGGACAACCTGCAGCTCGACGCCGGCGCCAACATCGGCGTGACCGACGCCGCCGACGATCTCACGGTCTTCATGGGGCTGTCCCAGCGCTACTGAGGCGATGCCGAGCTTCGGCGCGCTTCAGGCCGGCTTGTCTTCCCGGAACCGCCCGAAGCGCTGCGGCACACCCGCGCCGAACAGCATGACATCGTAGGTTTCCGGCGTTCCGCCTTCCATGCCGGGCGAGCCGATCGGCATGCCGGGCACTGCGAGGCCGCGCCCCGCGGGCTTCTCGGCGAGCAGCCGCCGGATCGCGGCTGCGGGAACGTGGCCTTCGACGACATAAGGCCCGATCTCGGCCGTATGGCAGGACGCGAGGTCCGCCGGCACGCCGAGGCGCGCCTTGATCTCCCGCATGCCGGCCCGCGTGGCGTCGCGCACGCTGACCGAAAATCCGTTGGCCGTGAGGTGATCGACCCATTTGTGGCAACAGCCGCACGTGGGATCGCGGAACACGACCATCGCGGGAAACGCCTCGGCCCCGGCAGGCGAGACGAGCCGTCCGGCAGCGAGCGTCAGGACGCCGGCGGTGAGCCCATGCAGCATGTCACGACGTGTGAACGTCATCCCGCGCCCTTTCCTCAGCGCGCGCTGCGCGCCAGAACATCCATCAGCTCTTCGATCTTCTCGTTCTTGTCGGCCGCGCTGCCGCTCGCCATCGCGTGCGCCACGCAATGCGAGATGTGATCGCGCAGAATATCCTCCTCCACGCGCCGCAGCGCCGCCCGCACCGCCGCGATCTGCGTGACGATGTCGATGCAGTAGCGGTCCTCGTCGACCATGCGGGCGAGCCCCCGCACCTGGCCCTCGATGCGCGAGAGCCGTTTGAGACGAGCGGATTTCGAAGCCTTGTGCATGCTTGACGGATACCCTGCCGGGGTATATTTGTCAAATTGTACCCCCAGGGGGTATGTACGCCCAACGACGCGCACCCGACGGGAATACGCACCTGACGGGAATACGCACCCGACGAGACAACGACACGAGAACCGCGAAAGGAGCCCGCGATGGCCCATGATCCATCCGGCAAGCCGCCTCCGTCCTGCTGCCAGCACGGCGCGGACAAGCACGGCCATCACGGTCATGCCCATCACGGCCACGCCTCCGCCAGCCCAGCTCCTCACGGCCACGAGGCCGCACCCAAGGCGATCGACCCGGTTTGCGGCATGACGGTCGATCCCGCGACGGCCAAGCACAGCTACGCGTTCGACGGCACGACCTACTATTTCTGCGCGGCCCGCTGCCGCGAGCGCTTCGCCGCCGATCCTGCCCGATACCTCGCGCCCGAAGAGACGAGACCGGAGCCCGAGCCCGCCCCTCCCGGCACGATCTACACGTGTCCCATGCACCCGGAGATCCGCCAGGAGGGTCCCGGCTCATGCCCGATCTGCGGCATGGCGCTCGAGCCCGAGGTGATGACCGCGGACGCCGCACCGAACCCCGAGCTCGCGGACATGATGGGCCGCTTCTGGATCGCCCTCGTCCTGACGCTGCCGGTGTTCGCGCTCGAGATGGGCGCGCACCTCTTCGGCCATCACCTGCTCGCTCCGCAGACGTCCAACATCGTCCAGTTCCTGCTCGCGACCCCCGTCGTGCTGTGGGCCGGCCAACCGTTTTTCGAACGCGGCTGGGCGTCGCTCCGCACGCGCAATCTCAACATGTTCACGCTGATCGCGCTCGGCACGGGCGTCGCCTGGATCTACAGCGTCATCGCCACGCTGCTGCCGCACCTCTTCCCGGCCTCCATGCGAAGCCATGACGGCGCCGTCCCGGTCTATTTCGAGGCGGCCGCCGTCATCACGACGCTCGTCCTGCTGGGCCAGGTCCTGGAGCTGCGCGCCCGCGAGCGCACCGGCGGCGCCATCCGCGCATTGCTGGACCTCTCGCCGAAGACGGCGCGCCGCATCGCGCCGGACGGCACGGAGGAGGACATCCCGCTCGAAGCCGTCCACGCCGGCGAGACGCTGCGCGTCCGGCCGGGCGAGAACATTCCCGTCGACGGCGAGATCGTCGACGGCCGCAGCGCCATCGACGAATCCATGGTGACCGGCGAATCCATGCCCGTCACCAAGGGCATCGGCGACCGCGTCATCGGCGGCACGACGAACCGCTCCGGCGGCTTCGTGATGCGCGCCGAGAAGGTCGGCCGCGACACCGTGCTGTCGCGCATCGTGCAGATGGTGGCGGAGGCCCAGCGCAGCCGCGCACCCATTCAGCGTCTGGTGGATCAGGTGTCGGCCTGGTTCGTGCCGGCGGTGCTCGCCGCCGCGGTCCTCGCCTTCGCGGCCTGGTGGATCTGGGGACCAGGGCCGCGCTTCGCCCACGCCCTCGTCGCCGCCGTGTCCGTCCTCATCATCGCCTGCCCGTGCGCCCTCGGCCTCGCGACGCCCATGTCGGTCATGGTCGGCATCGGGCGGGGCGCGCGCTCCGGCATCCTGATCAAGAACGCCGAAGCCCTCGAACGCTTCGAGAAGGTCGACACCCTCTTGATCGACAAGACCGGCACGCTGACCGAAGGCAAGCCGCGCGTCATCGCCATCGCGACGGCGGGCGGCATCCGCGACGACGACCTCCTCGCCTGGGCGGCGAGCCTGGAACGGGCGAGCGAGCACCCCCTTGCCGCGGCCATCGTCGCCGAGGCCACGGCCCGACGCTTGACGTTGACCGCGCCGGACAAGTTCGAGCAGCCCGCCGGCAAGGGCGTCGTCGGCACGGTCGCCGGAAGGTCCATCGTGATCGGCAACCGCCTCATGATGCAGGACGCTGACATCGACATCTCGGCCTTCGAGGCGAAGGCGAACGCCCTGCGCGAGGACGGCGCCACCGTGATCTATGCGGCCGTCGATGGCCGCGCCGCGGGCGTGCTGGCCATCGCCGACCCCATCAAGCCGAGCTCACCGGGCGCCATCGCGGCCCTGAAGGACGCCGGCATCCACGTGGTCATGCTGACCGGCGACCAGCCGGTAACGGCGCACGCCGTCGCCCGCAAGCTCGGCATCGACGCAGTCGAAGCGGAGGTCCTCCCCGAGGACAAGAGCCGCATCGCCACCCGCCTGCGCAGCGAAGGCCGCGTCGTCGCCATGGCCGGCGACGGCATCAACGACGCGCCCGCCCTCGCCGCCGCCGACGTGGGCATCGCCATGGGCACCGGAACCGACATCGCCATGGAAAGCGCGGCCGTCACGCTGCTCCACGGCGACCTGATGGCGCTGGTCCGCGCCCGCGCGCTGTCGGCCGCGACGATGGCCAACATCCGCCAGAACCTCGTGTTCGCCTTTGCTTACAACGCCGCGGGCGTGCCGATCGCAGCCGGCGTGCTCTATCCCGCGCTCGGCATTCTGCTGTCGCCGATGATCGCCGCTGCGGCCATGTCGCTGTCGTCGGTCAGCGTCGTGGCGAACGCGTTGCGCCTGAACACCACGCGCCTCGACTGAGGCGCGCATACCGAGGCGCCCGCTGAGACCCCGAAACCCGGACATCCCTAGCCACGACGAGGAAACGCCATGACACGATCGGTCACGCTTGCTGTTGCCGCCCTCTTGCTCTTCACGGCATCGGCCCGCGCCGAGGACCCTCACGCGCATCATGACCACGCCCAGCACGATCACACCCACCACGACCATGGCCCCGCCGCGCAAAGCTCCGATGCCAGGGCCAACGAGGTGATCAAGGCTTACGAGGCGGCCAATGCAAGAATGCACGCCGACATGACGATGCCGCTGACCGGCGATGCCGACCTCGACTTCATGCGCGGCATGATCCCCCACCACGAGGGCGCCGTGGCGATGGCCGAGATCGTCCTGAAGCACGGCAAGGATCCCGAGGTCCGCAAGCTCGCCGAGGACGTCATCAAGGCGCAGCGCGCCGAGATCGCGTTCATGCGCGAATGGCTGGCCAAGCGCGGGAAATAGCCGGCCCGCCACCGCACGATCTGCGGTTGCTGTTTGGAGCGGCCTTTATTTGGAGCGGGCTTTGCCGGCGGGCGTCGTCTGGCGCGCGCTGGCCCGCTTGTCCTCGGGCTCCTCGCGCAGCGCCGCTTCGTTGCGGAGCGACTCCGCCTCGAGCGCCTTGCGCTGCTCCTCTAGCTTGCGAGGGTCTGCCGCATCCTTGGGATCGCGAGGATCGTGGCGGTCGCCGGAACCGCGGCCGGGCTTGTTGGTCATGAGCCAAACTCCTGGGGCCAAACTCCTGGATCAGAGAATGGCTAACCGGAAAGGCGCCGCGGCAGTTCCCACCGCCTCTCCCGCCGACGAGGCCGAGGGAGAAAAGGTTGACTGAGAAGAGGCCGACGAAGGTCCGGCCGAAGCGGAGGCAGGAGCGCCCACACCTGCCCGCTGTCAGAAATCGTGGGCGCCCTGGTCCCGAGAAGCTGCCAGAGGGGCGTGGCTCAAGCGGGACAACTCAAACTCTTCCGAGCACGAAACAACACACCACCGTCCTCGAAACCCGGCGTTGCCCGCCGGGTCTCGAGCGACCGTGCTACGGCCGAATTAGTACTGCTTCGGGCACCAGGATTCGCCGGAAGACTTGCAGGATACGGGGAAGGCCTTCGCCATCTTCTCCGCGGTGGCCCACTCGTCCGCGTCGATCGCGTTGTTGACGTCCTCATCCATGGCCGTAAACGTCGGCGCCGGATCGAGTTTGAGCTTCGATACGTTCGCCTCGTACTCCGTACGGCTGATTCTGCCGTTGCCGTCGGCGTCGAGGGTCTTGAAGTGTCCCGCCCAATCCTCGGCATAAGCGGCAGACGCCGGAATGAGAGCGGCGACAGCCGCAATCAAAACCTTCCTCATAGTTTCCACTCCCTTGTGTTTTGACGTGCCCGTTGGGGGCGTTGACGCATCGGCAGCCCTGTACCACGCGCGATCCAGGGATCTGCTTTTGCTGCCCGATTGAGCGGGCGGTGGGCGCTTTTTTACAAGGCCAGATCCGGCAAACCTCGGATGGACAAGTTGCACATCTGGATCTGATAACGCGGCAGGAAACACAGGACACTCCGTACACCCTCACGAGATCGTGTCGCAGGACCGGATCCTGCACGCCGTTCACGCTGCAACGCAGCATCGGCGGCCTGAGAACCGCCTCCGAGGTGGCGAATAAATCCTGTTGACCAGCGCGGGAAAGAGTGAGAACATTTCAAGAACATCGACTCGCCTGACCATCCGACCCGTTGCCCTCGCGGCCTCCCTTGGGGAGCCTCTCCGCGAGGCCGTGAAGGATTCGCGGGTCCCCGTTCGCGCGAATAGTGAAGGACAGCAATGACCGACCCCGCCATCAAATGCCCGAAATGCAGCACCGAAATTAAGCTGACCGAGCAGCTCGCCGCGCCCATCATCGCCGCGACCCGCAAGCGGTTCGAGCAGGCCATCGCCGAGAAGGATGCCGAGGTCGCGCGGCGCGAGGCGGAGCTGCGCAAGGAGCAAGCCACCTTGGCCCAGCAGAAGGCCACGATGGCAGAGCAGGTCGCCGCGCGCGTCGCCGCCGAGCGCGAGCTGATCGCCAAGGAGGAGGCCAAGAAGGCGAAGCTCCTCGTCGCCTCCGACCTCGACCAGAAGCAGAGGCAGCTCCTCGACCTGCAGGACGTGCTGCGCGAGCGCGAGGGCAAGCTCGCCGAGGCCCAGAAGGCCCAGGCCGAGCTGATCCGCAAGGAGCGCGAGCTGGACGACGCGCGCCGCGAGATGGACCTCACCATCGAGACGCGCATCCAGGAGCAGCTCGGCACCGTCCGCCAGAAGGCCAAGCTCGAAGCGGAGGAGGCCCTGAAGCTGCGCGTGCTCGAAAAGGAGGAGCAGATCGCCTCCATGCAGCGCCAGATCGAGGACCTGAAGCGCAAGGCCGAGCAGGGCTCCCAGCAGCTCCAGGGCGAGGCGCTCGAGCTGGAGCTCGAGAACACGCTGCGCGGCAAGTTCCCGCGCGACCTGATCGAGGCGGTGCCGAAGGGCGAGTTCGGCGGCGACGTTCTGCAGCGCGTCATGGGTCCGCTCGACCAGCCGTGCGGCGCGATCCTCTGGGAATCGAAGCGCACCAAGAACTGGTCCGACACCTGGCTGCCCAAGCTACGCGGCGACCAGCGCGCGGCAAAAGCCGAAGTCGCGCTCCTCGTTTCGAACGCGCTGCCCAAGGGCGTCGACACGTTCGATTACGTCGACGGGATCTGGATTGCGGAGCCGCGCTGCGCCATTCCGGTCGCGATCGCGCTGCGCCAATCGCTGATCGAGCTGGCCGGCGCGCGCCACGCCCGCGAGGGGCAGGAAACCAAGATGGAGCTGGTCTACGAGTATCTGACCGGCCCGCGTTTCCGGCACCGCGTCGAGGCCATCCTCGAGAAGTTCCACGAGATGAAGCAGGATCTCGAGCGCGAGCGAAAGGCCATGATGCGCCTCTGGGCCAAGCGCGAGGCGCAGATCAATGGCGTGCTCGACGCCACGGCCGGCATGTACGGCGACGTGCAGGGCATCGCCGGAAAGGCGCTCGACGAGATCGACGCCCTGACGCTGCCGCTATTGGAATCGGGCGAGCTCGACGCCGCCGAATGAGGCGCCCGCGCGCGCCGCAAGAACAGCCGCAACAACAGCCGCTCAGGAGGCGATCCCCGTCTCCTGGGCGGTTTGCTCGAGATAGCGCACGAAGCGCTCGAAGGCCTGGATGTAGGCGGCATCGAGAAACTCGTCGAGCCGCACGATTAGGCCATTCTCCACGCGCACGAAGAACCTCACGCGCACGTCGAGGCGCTCGCGCGTCTTGCGGTGCATGTGATAGCCGAGCACGGACGCGCGGATCTCACCGTTCTCGTGAACGAGCCCCTCGATGATGAAGGCGTTGACGATGAACGTGTCGGCAATGAGCTGCAGGCGCGCCGCCACGTCCCGCTTGCCGGCCGCACTCGAAACCCACGGAATTTCGAGCGCATCCACGTTCACCGTATGCACCACGTCGTCCGAGAGAAGCGCGAGAACGCCCTCGAAATTGCCATCGCTCCAATTGCGGACGGCGCGCCGGAAGACTTCGGCATCTTCTTCTGGTGTCGACATCAAGCGCCCCCCGGCTCGGCGACAGGATAAAAAATAAATTTGTCCGGCCTGCCCATCACGCGGGTCGCGGACCCTAAAAATGGCATCGGTCCCGAAGCGCCTGAGCGTCATCGAGCAACCGACGGTCGCTACCATTGTATCAGGCGGATGCTTCGGATTTAACGGCGGAAATCGGTCGCCCATTGCGGCGAGGACAACACCGATCCTCTAGAGGAATGAGGAATAGAGGAGAGACGCGGAGGTCCGCTACCTGGCCCAGCGCGTGGGGCAGGCCCTCGCGGCCAGTCAAAAAATGCTGGAGTGGCAAGACCCAGTCCGCCGGATCACCGCGCGGACCTAGTTCTCGTCCATCTTGAGGGCGGCGATGAAGGCCTCCTGCGGGATCTCGACCTTGCCGAACTCGCGCATCTTCTTCTTGCCGGCCTTCTGCTTGTCCAACAGCTTGCGCTTGCGCGTGATGTCGCCGCCGTAGCACTTGGCGATCACGTCCTTGCGCAGCGCACTGATGGTCTCGCGGGCAATGACTTTGCCGCCGATCGCCGCCTGGATCGGGATCTTGAACAGGTGCGGCCGGATCAGCTCTTTGAGCTTTTCGCACATGGCGCGTCCGCGGCTTTCGGCCCGCGTGCGGTGCACGATCATCGACAGCGCATCGACCGGCTCGTCGTTGACGAGGATCGAGAGCTTCACGAGGTCGTTCTCCTCGTAGCCCTTGATCTGGTAGTCGAACGACGCGTAGCCGCGCGAGACGGACTTCAACCGGTCATAGAAATCGAACACGACCTCGTTGAGCGGCAGCTCGTAGATGAGCATCGCGCGCGTGCCGACGTACGTAAGCTGCTTCTGCCGCCCGCGCCGGTCCTGGCAGAGCTTGAGCACCGCGCCGAGATAGTCGTCCGGCACGAGGATGGTCGCCTCGATCCACGGCTCCTCGATATGGTCGATGCGCACGACGTCCGGCATGTCGGCCGGATTGTGCAGCTCGATGACCGATCCATCCGTCATGTGCAGGTGATAGATGACCGACGGCGCGGTCGTGATGAGGTCGAGGTTGAACTCGCGCTCGAGCCGCTCGGTGATGATTTCGAGATGCAGGAGGCCCAGGAACCCGCAGCGGAAGCCGAAGCCCAGCGCGGCCGAGCTTTCAGCTTCAAACGAGAAGCTGGCGTCGTTGAGGCGCAGGCGCGCCATCGCATCGCGCAGGTCCTCGAAGTCCGCCGCGTCCACCGGGAAGAGACCGCAGAACACCACCGGCTGCGCCGGCTTGAAGCCCGGCAGCGGCTCGGCCGTGGGGATCTTCTCGTCCGTGACGGTATCGCCGACGCGCGTATCGGCCACTTCCTTGATCGCCGCCGTGAAGAAGCCGACCTCGCCCGGGCCAAGCTCCGCCAGCATCTCCTGCTTCGGCCGGAAAATGCCGACCCGCTCGACCTGATAGTGGCCGCCCGTGGCCATCATCTGAACCTTCTGGCCGCGCTTCAGCACGCCGTCGATGATGCGCACCAGCACGATGACGCCGAGGTAGGCGTCATACCAGGAGTCCACGAGCATCGCCTTCAAGGGCTTCGTGGCATCGCCCTTGGGCGCCGGCAGCCGCTCGACGATCGCCTCCAGCACCGCCTCGACGTTGAGGCCGGTCTTGGCGGACACGCCGATCGCATCCGAGGCATCGAGGCCGATCACGTCCTCGATCTGCGTCTTGACGCGGTCCTCGTCGGCGCTCGGCAGGTCCACCTTGTTGAGGACGGGCAGGATTTCGAGGTTGTTGTCGAGCGCCTGATAGACGTTGGCGAGCGTCTGGGCTTCCACGCCCTGGCTCGCGTCCACGACCAGGATGGCGCCCTCGCAGGCCGCCAGCGACCGCGACACCTCGTAGGCGAAGTCCACGTGGCCGGGCGTGTCCATCAGGTTGAGCTGATAGGTCTTGCCGTCCTTGGCCTTGTAGTCGAGGCGCACGGTCTGCGCCTTGATGGTGATGCCGCGCTCGCGCTCGATGTCCATCGAGTCGAGGATCTGCTCCTTCATCTCGCGGTTCGAGACGTTGCCGCACAGCTGGATCAGCCGATCCGACAGCGTCGACTTGCCGTGATCGATGTGGGCGATGATGGAGAAATTGCGGATCAGAGAGGTATCGGTCATGCGCGGGTGCTTATCACCTTGCGCTCGCTTCTCACAAGCATTGGAAAATCCGATCCAGGGACAGGGCACCTGCGGCCGAACTGCGCTTCGAGGAAACGGCGACTTCCGTGGCCCGTGATCAACGCTACATATTTATTAGAATAATTCTAAAACTAGCTTTCGTAGAGGGTCACAGCTGTCCCGCGCCCTGGACCAAACCGCTCCCTAAGTGCTGACCCCTTCGGCGAAACGACCGCGCCCCCGCGAGGGAGGAAAAATGAGGTCGCGCCCACGTGACGCCCGCCGCGTCATCCCACGGCCGCGGATTTGCGCGCTCTTATGCCACGTTCCAGCAAAATACCGCCTCCGACCTTGACGCCGCCACATCGCTCGTCATGAGTGGCGGCGAATTTTCCGATGCGAATGGACCGAATAGATGCGCTTGGCTCCCCTCTTCGTCGCCACCACCGTCACCGCCCTCTCCGTTCTCGCGCACGCCCTGCCGGCCACGGCCGGCGGCATCGAGTTTGGCCCCGTCGACGACCGGCCCAAGGCGCGCAAGAAACCGGCGGCCCCGCCCGCCGCGCAGCAGCCACCGGCCGTGCAGCAACCACCGGCCGTGCAAGGCGAAACCGTGCCGCCTCCGGCCGCGACGACGGCCCCTGCCGCGGTCGCCACACCGGCTGCCGTCGCACCCGCGGCCATGCCCTCCGCCAGCGGCCCCGGCCGCGTCTCGACCAAGGGCCTGCCGCCGCCGGCCGCACCCCGCAACTGCAAGACGACGTGGAGCTTCGACTCCTGGATGCGCGACTTCCGCAAGGAAGCCGCCGCCGAAGGCATCAGCCCGCGCGTGATCTCGTCCGTGCTCGACGGCATGACGCCCGATCAAAGCGTGATCTCTCGTGACCGCCGCCAGGGCTTCTTCGCCCAGAGCTTCCTCGACTTCTCGGCCAAGCTCGCCACCCCGAACCGCGTCACCAACGGCCGCGCCCAGATCAAGCGCAACCAGGCCGCCTTCGATCGCGCCGTGAAGCAGTTCGGCGTGCATCCCGCCGTGATCACGGGATTCTGGGCACTGGAGAGCGATTTCGGCGCCGGCATGGGCAAGCTGCCGATCATGCGCTCGCTCGTCACGCTGGCCTACGACTGCCGCCGCGGCCCCATGTTCCGCGACGAGCTCAAGGCCGCCCTCCAGATCATCCAGCGCGGCGACATGACACCGGAGACGATGATCGGCTCGTGGGCCGGCGAGATCGGCCAGACCCAGTTCCTGCCGACGCGCTATCTCGAGCACGCGATCGACTATGACGGCGACGGCCGCCCCAACCTGTTCGACAACGCCACCGACATCATCGGCACAACTGCCAACTACATGTCGCATCTCGGCTGGCGGCCGAACGAGCCGTGGATCGAGGAGGTCCGCGTCCCCGCCCAGATGCCGTGGGATCAGTCCGACCTCACCATCAAGCACCCGCGCACGCAGTGGTCTGCCTGGGGCGTGACGCGCGTCGACGGCAGCCCGCTCGACAGCGACGCCATGCCGGCGTCCCTGGTGCTGCCCATGGGCCGCTTCGGGCCGGCGTTCCTGGCTTACCCGAATTTCGACGTCTACCTGCAGTGGAACCAGTCGCTCAACTACGCCGTGACCGCCGCCTATCTGGCGACCCGCATCGACGGCGCGCCCGCCATGCGGCGCGGCCGCGAAGGCATCCCCACGCTCTCGATCGACGAGGCCAAGGAGCTGCAGCGCCTTCTGACCAAGCGCGGCTTCGACGTGGGCGAGATCGACGGCCTGATCGGCCTCAAGAGCCGCCAGGCCATCAAGGCCATGCAGATCAAATACAAGCTGCCGGCCGATTCCTATCCGACCCCTGAGCTCCTGTCCGCCTTGCGCGGAGGCTGACGGGCCTCCGCAAGGCTTTACCGGCCGGATTTCAGATTCTATCAATTCCTGGGGGATCGCGCGGGGGCGCCCCCCCGGGGGACATGCGCTCGGCCACATGAGGCCCGCGCGGAGGGGAGTATCGGCTGTGCAGCGTTCCATCGCGGACGAGTTCGAGGCTTTGCTGGCGCAGCTCCGCGCCATTCCCGACAGGCCTTACGTCGCCACCCACGAGCTCGAGACGACGTTGCGCGGCGCCTACCGCGCAATCTTCGACATGGACCTCAAGGATGGCGACTCGGCCGAGGTCGCCAAGCTCGCCCCGTCCGTCCTCGAGGAGCTGTTCGCCATCCGCATGCGCCTGCGCGACAGGATCCCCGACTGGTACGCCGCGGGTCTGTTCGCCCGCCCCGCCGAGATCGCGCTGCGCAACGTCTTCCGCATCGCCCGCTACGCCTCCGACATGCTGGGCGAGGTGGCGTCCGGCAATGCGCGCCTCGCGCCCAAGGAGACGACCCGGCGCGGCTTCACCGGCAACGATTGGAACACGCTCGTCAACCCGCGCTATTTCAACGGCCGCAACATCCCCTTCCAGTCCGGGGATCTCCTTCTCGTCCGCGGCAGCGCACACAACAGCGCCGCCATCGCCCGCATCGGCGACGTCGACAGCCAGTTCAGCCACATCGGCATCGTCCACATCGACCCCGAGGGCAAGCACTGGCTCGTCGAGGCGCTGATCGAGGACGGCTCCGTCATCAACACGCTGGATCACGTGCTGCACCACGGCCTCGGCCGCGCCGTGCTCTACCGCTGCAAGGATCCCGTCGTCGCCGCCCGCGCCGCCAAGCTGGCCTACGACCGCATCAACGCCGTCAAGACGGGGGCGGCGCGGCCCATCCCGTACGATTTCAGCATGCGCCTCACGGGCCGTCGCAAGCTCTTCTGCGCCAAGCTCGTCGCACAGGCGTACGGCGACGCCACCGAGAACGTCTGGAAGCTGCCCGCCTTCAAGACGCGCTTCGACGGCCGCAACAAGGCGTTCTTCAAGAGCATCGGCGTGAAGGCCAAGGAGACGTTCGCCCCCGGCGACATCGATCTCGATCCGCGCTTCGACCTCGTCGCCGAATGGCAGGACTATCGCCTGACGCCGGTTCTGCGGCGCCAGGACATGATCATGACCAAGTTCTTCGAGTGGATGGAAACGCGCGGCTACGAGTTCAAGGAGACGTTCGTCATCTCGCTCATCGCCGTCTTCGGCCGGATGTCGAGCTACCTTTCCGAGCGCGCCAAGAACCTCCTTTCGAGCGTGGTGCCGAAGGTTCCGCGCAACATGGCCCGCTCGTGCGTGGCCACCATCATCATGCTGCACAAGTCTGCCGAGGAGGTGATGCCCGCGCTCGCCGCTCTCGACGACGACAATGTCCGCATGTCGGGCCTGCCGCTGCATCCGCGCGAGATGCTGGATCACCTGGAGCGCCTGCGCGAGATCTCCGGCGGCCGCATCGGCTACCTGCGCGGCAAGGTTTAGGACTGCGTCGCGCCCGGCCGCATCGCGATGCGCAGCGTCACGTAGCAGAAGAAGTAGAGCGCCTCCCACGCCACCAGCGTCGAGAGCTTGAGCGGCAGGCTGCCGTAGGCGTCGAAGAAAACGGCGTCGAGCAGCACGAGGGCGACGGCCGGCACGATCACGGCGAACGGCGCCCGGCCGGCGGCACGCCACGTCCCGCCCATGGCGAGCCACGCCACGAAGTGGGCCAGGGTAAACGAAAAGATAATGCTGAGCTCGCACATGGCGACCTCCACCTCTCGATCACGCGGATCACGGAGGAGACTACCAAGGTTGCGTCAAACACCCGTTGAGGCAGTCCATAAAATTGGACGGACCGGCTGAAAGACCCGCGCGGAAAGCCCCGTGCGCTCAGGGCTTGCGCGACGGCGGCATGCCTTCGAACTGCGGCACGGTCTCATCGATCAGGTCCCACGCCGGCCGCCGCTTGGTGAAGAGCACGACCTGCGGCCGAAACCAACGGCTGTCGTCGAAGGCGCCGGCCGCCATCACCATCATATCCGGGCGCGCGGAGGTGACGAGGAAGAGCCGCGAGCCGCACACCGGGCAGAAGTGCCGCGTCAGCGTGTTGCCGCTATCGGCCGCGCTGGCGTAGCTCGCGGTCCGGCCGGCCACGGTCACGTCCTCTGCCCGGAAGATGGCGTTGGACATGTGCCCCGTGCCGGACGCCTGCTGGCAGTCCCGGCAATGGCACTGCGCCATGCGGATCGGACGGCCCTTGACCGCGAACCGCACGGCCCCGCACTGGCAGCCGCCGGTGGCGTCCACGTCCGGCGGATCCGTATCCATGGCGCCTCCGATGATGCGATGAGTGCGCGTCAGTGCAGCTTGACGTGCGGCTCCGTGCGGCGCGTCAGGAGCCGCGAGATGGTATCGAGCGCGACCTTCCAATAGCCGTGCAGCGCCGTCTCGTGCATCTTGTAGAGCGAGCGGTACATCAGCTTCGCGACGAAGCCCTCGATGACCATCTTGCGCCCGGTCACGAAGCCCATGAGGCTGCCCACCGTCGAATAGTGGCCGAGCGAGACGAGCGAGCCGAAGTCCCGGTACTTGAACGGCTTCAGCGGCTGGCCGGCGAGGCGCGCCTTGATCTGCTTGACGAGGTGGCTCGCTTCCTGGTGCGCGGCCTGGGCGCGCGGCGGGATCGGCTGGGTGTCGCCATCCGGGACCAGATAGGCGCAGTCGCCCATGGCGAACACGTTGGGATCGCGCGTCGTCTCGAGCGTATCCTTGACGACGAGCTGGTTCGACCGGCTGACCTCGAGCCCATCGAGCTTGGCGAGCACGTCGGGCCCCTTGACGCCCGCGGCCCACACGACGAGCTCCGACGGCACGAAGTCGCCGCTGGCGAGCTTCACGCCCGTGGACGTCACTTCGGTCACCCGCGCGTTCGTCCGGATGTCGACGTTGAGCTTGGTCAGGATGTCGGCCGTCGCGGCGGACACGCGCGGCGGCAGCGCCGGCACGATACGGTCGGCCGCCTCGATCAGCGTGATGCGGATGTCCTTCTCGGGATCGATCTTGTCGAGGCCGAACGCCACCACGCCGCGCGCGGTGCCGTGCAGCTCGGCCGAAAGCTCGGTGCCCGTGGCGCCCGCGCCGATGATCGCCACGTGAAGCTGCTCCGGCCGGATCGGCATCGACTGCGTATTGGCGCGCACGCACGCGTTGATGAGGCGGCGGTTGAAGCGCTCGGCCTGCTCGGGCGTATCGAGCATCATCGCGTGCTGCTGGGCGCCGGGCACGCCGAAGTCGTTCGAGACGCTGCCGACGGCGATCACGAGGATGTCGTAGGGCAGCGAGCGCTCCGGCGTCACCTCGCGCCCGTCCTCGTCGACGGTGCGCGCGAGATGGACGAGCTTCTTCTCCCGGTCGAGACCGATCATCTCACCGTAGCGGAACTTGAAGTCGTGCCAGTGGCCGTGCGCCATGTACTCGACCTCGTGGCGGTCGACGTCCATGCTGCCGGCGGCGATTTCATGCAGCAGCGGCTTCCAGATGTGCGTGCGCGAGCGATCGACGAGCGTGATCGCGGCCTTGCGCTTGCGGAACCAGCCGTCCCGGCCGAGCTTCTGGCCGAGCGCGGTCGCGAGCTCGAGGCCGCCCGCGCCGCCGCCGACGACAATGATATGCGGCAGATCGGTCTTGGGCAAAACCAAAGCCCCCGCGCCCGTTTGGCTCGTCGCGTCAGCAACCATCTCGTGTCTCCCGCACTGTCTTCGCCGGCGCAGTCTCTTATCAGGATTTACCGAGGGATCGCCAGCCCTCCGGAAGGCCCAGCCCTCCCGGAGGCATGACCTGCGGCGAGCCTATCATCAAAAGCGGCGATGCTAGAGTGCTTCCGGAAAAGTGGGAACCGGGTCATGGCGGAGCCAGGCAAGCGTAGAGCCCGATAAGAAGCACGACAAAACAAAAAGTTAGAGCCGTTCCCCGATTCGACCAAAATCGGAACGGCTCTAAGAGGAACCGCAACGGCAAACCGCCGCGGCCGTCCACCGCCACCGGACCGGAGCACCTTGCCCTGACGGCGGGCACTGGTGCGACATCAGAAATGTGACCTATCAAGCCACTAGGGTCAGCTCCGTTTTGGTGAGCCCTCTCGGCTTCTTATATCGTCATGGCCGGGGTCATCGCAGCGCGATGCTTCGCATCGACACCCGGCCATCCAGGGCGCGCCTTGAAACGCTTTCGCAAGCGGTCCTAGAAGGACCGCTTGTCGATGCGCAGCATCGCTCGGTGATGAGAAACCGCGAGTAGGAAACGCTAGAGCGTGCGGGCCGGGTTTGCCGGATCGCCAACGCCCTAGCCGCGAATTTCGCCGCCGGTCGCCT
>CAYLSI010000009.1:74880-96344 GCA_964386545.1 uncultured Hyphomicrobium sp.
GCCGGGTTTGCCGGATCGCCAACGCCCTAGCCGCGAATTTCGCCGCCGGTCGCCTTCTTGACGTCCGCGATCACCTTCTGCGCGATCGCGTCGATCGCCTTGTCGGTCAGCGTCTCCGTCGTGGGCTGCAGCGTCACCTCGATCGCGACGGACTTCTTGCCCTCGGCCGCGAGCGCACCGCCCTCGAACACGTCGAACACCGCGACGCCCGAGATCAGCGCCTTGTCCGCGCCCAGCGCCGCCTTGACGACATCGCCCGCGCTGACCGCCCGGTCCAGCACGAACGCGAAATCGCGCGTCACCGGCAGCAGGTCCGATTGCGCCATCGGCGGCTTCGCGCGCGACTTGCGCTTCTCCGGCGGCAGCGCATCGAGGAACACTTCGAACGCCACCGCGGGCGCGGCCACGTCGAGCGTTGCCAGCGTGCGCGGGTTCACCTCGCCGAAATGGGCGAGAACCGTCTTCGGACCGAGCCGCAGCGTACCCGAGCGGCCGGGATGGAACCAAGCCGGCGCATCGCGCGTGATCTGCGCCTTCGCGACATCGACCCCCAGCGCCGAAAGCACGGCCAGCGCGTCCGCCTTGGCGTCGAACACGGTGACCTCCTGGGCGCGACCGTCCCAATGGCGGCCCTCGCCGGCAACGCCGGCCGTCCCCGCGCGCACGCCGGCCGCGGAAAGGATCTGATCAGCCGGCGCGTCGCCGCGATAGGCCTGGCCCAGCTCGAACAGCCCCACGTCGGCGAAGCCGCGGTTACGGTTGCGCTCGACGGCCGTGAAAAGGCCCGGCAGCAGGCTCGGCCGCATGACGGCGAGATCGACGGAAATGGGATTGGCGAGCTCGACCAGGCTCGCGCCCGCGCCGAACGCCTCCGCCTGCGCCTTGGGCAGGAACGACCACGTCACCGCTTCGACGAGGCCGCGCGCGGCGAGCAGGCGGCGGGCCTTCCGCGACCGCTTCTGCTTGTCCGTCAGCACGGCGCGCGCAATGCCGCTGGTACGCGGCAACGCGGTCGCCGGAACCCGGTCGATGCCGGCGATCCGCACGACCTCCTCCACGAGATCGGCGGAGCCATGAATATCCGGACGCCACGACGGCGGCGTCACCTCGATCACGTGCCCGTCGCCGACGAGCTCACAGCCCAGCGTTTCGAGGATGGTCTTGATCTCACGCTCCGGCAGCGCCAGCCCCGACAGCTTCTCGACGCGCCCGAGATCGAACACGATCGCGCGCTTCGTGGCGGGCACCTTGCCGGCCACGGTAGCTTTCGAAGGCTTGCCGCCGCAGATCTTGAGGATCATCTGCGTCGCGAGATCCAGGCCCGGCAGAACGCTTTCGGGGTCGACGCCGCGCTCGAAGCGGTAGCGCGCATCCGTGACCAGCCCCGTCTTGCGGCCCGTCGCGGCCGTGCGCAGCGGATCGAAATAGGCGCTCTCGATGAGGACGGTCTTGGTCGCCTCCGTCGAACCGGAAGCTTCGCCGCCCATGATGCCGCCGAAACCGAGCGGGCCGCTGTCGTCGGCGATCACGCACATGGTCTCATCGACCGCGTACTCCTTGCCGTCGAGGCCGAGGAACGTCTCGCCCGCCTTGCCGAGGCGCGCGACGACCGCGCCCTTGAGTTTGTCCGCATCGTAGACGTGCAGCGGCCGCCCGCGGTCCTGGCTGATGTAGTTCGTGACGTCCACCAGCGCATTGATCGGCCGCAGCCCGACGGCCTTGAGCCGCGTCTGCATCCACTCCGGCGAAGGTCCGTTCTCGACGTCCTTGATGAGGCGCGCCGCGAACACCGGGCACGCGTCCTCGCTGCCCTTGGCGAACGCGAGCTTGATCGCGACCGGATTGTCGAAGCCGCCCTCGACGCCCGAGATCGTCTTCTCGTCCTTGAGCGTGCCGAGCCCCGCCGCCGCGAGATCGCGCGCGATGCCGCGCACGCCCGTGCAGTCGGGCCGGTTGGGCGTCAGCTTGACCTCGAACACGGGATCGTTGAGCCCCGCGGCGTCGATGTAGCGCGCGCCCACGTGCTCGGCCATCTCGGCGGGCAGATCGAGGATGCCCTCGCTCTCGTCGGAGAGGTTCAGCTCGGCCGCCGAGCACATCATGCCGTTCGAGACGACACCGCGCACGGGCTTCTTCTCAAGGGTGATCTTGGAGCCCGGAATATAGGTGCCGAGCGGCGCGAACACGCTGATCATGCCGGCGCGCGCGTTCGGCGCGCCGCACACGACCTCCATCAGCGGCTGGCCCTTCTCGACCTCGACCTGCACGACCTGCAGCTTGTCGGCGTTGGGATGGCGCTTGGCTTCGACGATCCGCGCAACACGGAAGGCGCCGAGCGTTGCCGCCGGATCCTCGACGCTCTCGACCTCGAGGCCGATAGCGGAGAGCTTCGTCGCGATCTCCTCGACCGTGGCGCGGGTCTTGAGATGATCCTTGAGCCAGGACAGCGTGAATTTCATAGGGCAGTTCCTTCACTCGCTCTCGCGGGCAACAACGACAGCACGCCTTCACCTCTCCCTTTGAAGGGAAAGCTAAAGCACCTTCGCCTCTCCCTTTAGGGAGAGGGAAAGCTCATGCCTCATTCTCCACCCCATCGAAATGGAGAACGAGAATGACTAGCCCGACAACCCGCCGCCGAGGGTCGGCACGTCGAGCACCGAGAAACCGTAGTGGCGCAGCCACCGGAGATCCGCCGAGAAGAACGCGCGCAGGTCCGGCACGCCGTACTTCAGCATCGTCAGGCGATCGAGCCCCATGCCGAACGCGAAGCCCTGATACCGATCGGGATCGAGCCCGCAGTTGCTGAGCACGTTCGGATGCACCATGCCGCAACCGAGGATCTCCAGCCACTGCCCCGGCTTGCCGATCGCCTCGGCGCCGATGTCGACCTCCATCGAGGGCTCGGTGAAGGGAAAGTGCGAGGCGCGGAAGCGCATCTTGACGTCGGACACCTCGAAGAACGCCTTGCAGAACTCTTCGAGCACCCACTTCAGGTGGCCCATGTGCGTGGTCTCGTCGATGACGAGGCCTTCGATCTGGTGGAACATCGGCGTGTGCGTCTGGTCGCTGTCGCAGCGATAGACGCGCCCCGGCGCGATGATGCGGATCGGCGGCTTGCGGGTCTCCATGGTGCGGATCTGCACCGGGCTCGTGTGCGTGCGCAGAAGCAGGCGCGAGCCGTCCGCCTTGGGCGGGAAATAGAACGTGTCGTGCTCCTGCCGCGCCGGATGCTCGGCCGGGATGTTGAGCTTCGTGAAGTTCATGTCGTCGGTTTCGATGTCCGGCCCTTCGGCCACGTCGAAACCGAGGTCGGCGAAGATCTCGACGCACTCGTCGAACACCTGGCTCACCGGATGAATGCGCCCCAGCGCTTCCGCGCCGGCCCGCACGGGCAGCGTCACGTCCGCCCGCTCGTTGGCCAGGCGCGCTTCGAGCGCGGCTTCCTCGAGCACGGCACGGCGCGCCTCGAGCGATTGGGTGACGGCTTCCTTGACGGCGTTGTTGGCGGCGCCGAAGGCCTTGCGCTCTTCGGGCGGCAGCGTCGCGAGCTTCGACATCTGCTCGGCGATCCGCCCCTTCTTGCCGAGCGCGGCGACGCGCACCGCGTCGAGCTGGGCGAGGTCGCGCGCCTCCGCGATCTGGGCGAGAAGCTCGCCCTTGAGCGTTTCGAGTTCGGTGGTGCCGGTCATCGAGCGACCCCTTGCGATGGACCATCGGATGGTCAAGGGAGTCATCCCGACGAACGCCGAGGCGCCGCGAGCCGGAACCCAGGGCCTCCGCCCGAGGATGGGATGGAAAGCTGGGTCCCGGGCTTTCGCCCGGGATGACAACGGAGGTGGTTAGGCGGCCTTGTTGGCGGCCTGGGCAGCCTGGTCGACCAGCGCCTTGAACGCCGCGGCGTCCTCAACGGCCAGATCGGCCAGAACCTTGCGGTCGATATCGATGCCCGCAACCGCAAGGCCATGGATAAATCGGCCGTACGTCAGGCCATGCTCGCGCGCGGCGGCGTTGATGCGCTGGATCCAGAGCGCGCGGAACGTGCGCTTCTTGCGCTTGCGGTCGCGATAGCCGTACTGCAGGGCCTTCTCGACGGCCTGCTTGGCGATGCGGATGGTGCTCTTGCGGCGGCCGTAATAGCCTTTCGCAGCCTTCAGAACTTTCTTGTGCTTGGCGTGGGCGGTGACGCCGCGCTTGACGCGTGCCATGGGTCTCGCTCCTTCAAATGACGTGGGACTGGGCGAAGCTCGGGATCGAGCTTAGCGGGCGTAAGGCATGTATTTCTTGACGATCTTGGCGTCGCTGTCGTTCAGGACCATGGTCCCGCGTGCATCGCGAATGAACTTCGCGTGACGCTTGATCATGCCGTGACGCTTGCCCTGGGCCGCCGCCTTCACCTTGCCGGTGCCGGTCATCTTGAAGCGCTTTTTGGCGCCGCTCTTGGTCTTCATCTTGGGCATTTGGCTCTCCTGGTCTTATGAAGCGGACCGCGTGCCCGGCCTCGGACGGCCGAGCGCCCCCGGATCACATGCACGCCAGGCGTGCGGGCGAAGGGGGCTGCTTTCTGTGCGGAAACCGCGGATGGTAAAGCATAAAAGCCGCCACGGCATGCCCCGCCGGGCGGCTTCGAGGCCGTCTTATAAGGTGGGACCCGGACAAATGCAACAGCAGGCTGGGAGAGCCGCCCAAGGCCCCGCGGCCGCTACGTCCCGGGTCCAAAACGGCCTCGAAAAAGAACTGAGCCCCACGAGACCTTTGCATAAGTAAAATAACAAAGTTGCTGAGGCCATTTTGGGCCGCGGCGGGCAGTTTCATTCGGCCCGAGCGCGTGGGCAACAGGATGAGCGGATGCAGTCTGCAACAAGACGGAGACTTGCTGCGTCCGTGACGTTATTTACTCATGCTGTTCAATTTGCAGACTTAACCAGTGCTTTCGAGATCATAGTCTCGGAGACCCGCGCAACATCTTGCCTTTATAAAAAAGCGGGTTCATATAGGGCGAACGCCTTGGTTCACTTGCGACAGCGCCCACGCTGACACTCAAAGTCTCCATCGCGCGCTTTGATCCATCTCTGGTCATCGGGTCCGGAGATTTAAGACCTGCTTTGGAGGCTCACTAATGTCGAACGGCACTGTTAAGTGGTTCAACGGTCAAAAGGGATACGGCTTCATTCAGCCCGAAGAAGGCGGGGCTGATGTCTTCGTGCACATCTCAGCCGTCGAACGGGCCGGTCTGCAGACACTGCGCGAGGGGCAAAAGATTGCGTATGAGACGGAACGTGGCCGCAACGGCAAGATTGCCGCCGTGAACCTGCGTCCGCTCTAATCCAAAATCGAGCCTGATGATAGGCACGCGGGGAGCGGCAGGTCTGCTCCCCGCTTCGTTTTGCACGAACATGAATCGGGATTGCGCCCGGGGAGATTGAATGGCGAAAGAAGAGATGCTCGAGTTCGAAGGCGTGGTGGAGGAGGTCCTCCCCGACGCCCGCTGCCGCGTGAAGCTCGACAATGGACACGAGGTCATCGCCTACACGTCCGGCCGCATGAAGAAGAACCGCATTCGCATTCTGGCCGGCGACAAGGTGACCGTCGAGATGACGCCGTACGACCTCACCAAGGGTCGCATCAACTTCCGCCACAAGGACGCGCGCTCCGGCCCGCCGCCCTCGTCCGGCCCCGGCGGTCAGCGCGGACGGCGCTGACCTCGACCGCGCCGCGGCCGCAGCGATCCGCGCGCGACGGCCACGGACGTCGCTACGGATAGGCAAATCCGAACCGGAACCGCGTCAGCTTGCCTTTCTCGAACTCGTATTCCGCAAAGTAGACGGGAAACCCGAAGGTCTTGAGCTCGGGATCCCGATCCGCGGCGTCGATCTCGTACTCGAAGAAAAGCTCCTGCCCCGTCTTCTCGCGCGACTTGAAGCACGTGCCGAACAGCGCCTCGATCTGCGCCACGCTCATGCCGAGCTCGACCCCGCGCCCCGTCTTGAAGCTGTCGATCGGCAGATCCTTGAGCACGAGCGCTTCGGGTCCCGCCACGCGCACCTCCACCTCGGAGTATTCGTCCTCGACGGCGCCGTAAGGCGCGAACAGCACGAGCTCCTGCGCGCCGTTGCTGGATACGAAGCGCGCGTGCGGCAGGTCCTCCTCGCTTTCGATGAGATCGGCTCCGGTCCCGACCACGGAGACCGCGCTCTCGCGCTTCGTCAGCGTGATGCCGCTGATCGAGATGTCGGGATTGTTGACCCGGCACTTGCCGTGAGCCAGCCCGGGCGTCATCCCTGCGAGCGCGATCGCAAACAGACATTCCGCAGCGAAACGGACAACTTGCATTGAACGTCTGCCCCCGCCGTTCGTCCAACTGTGATGATGGAAGGCGAGACAATAACCAATTCACATCCGTCGACCAAAGTAATTTCGGACAACAGACGGAATGCGTCCGCACCCGAGCGGCGCGAGATCACGCGGAATGCGGTCGGACGAGATCGATCCCCGCCGCGCATCCGGCGCGCTGACGGGCAATGCCGCGCGCCGTCTCGACGTTGGCGAGAAAAAGCCGCGCCGCGGCCTGCCACGTGAACGCCTCGGCCGCCGCGCGCACGAATGATCGGTCGAGCGTGAGCGCGGCCTTCGCAGCCGCCGCGAGATCGGACGAGAGGATGCCCGACACGCCGGGCGTCACGAGATCCTTGGGCCCGATCGCTGGAAACGCGGCCACCGGCACGCCGCACGACATCGCCTCCAGCATCACCATGCCGAAGGTGTCGGTGAGGCTCGGAAAAACGAACACGTCGGCCGACGCGTAGCAACGGGCGAGATCATCGCCCTCGCGCACGCCGGTGAAGATCACGTCGCGATAGCGCGCCGTGAGATCCGCGAGCTGCGGCCCATCGCCCACCACGACCTTCACGCCCGGCAGATCGAGATCGAGGAACGCCGCGATGTTCTTCTCGACCGCCACGCGCCCGACATAGAGGAACACCGGCCCCTCGCCGAAGAGCCGCACGCCGGACGGGCGGAAGAGCTCCCCGTCGACGCCGCGCGTCCACGGCAGAAGCCGCTCGAAGCCGCGTGCCGAAAGATCGGCGGCGAGGCTCTGCGTCGCGACCATGACGCCGGCGCTGCGCGCGTGAAAGCGCCGCTGCACGGCAGTGACCCAGCGCTCCGGAATGGGCCAGCGCGCGCTCACGTAGTCGGCAAAGCGCGTATGGAAGCTGCTCGTGAAGGGCAGACGGCGCGCCACGCAATAGCGCCGCGCCATCCAGCCCACAGGCCCCTCGGTCGCGATATGGATCGCATCGGCGCGCGCGGCCGCGATCAGCGCCGTGCAATGGCGCTGGTCCGGCAGCGCCAGCTTGATCTCGGGATAGCTGGGGCAGGGGATGCAGCGAAAATTATCAGGTCCCAGCACGACCAGCTCGACGCCGGCCTGCGCGAGCTCGCGCTTCAGGCGCTGGTACGTCCGCACCACGCCGTTGATCTGGGGAGACCAGGCGTCGGTCGCGAGCAGGATCCGCATCAGGCCGCCTTGAGCGCAGGATCGGGCAGCACCACGAGATCGCGCGACCGGACGTCGAGCCAGCGGATGAGCTCGATCTCGCCGGCGTGCGTTTCGCCGATGGCCGTGCAGCTCTCGACCCAGTCGCCGGTGTTGAGATAGTGCACGCCGCCGATGTCGCGGCTCGCTGCATGGTGGATGTGGCCGCAGATCACCCCATCCGCCCCGCGCCGGCTCGCCTCGTCCGCAAGCGCGCGTTCGAACTCGCCGATGAAATTGACGGCCGTCTTGACGCGATGCTTGAGATAGGCCGAAAGCGACCAGAAGCCGAGGCCGAGCCGCCGCCGCACGAAGTTCAGCGGCGCGTTGAGCCACAGCGCGAACTCGTAGCCGCGATCGCCCAGGAACGCGAGCCAGCGCGCATAGCGCACCACCACGTCGTACTCGTCGCCATGCAGCACGATATAGCGCCGCCCGTCGGCCATCGTGTGCTCGGCCTGCCGCTCGATCTCGATGCCGCCGAAGTGCATGCCCGCATAGTCGCGGATCGCCTCGTCATGGTTTCCGGGAATGAACACGACGCGCGTTCCCTTGCGCACCTTGCGCAAGAGCTTCTGCAGGACGTCGTTGTGGGCTTGCGGCCAGATGGCGCCCCGCCTGATGCGCCAGAAATCGACGATGTCGCCGACGAGGTAGATGGTATCCGCCTCGGTATGCTTCAGGAATTCCAGGAGCATGTCGGCCTGGGCGGAGCGCGTTCCGAGGTGCACGTCGGATAGGAACAAAGTTCGGTAGTGCCGTTCCGGCCCCATGGGCAGAACCTCCGATCACAAGTCGGGTCTCTCGGGTTCCTTGAACGGGATTTGCATTTCAGGAATATGACAGTCCGCGATCGTGGAGGCGGAATCTCCCCCGTCACGGCCGAGGCACGCCGGCGCCTCAGTAAATGCGCACCGGAAAATAGCGCTCCACGATCTCCTGCAGGCGGCCGCTCTGCCGCACCCGCTTCAGCGCATCGTTGATCAGCACCTTGATCTGCGTGTCGCTCTTCGGCAGCGCGATCGCGAGGCCGTCGCCGAAGTACTTGGGCTCGAGAAACGCCTGCCCCCGGAACTCGCAGCACTGCCGCGACAGCGATCCGTTGAGCCAGAACGCGAGGCTGATGGCGTCGTCGAAGATGACGTCCACCGTGCCCTGCTGGAGCGCCTCGCGCGCCAGCTCCGGGTTCTCGAACAGCACGACCTTGCTGTCGCGATAGAACGCGCGGACGAACGCCTCGTGCGCCGTCCCCTTGGCGACACCGATGCTCACGCCGTCCAGGTCATCGGGCTTCATCTCGGAGGGCGCCTCCCCCGTCTTCCCGGCGAACCGGCCCGGCGTATAGAAGTAACGGTCCGAGAACTCCACGTCCGCCAGTCCGCCCGCCGTCACCCGATGCGCGGCGATCACGGCGTCGGCCTCTCCGCGCCGCATGGCGCCGAGCAGGTCCTCCCACGGCCGCACCTTGATGTCGCACGCCGCGTTCACTTCGAGGCAGATCGCGCGGGCGAGATCGATGTTGAAGCCGGACAGCACGCCCTCGTCGTCGAAATAGTTGAAGGGCGGAAACTCCCCCTCGGTCAGGAAGCGGATGACGACGCGGCGCGGCTCGGACGTTTCCGCGCCCTCTCCCGGCCCCGCCTGCTGCGCGTGCGCCGGACCCATGCGGCCCAGCGCGGCCGCGCTCAGCATCGCGAGCGCCACCGCCACGCCCATCGCCACCCCCCGAGCGACATCGCGGATGCGGACAGCCCTGGCGGATCGCGGCGTGAAAAAAGGCATCGGTGCTCGGCCTCGAAGCGGGAACGTCGCAAAGTGCTATTCAACATCGAAAGCATTATGGCAAGATCTACCGCCGGTTGAGCTGTGGCTCATGCGGCGAGGAGCCGGGGAAGTCGGGGCGAAAGGTGCTTCAGCGCGGTTACGGTCGCGGGCCAACCGCGGGTTGGCGCCTTGACGGACGATCGCCGGCCGTCCGGATCAGCCGTTTTCCTCCATCCATCCGCAGCCGCCGCAAGAAGCCCGTCGCAGCCCCGACGCCGGAAGATGCAGCGCAGCATCTGGATGTCGCGGTCAACGGCTTGAGGCGGCGCGATCCGGAGCTGTCGGCGGGCGAGCCAATGTGGCTCCGCCAGAAGTGCTGGCTGGCGGCGCTGGTCACGGTCGGAATAGCGTACGCCAGCGTTTCGGTTTCCGGAACGGTTTTCGCCCTCTTCGCGCTGATGGCGCTGCCGTTCTCCTGCGTTATCGCCGTGAAGCTCGCGGCCCTCTGGCATGTCGCGACGGAGAGCCGGTCGCCCCCTCCGCCGGCCGATCCGCGTCCGCGCGTCTGGCCCCGCTACTCGCTGCTGATCCCGCTGTTCAACGAGACGGACGTGGTGCCGGACCTCATCGCGGCGCTGGACCGGATCGACTATCCGCGCGACCGCCTCGAGATCCTGCTGATCCTGGAGCAGGACGACCACGCCACACGCGCCGCCATCGAGAGCCGCGCCCTCAGCCCGCACATGTCCATCGTCGTGGTGCCGGCCGGCCAGCCGCAGACGAAGCCACGCGCCTTGAACTACGCGTTCGCGCGCGCCGCCGGCGAAGTCATCGTCGTCTACGACGCCGAGGACCTCCCGGACCCGGACCAGCTTCGCCGGGCGTCAGCCCGTCTGCTGGCGGATCCTCGCATCGGGTGCCTTCAGGCACGCCTGCACATCTTGAACGACCGGGAGAACTGGCTGACGCGACAATTCGCGATCGAATACGCGGCCCTGTTCGACGCGACCTTGCCGGCCCTGCAGCGCCTCGGCCTGCCGCTGCCGCTCGGCGGCACGTCCAATCATTTCCCGCGCCGCGTCCTCGACGACGTCGGCGGTTGGGATCCGTTCAACGTGACGGAGGATGCCGACCTCGGGATCCGCCTCGCCCGCCGGGGCTACCGCGTCGAGGTCCTGCCGTCCACGACGTGGGAGGAGGCGCCGGTGAGCTTTGGCGCCTGGCGCAACCAGCGCACGCGCTGGCTCAAGGGATGGATGCAGACCTACCTCGTTCACATGCGCCGCCCCTTGAGGACCGCGCGCGAGCTCGGCTGGTTCCGTTTTCTCGGCGTCCAGGTGCTGATGGGCGGCCTCATCCTGTCCGCCCTCGTGCACCCCTGGTTCTACGCGGCAGCCGCCTGGGCCGCGCTGGCCGGCCCGAACGCCGCCTTCGCCTTTGCGCTCTCGGGCCCGGTTGCGATCATCGGCCTGTCGAACCTCGTGCTCGGATATGTGACGGGCATTGCGCTCGGTGCCGTGGCTGCGGGACGCAAACGGCGGGGCCTGATCCGCGCCAGCCTCGGCATGCCCATCTACTGGATGCTGATCTCGCTCGCGGCCTACCGCGCGCTGTTCCATCTGATCCGCAAGCCCTACCGGTGGGAGAAGACGCCGCACAGGCCGCGCACCGCCTTCACTCCCGCCCGTATCTGACGATCCGTCTCAGGGCTTGATGATTACGCCCCACGGCAGCCGCCCCACCGGCACCGACTTCTCGGGCTTGCGCGTCGCAACGTCGATGATCGTCATGTCGTTGGTCAGCCCGTTGGCCACATAGAGCTTGTCGCCCTCGGGGCTCAGCGCCATGTGCCACGGCCGCTGGCCGACCAGAATGTACTCCTTCGTCGTGTAGGTCTCGACATCCACCACCGCCACGCGGTTCGCGGTCGAGAGCGCCACGAACGCCGTCTTGCCGTCTTTGGTAAAGCGGATGCCCATGGGCTGGATCAGCTCGCGCCGCACGCCCGGGATCTCGAAGCCGAACTTCTTGACGATCTTGTGCGTCGCGGGGTCGATCACGGCCACCGTGCCGCCGATTTCCGCCGAGACCCAGACGAGCTTTCCGTCGCGCGTGAATTCGGCGACGCGCGGGCGCGTATCGACGAGCACGTTGGCAGTCACCTTGAACGTCTCGTTGTCGATGAAATGCGCCATGCTCGTCTGCTCGGACGTGGCGACCGTGAACTTGTTGTCCGGCGAGACCGCCATGCCCTCGGGCTCGACGCCGACCGGGATCTCCGCCAGCACCTTGCCGCTGATGCGCTCGATGACGGTGACATAGCCCTCGTCCTCGTTGGCGATATAGATGCGCTCGCCCTTGGGATCGACGTCCAGCAGCTCCGGGTCCGGCCCCGAATCGAGCGTCCGCGTGATCTCGAGCGTCTCCGTATCGACGACGTCGAGGCGGTTGTCGTCGCCGACGCAGACCAGGAGCTCCTTGCCGTCCGGTGTCAGCACCATGCCGCGCGGCCGCGCGCCCGTCTCGATCACCTTGATCACCTGGAGCGTCTTGCTGTCGAGGACGGTGACCGTGTTGTCCTTCTCGTTGGAAACGAAAATCGTGGCGGAAAAGCTGGCCGTGGAGCTCAGCAGGGCAACGGCCGTCGCGGATACCGCGGCCACAAGGGTGCGCGTCATGGGTCGTTCCTCTCCTGGAGTGTGATTAGGCTGTGAACTCATTATGGCTGGTGCATTGATGAGCCACAGCGAGCCAAGGGCTAGGAAGAGTGCGCAGCGCGATGCAGTCGCATCGGGCAAGCGCTTTGACGACGCCATTGGCTCGCTGTGGCTCACCCCGCAGGGGCGCGGTCCTTTTGCGCCGCCGGGTCATGCCGGAGGCATGCTTCCAGCATGACGCAAAGGCTTGCAAACCATCAGGTTTGCGGCGCCCTTGCTCCTGCCCGCAACTCAAAAGTCCTCGCGTCAATGCGCCAGCCATAATGAGTTCACAGCCTAGTGTTGTTTTTTGAATCGGCACTTCGTTTCCGGCTCGTCGAAGCCGAGCGTGTCGGTCAGAAACTTCTGATGCAGGAAGCCGTCCTGCGGAGAGATCGAGACCAGCGTTCTCGGCCCCGACAGCAGGATGGGCTGGCGCATCTGGTGATCCCACGTGCGGAACGTGAGGCCGACGCCCTTGAAGCCCGCCACCTCGAAGTCCTTCGACAGGATGAACGCGTTGATATCGCTCGGCGCGTTCTTGCTGATGCGCGTCACCGCCTCGCCGAACACGCGCACCCCGAGCCAGGCCGTAAAATCGCGCTCGGTCATGAAGCGCTCGGCCTGCTTCTCGAAGCGGTTCTGGAGCTGCGTGCCGGCATACTGCTCGAACGAGCGGTGCCAGGCCACGGCCTGCAGCCCTTGCGAGCCGACCACCGGCCGCGGCTCGTAGGTGCGGAACAGCAGGTAATCGCCGAACGCCTCGCCCGCGTCCGCCACGAAGATCACGTCGTACTCGGGCGCGCCCTGGGTCAGCATCGGCATCTGCGTCTGGATCTGCTGGTGGCCCGAGTCGGTGCGCCGCGACCCCGCGTCGAACTCATAAGACCGGGTCTCGACGATCTTCGCGCCGAACTTCTTCGCCGCGCGCTCGATGGCCGCGAGATATTCCTTGTCGGACGGCGTGTTGCCATGCACCACGAGCCAGCGCCGCCACTTCTTCCAGACCAGATACTGCGCGAGCGCGTCGGCGCGCATGGCCCAGTTCGGAATGATGTGAAAGACGTTGATGCGGCATTCGTCCTGGCGAAGATCGTCGCGGCTGCTGCGCGTATTCAGGATGATGGCGCCCTGCGCCTCGGGCAGGTCGGCCACGGCCAGAAGGTCCGAGGGCTCGAGGTCGGCCACGATCAGGCCGTGTCCGTTCGCGAGTTCGGCCTTGACCTTCGGCACGATGTCCTCGGTCGCCTTGGCCACGACCTCGATCAGCTCGAAATGCTGGCTGATGAGCCGCCCGGTCATGTTGTTTTCTTTGATGGCGAGCCGCGCGCCCTGCACGCCCTCGTCCTTCAGGGGCTTGTCCAAGAGCGACAGCGGCAGCGGCTCCGGATACCGCTTGCCGACGTAAAGAACCTTGGTGATGAGCGCGCCCGGAGGCGCCTCGGTGGGAGCTTCCGGAATGGCGACGGCGGGTTGCACCGCCGCCAGCCATCCGAATGCAAGAACGACAGCGGCCGCCGAGCCGAACCTCAACTGTTTGGCAATGCGCACGAGCCGCGACCTCCTAGAGCATTTTCCGACGAAGTGGATACCGGTTCGTCGTAAGAAAATGCGACAAAATAAGAACCTAGAGCGTCCGATCCGACTCTATCGGATCGGAAAACGCTCTAGATTACCAATTGATCTTTTCCTCGCGACCCTTCCAGACCGTGCGGATCCAGGCAATCGCCTTCCAGACTTTGTCCTCGTCGTCGACGAGATCCTTGTAGGGCGGCATCGGACCGACAACGCCCTCCTGGCCTTTGCGCGCATAGCCCTGCTTCTGCAGGTCCTGGCTGCCCAGCACGATCAGACGGAAAAGCGTATCGTCGTCGCCGCCGTACACCCACGTCTCGTTCGTGAGAGGCGGACACATGCCGCCGCCACCGCCGCCGCCATGGCAACCGTTGCACGAGAGACCCATGTAGACCTTGTGACCCTCGGCGGCAATCGCGGGATCCTTCCAGTCGAAGGGGTTCTTGAGCTTGCCCTTCTCCGTCGATTCGATGCGCTGCATCGGCGTCATCTTTCCACCAGCCGGGGCAGCCGGTGCAGCTTCCGATTTCTCGGCGGCAGCGGGGGCCTCCTTGTCGGCCGGCGCCGGCTCGTCGGCCGCGGCGGCTGCGCCGGCGAGACCGGCCGAAACGACGGCCGCAAGCAGCAGTTTGGATAGTTGAATTTTCACGTCGAAACCCTCGTAGTTGTGTGTCGCCTCACTCGAATATCGCCGGCAAAGAGGCCATTGCCGACGATCCCCCGTGCTTGCAGGAATTTTTCCTCGCGCTTCATCAGGATCACAATTTGTCCTTGGCTCCCCCGGCCCGCCCGCGTTCGGAGAGCGTGGTCAGGAAGAGCGTGATCGACTTCGCAGCGTCCGGATTGTGATTGTCGCGCGCAATATCGAGCGCCGTCTTGCCGGCCCCCGACTTGCGGTTCGCATCCGCGCCGGCTTCGAGCAGAAGGCCGAGCATCGGAATGTTGCCGCGCGCCGCGGCGATCATGAGCGGCGTGATGCCCTGCGCGTTGACGGCATTGACCTCGGCACCGCGCCCGATCAGCGCCGTCGCGATGTCCGTCGAGCGCAATCCCTGCCGCCGCTCGATTTCACGCGCCGCCTCGCCCACGGCGAGCTGGCTGGCCGCCACCATCAGCGGCGTGACGCGGTCGGTTCCCGCCACCGCGTTCACCGACGCGCCGAGCTCGATCAGCGTCTGCGCCGCGAGAAGCTTGGCTTCCTCGATCGCGAGCGACAGCGGGGCAAAACCGCCCGGCAGCGACTTCTCGATATCCGCCTTCGCCGCCACCAGCGCCTTGATCGTCGGCACGTGGTTGCGTTGTGCGGCATGCATGAGCGCCGTGAAGCCATCCCGGTCCGTGCCGTTGACGTCGGCCTTGAGCGCGATCAGCAGCGGGATGATCTTGTCGTTGCGGTTGCGCGCGGCCGCCTGCAGGGCGCCGTAGCCTTGCGCGTCGTGCTTGTTGATGTCGGCGCCCTTCTCGACCAGAAACCGGATGCGGTCGGCATCGCTCGCGAGCACCGCGTTCGCGAGCTCCGTCTGAACGTCCGCACCTTCCGCGAGCCAGGCTTCGAGCCGCTCGCGCGTCACCTTCTGGTCGGCCGACGCCTCGCCCCGCGGCGCCTCCTTGACGTCGAAGGGCTTGGTGTAGATGCCGTGCGAGGGAAGATCGCCGGGCACGACGCAGCGACTGCATTTGACGAGCGGCACGCCGTAGTCGCGGAGGATCTTCTCGATCTCCGCCCGGTTCGCATCGAGCGCGAACTCCAGCGCGAACTTGAGCACCGCGTTCGTCGGCCGCACGCCGAGCGACAGGTCGAACTCGAGCGGAACGTCGTCGTCCATCAGGTTGACGGGCAGGATCGTCAGCGGCTCCTTTTTCATGGTGACGAACCAGCCCGCGAACGGGCCCCACACCGCCGCCACGTCGAGCTTACCCTCGACGACCTGCTGCACCTGATAGGTCGGCTGCTGCTCGGGCAGCAGATCGCCGTTGTGGCTCACCGTGTGCAGCACGACATTGGCGCTGTGCCCGTGCCGCTTCAGAACCTCGCGGATCGCCGACGTCTGATAGGCGCCGATCTTGAGCTCCTTGAGCTTCGCATCGTCGAGCCCCTTGATGTCGAGGCCGCGATCGTTGCGCCAGGCCAGAACGTAGGTCGTGCGATAGACCGGGATCGTCGTCAGAACGCCCGCATAGACGCTCGGCATGTCGACGAGCACGTCGCAATCGTTGGTCTCGAAGGTCTGCCGCGTAATGCCGCGTTCGAGATACGGCCGCCAGAAGTGGATGACGTCGGTGCCCATCGCCTTCGCGAGCACGTCCATGATCTTGTTCTGGAACCCTTCGCCCTTGTTGGACGAGAGCGGCATGTTGCCGGGGTCGCTGCACACCTTGAGCGCGCCGAGCGTCTTGTTCTCGAAAGCCGCCTTGCCGGCTTGACGCGCCGCGGTCTTCTCCGCGGCCGTCATCTCGTCGAATTCCTTGTTGGTCCGCACGCCGGAGTCGCCGAAGGCCGGAAGGACGGCCAGGGAAAGCAGTCCCGCAGCGGCCAACATTGTTGCAATCGTCCGCGGCGCCGTCCGTGTCACGCGATGTCCAAACATGGCAATGGTCACATGTAACTCTATACCGTTGCAAATGTTACCCGACAAGGCAAAGAACCATGGCAACGCGTTCAAGTTCCGTTGATCCCGCGGCGCATTTCCCGCCTGAAATGGAAAAAACGCCCGGCGTCTTTCGACACCGGGCGTTTCCCCTACGTGCGAGATGCGATCACTCGTAGACCCGGAACGTGAAGAGCGTGCCGGCCTGCGGAATCTTGTCGAGGTTGGCAGCCTTCGTCATTGCGGTCGCGCCGATCGCACCGAACTTGTCGTTGAGATCAAGGCCCGCCGTCACCGGCACGCCGATCCAGCCGCCGATGCCGGCCAGGATCGAGACGTACTGCTTGCCGCCCACCTTGTAGGTGATCGGGTTGGCGATGATGCCGGAAGCGAGCTTGCGGCTCCAGAGCACCTTGCCCGACTTGCGGTCGACAGCGCGGAAGTCACCACCGAGCGAGCCGTAGAACATCAGGCCGCCGTCGGTGACCATCGTGCCGCCCCAGTTCGGATACGGATCCGGGATTTCCCAATCCGCCTGACCGGTCAGGACGTCGAACTTCTTGATCTTGCCGGTCGTGCCGGGCTTCTCGGGATACATGTACACGTTGGCGAACACGTAGACCGTGCCCTGCTGCGTGTGCGTGCGCTCCTGCGGCTCGAGCTCCATGCACCAGTTGTTGGTGGGGCAATAGAACTTGTTGGGTTCGGTCGGATCGACCGAGCAGGGCTGCTGGTCCTTGCCGCCCATCGCCGACGGGCAAGCCGAGACGTTGCGTCCGCGCTCGAGCGGCGAGTGCTCGCGCACCTTCACCGGACGGCCCGTCTTCATGTCGACCTTCTCGGCCCAGTCCGTCGTCACGTACTTGTGGGCGCGCAGCAGCGTGCCGTCCTCGCGATTCATAACGTAGGCGAAGCCGTTGCGGTCGAAGTGCGTCAGCGCCTTCACCTGCTTGCCGTCGATCTCCATATTCGTGAGGATATTCTCGTTGACGCCGTCGTAGTCCCACTGGTCGAAGGGCGTCATCTGGTAGGCCCAGACGGCTTCGCCCGTCTCCACCTTGCGGGCGAAGATGGTCATCGACCACTTGTTGTCGAACTCGCCCGTGTTGCACTCCTCGTGCGTCTTCTTCGAGCAGCGGTACGCGGGGCTCCAGAGACCCGGGTTGCCGGTCGAGTAGTACACGAGCTTGAGCTCGGGATCGTAGCTGAACCAGGCCCAGGCCGCGCCGCCGCCGATCTTGTAGTCGTCGCCGACGTGCGTGTGGATGCCGAGGTCCTTGCCGGCCGTTCCGTAGTGCGGATTGGCCTTGTTGGTGTCCGGCGTCAGGCAGACGTCCTTGTCGGAGCCCGTCGAGTGGCACTCCCAGACCTTCTTGCCGTCTTCCAGGTTGTAGGCCGTCACGCGGCCGCGGGCTGCGAACTCGTCGCCGCCGAAGCCGAGGATGACGAGGTTGTCGGCGATGAGCGGAGCGCTCGTGCTCGTCTCGCCCTTCTCGGGCCAGGCGTGCTTCACGACCCAGACCTCTTTGCCGGTGGCGGCGTCGAGCGCGATCAGGAAGCCGTCGAGCGTGCCGTAGTAGAGCTTGCCGTTGGCATAGGCGGGACCGCGGTTGACGGTATCGCAGCAGGCGCGCGGCACGGCCGATTCATCGCGATCGGTCGTCTTCACGTAATTCCAGATCTGCTTCGGATGGTCGGGATCCGAGAGGTCGAGGCCCTGTGCGATGTTGCACTGGGTCATGTTCGGACAGCCGGAGACGAAGAACAGCATCGGCTTGCCGCCGACGTCGTCGATGAAGAGCGGCTGGCCTTCGTGGCCGCGCAGCGCGCCGGTCGACTGCGACCAGACCATCTGCAGCTTGTCCACGTTCCCCGTGTTGATGTCCTTCAGCGTCGAGTGACGCGTCAGTGCGTTGTCGCGGCCCGGCGAAGCCCACTGATTGGGATCGGCGGCGCGCTTGTCGACCTCATCGTTGGCGAACGCGGGGGCTGCGAAGCCCACCATTGCCACCATGAGGCCGCCCGTGAGCAGGCCCAGTTTGCGAGTCATTTCGGTCTCCTCTCCTAGCATTCGAGCTTGCAGCTTGGAGAGCCAGGCGAGCGCCACCGTTCGCTGGAGCCGCCTCGAAAGGCCGGCAGAAGCGTCGCAAGGGCGCGTTGTTAGCGATACGGATGCGATCGAGACTCTTGTGAGCGGGTCTCTTGAGAACCGCGCTCCCTTGGACGGGCGCGGCCAGATCGTTCGTGCTGCTCCTGGCGTTTCAAGAAACAAGCGCCGATGAGTGCGAACGCATGCCGATCTGGATCAACCGCCACGTGTCGAAGTGCCCTCACCAAGCCAGCACACGGTAGGGATGTTATACCAGAACGGCGAGGGCGAGATTTCCTATTGACGCTGGGAATACTTCCTGATCACGAGATCGTGAAATAGCAGCGCGCGTGCCGGGAAATGCAAAAAACGCGAATGAATCAAAACAGCGAGAAAGCGTGAACTGGAAAAATCGGCAATTCCCGTGTCCCGAATTACCGGCCGTATCCGAGCGAGGCGAGCTCCACCTGGCACTTCTTTCCGAGCTGGAAGTATTTGACGAGAACGCAGCGCTTGACCTTGGCCACCGTCGGATTGGCGCCGATGCAGAGACGGCGCACGTCGGTCTCGCAGGCGGCGCGCAGTTTCGGCGTGACCTCGGGGGGAAGCTGGAAATCCGCGGCCACCGCGGCCGACGTGACCAGGGCTCCGCCCAAAACCCCAAGAACGCACTTCTTCATGGCGCGACCCTCCGCGATTGTTTGATTTACGAAGATCCTTTCACTGCAGAATAGGGGCTAAATTGTGCACTGCACCAACTTCGCTGCGCGCAAGGTAAACGGCGGCGGAAAGCGTGACCCGCACGCCACGGACAATCTGTCCTGCGGCAGAATTTTCGTTAAATGAAATCAAATGGTTGACCAAAAAAAGCGGCGCTCCTTGCGAGAGCGCCGCGGCGATCGAGTTGGAAAAGCGGTTCGCGTCAAACTGACCCGGCCGTGACGCCGGTCGGCAGCGCGCACGTCACGCCCGTGCCGCCGAGGCCGCAATAGCCGTGCGGGACCTTCGCCAGGTACTGCTGGTGATAGTCCTCGGCGAAAAAGAACGCCGGCGCCGGCAGGATCTCCGTCGTGATGGCGCCGAAGCCCGCGGCCGAGAGCCCACGCTGATACTCCGCCTTGGAGCGCTGCGCGGCCGCCATCTGCTCCTCGGAAAACGTGTAGATCCCCGAGCGGTATTGCGTGCCGACGTCATTGCCCTGGCGCAGGCCCTGCGTGGGGTTGTGGCTTTCCCAGAAGGTCTTGAGCAGGCGCGCGTAGGCGATCTCCTTCGGATCGAACACGACGAGCACGACCTCGTTGTGCCCGGTCCTGCCCGTGCAGACCTCGTCGTAGGTCGCGTTCGGCGTAAACCCGCCGGCGTAGCCGACCGCCGTGATCCAGATGCCCGCGCCGAGCTCCCAGAAGCGGCGCTCCGCGCCCCAGAAGCAGCCCATGCCGAACATCGCCATCTCGAGCCCGGCCGGATACGGCCCCTTGAGCGCGCGCCCGAAGATGAAATGCTCCTCCGCCGTAACGAGCGGCGTCGCCCGGCCCTCGAGCGCGGTCTCGGCCGTCGGCATCTCGGTCTTTTTTCTCGCAAATAGCATTGTCACACCTCAATACGTGCACATGTCATCGGCACATACGTTGCGCGCCGCGCTTCGTTTCAGTTCCGCGATCACAACCTCGGGAAAAGACATGGACATCGCCGCCTGGATCGTCTCTTCCCTGCTCACCGTGCTCAATCTGATCCTGTCCCTGATCTGGTTCCTGATCGGCGGCTGGGTCTCGACGCTGCTGCAGATCGCAGTCCTGATCGTCGTGATCTATGGACTGAAATATGGGTGGCGCCGCGCACCGTTCGAGATCTGGCGCCGCACGCAATCGTTCGGCCGCTTCTTCTGGGGCTGGATCCGCGCCCGCGAGCCGGGAGAGCCGATCGCCATCCAAGGCACCGAAACCATCCGCGAGATCCGCGTGCGCGAGTTCGGCGACATCAACCTGTCGACGCTGCTCTCTCTGATCGCGCTGACTGGCGTGCTGAGTCTCGCGCTCCAATAGCCGCGCCTAGATCTTAGCCGCGCTTAGACCTTCTCGGTCCGCTGGAACCACGGCGCGGCATCGCCCGTGAAGATGAAATAGATCGCCGCGACTTGGATCACGATCTGCGCAACGGCCAAGAGCGCAACGATCGGATTCGCCGTCAGCAGCACGTTGATGTTCTGCAGCGTCGGCCAAAGCCCGATCACGAAAAGACCGGCAAACAGAAAGCGCGCCCAGTTCTTGCCCTTGCGCGCCGTGAGCCAGATCAGCAGGAGCACGATCGCGATTCCAGCCAGCGCCACCAGCGCCACGAACGGCATGCCGCCGACCGCCTGAACCTCCGGCTGCGCCGCCTGGCGCGAGGCGTCGAGGATGAGGCTGAGCAGACCGATGCACACCGAGGCGTACATGAGGCGCTCGAAAATGACGACATTCTTCGGCATGGCGCACCTCCGCTCTCGGGCTTGGGAGCGACAGAATGTCACCTGTCGGAGCAAATACGCAAGCTGCAGTTGCGGCAATACCGGCCGCCCTTCTGATGCCGGTCAGCGAGAGCGCGTCCGGGAAACCTGGAGACCGTGCCGGGCAGCGGCGCCGAGGAGGAGCTCTATCAGCCGCCGAGCCCGAGGCCGGCCAAAACGAAAAGCTGAGCACGCCGGTCCGGTGCGCACCCCGAAAAGCACGACGACCTGGCCCTGGCCCTTCGCCCGAACGCCCGCGCCGAAGAGCGAGACTGCAAACGCAAAAACGCCGCCGGGCGAAAGCCCAGCGGCGTTGAAGAAAGAAGTGAAGAGGATTTGACGAATTTGTTTTCGCGTCACGCTTCGGCAGACCTGGCGACGACCTACTCTCCCGCGTCTTAAGACGAAGTACCATTGGCGCTGGGGCGTTTCACGGCCGAGTTCGGAATGGGATCGGGTGCAGCCACCCCGCCATAATCACCAGGTCAGCGGAAGCGTGATGCGAATTTCTGGTCTTTCGTGCTCCTACGCTCATCGAGCGGCACTATGTACACCGCGCTTTTCGGACCGAAGGTCCGCGGCCTGCGACTGCAGGCCCGGCGCGAGCGCCGCCCTCCCGGAGCGACAGGCGCCTTAGGCGCCGTTCAGTCGCGTGAGGGATAAAGATGAGCATTGCTTAATGAGAGCGATCGAAGTTCGATCGAGCTATTAGTACCGGTAAGCTGCATACATT
>CAYLSI010000010.1:0-68544 GCA_964386545.1 uncultured Hyphomicrobium sp.
AAGGTTCCGCGAGCGGGCGTCACCGACTGATGCTTGCCGGAAACAACGGCGCAACTGGATAGCCGCGCGGCTCGGAAGCGTGCGGGTCACATGCGGAGCGCGCCTCCGGCATGAGATAAGTCAGGTTCAAAGAGCGGGGTCGTGCCGGAGGCACGCCAAGTGAATGGCATGCCGGAGGCACGCCAAGTGAATGGCATGCCGGAGGCACGCCAAGTGAAGTGCGTGAAAGAACTCCGGGGAGCGGAGCGGCAGGCCGTGGGTAATACTTGGGGATGCGGCCTCGCCGCTCCGCCGCTGCCCAGCATCGCGATGAGGTGAATGGCTTATGAGGCCACTCCATCGCGACACGACCTCCACCGGTACGGAACCGCGCACCCGAACATCCACCGTGTGCGCGTTTGCTTCTCGATCCATCACATGGAGAAGACTGCTCCGCACCTTGCCAGTCTAGCTGATGGTACCAGCGATCAGCAGAGGCGCAGCTCCCGCTCACCGAACGCCCAGCTCGCGCCAGTCCCCGGATGAGCGGGATGGGACAGAGGATAGGTGGAGGATAGAGAGGCGGGGATAAGGTTTGTTTGAAGTCCGCTGCGGGGGCCACTAGGAGACATCGCCGCCAGCGTCGGCACGGGCATTGTAAAGTCGTTGCCGCAGGGCGCATCGGCTGACGCCGAAGGGCAGTGCCCACCTAAGATTTATCAACCGTCGGTGCGCGCCCGGATCCGGGACGGGCAAGGAGGGGAGCGTCCAAGCTTACGGGGATCGACCAGAATGACTGGCCGGAAAAAACCGAGATCACGCTCCACCTTTCGCCTCGATGCCTGCAGAGATACGGCGGGCGACCTGCGCGGACTGACGCTCCGTGTCGGGTGACATTGCGCATTTCACGCGTGGAATCTGCGCCCCGGTACGGTACGCTTGTCTCCGTCGTGCGACCGCTGCAAATCTATCGCCCATGGGAGATAGGACATCCCATGCGTCGAACCATTTCGCGGGGTTGCACATGGTCGAGACGTCACAGCCTTCGCGTCCGCCCGCCGGGTCGCACGCAGGCCTTTGGCAACGCGCCCTGGCGATTGGCGTGGATGTCCTGATTATCAACTTGGTTGTTGCGCTGATCGGTTTGGCTCTCCTGGAGGTGACCGGCGAACGCGTGCGCGTCGCGAGCACAATCTTCAACGTCGTCAACTGCACCAGCAGCGAGCCTGTTCCGGCGGGACTGGCGCTGCCAGACGACTTCGAGGCTGCAAGTGCACGCCGTTGCATCTGGTCGGTGCTCGGCATCGCCCATGACTGGAAACTCGTTGTGGCCGAGAGGCCGGCGGCCGGAGAAGATCCGGACGACGTGCGACAGATCACTTTGCCGACCGACGAGACCTGGCGTCCGGCGCGACCCTTCTATCTGGATGACCTGATCCTGGTGATCCTCGCACCGTACCTGATCCTGCTGGAGTGGTGGTTCGGCGCAACGATCGGGAAATACGTCGTCGGTATTCGCACCAGGTTGCTGGACGGCGCGACGCTCACGCTCCCGGCTGCCACCAAGCGCAACGTGATCAAGCTGATTGTGCTGGCCGCAGGGACGGGCGAGGTGCTTGTTCGCCGCTTGCCGCCAACCGACACTCAGGTCTTCAACCTCAAGCTCGTCACCTCGCATGGCATCGACCATCTCGGCGTATTTGCCGGCGTGTTGCAACTGCTGGCGCTTGCGTATGTGATCAGCGTCGTCGTGTTGACCGTGCGCCATCGTCGTCTTTTGCACGATCAGTGGGCCGGTACGGACGTGGTTCGGCCCGTCAATGCCACGACCGATTGAGCGCGAGACTGAGCCCATCCGAAAATTCAGCAATGGGTATCGTGGAGCACAGAAGTCCGCTCCGGGCCAGGAGCGGACGCAAATCGCTGTGCTCCGGTTGTGCCGTAGCGAACCTTCACGCCCCGGCATATCAAACCGTCGCCTGCTGCAGAGTATGCAGGGGTGACCCGTGAATCAATAGATAGCCAGTTGGATAACTATCGTTGACACCGGTTTGGCCTACCTATATAGTTAGCCACATGGATAACCATATGCGCCAGCTCGATCACGCCTTCGGCGCGCTCGCCGACCCGACGCGTCGGGCCATCATGGCGCGCCTCGCACAAGGAGAGGCATCCGTGGGAGAGCTTGCTCGACCTTTCGACATGGCGCTGCCGAGCCTGATGAAGCACATCCGCGTCCTTGAGGCAGGCGGGCTCGTCGAATCGGAGAAGCAGGGCCGGGTGCGCACATGTCGCCTGAAGCCGTCCGGCATGAAGGGCGTCGAGAGCTGGCTCGCCGAGCAGCGTGCAATTTGGGAGGCACGCCTTGATCGCCTCGAGGCCTACGCGACATCACTCGAGACGAAGGCGCGGAAAAAAGCGCGACGGTCGATAGCCCAACGATGACATCGACATAAATTCAAGGAGTGCGCCATGACGTCGACACCCGACAAAGCTCTCGCTCAATGGGACATCGAACGCGAAATCGTTCTCTCGCGCATAATCAAGGCAAAACGTGAGTATGTCTTCGCGGCCTGGACCGATCCAAACCACTTGCCGCGCTGGTTTGGCCCGGCGGGGTTCAAGATCGAAACGAAGGAGATCAACATTCGCGTCGGCGGAGCCTGGCGCTTCGAGATGATCGCCCCAAACGGCCAACGATTTCCAAGTCGGATGCATTTCCGTCGTATCGAACCTCCTCGCTTGATCGAGTTCGATCACGGATCGGATATCGATGACGATCCCGCTCGCTTTCGCACCACGATTACATTCGACGAGCAGAGCGACGGCAAGACCGTCGTCACGCTGCGACAGCTGCACCCCACAAAGACACAACGCGACGCTAAGATCGGCTTCGGCGCTGTCGCGTATGGCTATCAGACACTCGACAAGCTCGCAGCACATGTTGAAGCGGCGGCAAGCTGACGACTGCCGTGGCGCAGGCGCACGGGTTCCGGCGGACGTCCGCTCCGGCTCAAAAGCAGTCGTCGGTGGCGCTCCGCCCGGCGTCGGCCAGGGGCAGTCCTGGAGGCCCTCAGCGGGTAGTGCGTGCGGCGCACGAGGCGCATCGTCACATCAGCGGCCACTGCCAGGTTTCTTGTGGCGCCAACGATTTTGTTTCTGTTCTGATGGTGTAGATAAAGGCTGGCCAAACGGATGCCGCGGAAGAATTCACGTGAAGAAGAAATCACCCGTCACGTCGCTCGTATCTGGTAATGGACACGCGGAGCGACCCGCGTGCGTGCAGGTCCGCGGAGCGCGTCAGAACAACCTCAAGAATGTCGATGTCGATGTTCCGCGCGATGCCTTCGTGGTGTTCACGGGCATATCCGGCTCGGGCAAGTCGTCCCTGGCCTTCGGCACGCTCTATGCCGAAGCGCAACGCCGTTATCTGGAATCGGTCGCGCCCTATGCCCGCCGCCTGATCGACCAGGCCGGCGTGCCGGAAGTCGACGCGATCGACGGGTTGCCGCCGGCGGTCGCATTGCAGCAGCAGCGCGGTTCGTCCAACGCGCGCTCCTCTGTCGGCAGCGTGACCACGCTCTCCAGCCTGGTGCGGATGCTCTATTCGCGCGTCGGCGAATATCCGCGCAATCAGCCGATGCTCTATGCGGAGGATTTCTCGCCCAACACCGTGGCCGGGGCCTGTCCGACCTGTCACGGGATCGGCCGTGTCTATGACGCGACCGAGAAGACGATGGTGCCCGACGATACGCTCACCATTCGCGAGCGGGCGGTCGCCGCCTGGCCGCCCGCGTGGCACGGCCAGAACCTGCGCGATATCCTCGTGTCGCTCGGCTATGACGTCGATACCCCATGGCGCGATTTGCCGAAGAAGGATCGCGACTGGATCCTCTTCACCGACGAACAGCCGACGGTGCCGGTCTATGCGGGCTTTACCCCCAATGAGACCCGCGTTGCCCTCAAACGCCGCATGGAGCCGAGCTATCAGGGCACCTTCACCGGCGCGCGTCGCTACGTGCTGGAGACCTTCGCCAACACGAAAAGCGCGCTGATGAAGAAGCGCGTTTCTCAATACATCATCGGCCGCGATTGCCCGACCTGTCATGGCAAGCGCCTGAAGCGCGAGGCCCTGTCGGTCAAATTCGCCGGGCACGACATCGCCGAGTTCGGCGATCTGTCGCTGTTGAGGCTGAGAGACCTGCTGACACCGGTCGTGCACGGCGAGCTCGGGAACGCCGCGCCCGCCGCGAAGGGCCATGTCCTGAGCAAGGCGACCCGCGAGGCAGCGGCCGAACGCCGGGTCGCGGCCGGTGGCTCGGCGCACAAGAGCACGTCCGACGTGCGCCGCACACCCAATCTCTCCGATGAAAAGCGGATGGCCGCCCAACGTCTTGCATCCGAATTGCTCGAACGGCTCGAGCCGCTGATCGACCTTGGTCTCGGATACCTCTCGCTCGACCGCAGCACGCCGACGCTCTCCTCCGGAGAGCTGCAACGCCTGCGCCTCGCCACCCAAGTGTCGTCACAGCTTTTCGGCGTGGTCTATGTGCTCGACGAGCCCTCGGCGGGGTTGCACCCGGCCGATGGAGAGGCCTTGCTCACGATCCTCGAGCGGCTGAAAGCGGCAGGCAATTCGCTGTTCGTCGTCGAGCACGATCTCGACGTGATCCGCCATGCCGAATGGTTGGTCGATGTGGGACCGGGCGCCGGCGAGAAGGGCGGCCGGGTGATCTACAGCGGGCCGACCGCGGGGCTGGCGGATGTGGAGGCGTCTGTCACGCGGCGTTATCTGTTCGATCAACAGACGGCAGTCGAGCGGACGCCGCGAAAGCCCAAGGGATGGTTGCGCTTGGAAAGCGTGGCGCGCAACAACCTGCATGACCTGGATGCCGCGTTTCCGCTCGGCTGCTTGACGGCCGTCACGGGAATCTCGGGCTCGGGCAAATCCAGTCTTGTCAGCCAGGCACTTCCCGAGCTGGTCAGCGACCATCTTGGCCGCCCGGTTGCCGTTTCCGAGGAGGACGAGGTCGACCCGCTGCTTGCGGTGGCACAGGAAGCCACCACAGGACGCATCGTGAGCGGCGTGGACCACATCCGCCGTCTTGTTCAGGTGGACCAGAAGCCCATCGGACGCACGCCGCGCTCGAATCTGGCGACGTACACCGGTCTCTTCGATCATGTCCGAAAACTCTTTGCCGAGACGCCCTTGGCGCGAAGGCGCCACTACGGCGCAGGCCGGTTCTCATTCAACGTCGCACAGGGCCGGTGCCCGACCTGTGAGGGCGAAGGCTTCGTGATGGTCGAGCTGCTGTTCCTGCCCAGTGTCTATGCGCCGTGCTCGGCCTGCAACGGCAGCCGGTACAATCTTCAGACGCTGGAGGTCGAATGGCAGGGCCGCAACATCGCGCAAGTGCTGCAGATGACCGTAGACGAAGCCTGCGCCTTCTTCGCCGATGAGCCGCAGGTGCTGCGATCGCTCGACGTGTTGCGCGAGATCGGACTCGGCTATCTGCGGCTCGGGCAGCCGGCGACGGAGCTCTCGGGCGGTGAGGCGCAGCGCATCAAGCTGGCGACCGAGCTCCAGCGCGCGCAACATGGCAATACGCTCTATATCCTCGACGAACCGACCTCCGGCCTCCATCCTGCCGACGTCGACCGCCTGATGCGCCAACTGCAAGGACTTGTCGATGCGGGCAACACGGTCGTCGTCGTGGAACACGACATGCGCGTTCTCGCGCAGGTGGATTGGATCATCGACCTTGGGCCTGGAGCTGGAGATGACGGGGGGCGCATCATCGCCAGCGGCACGCCCGACAAAGTTGCCGACGTCGCGAACAGCCGGACGGCGAAGTACCTGAAACTGCTCATGCCCCAAAAGCAGGACCGGAAATAAGAACTGATCGATATTTCGGACTTAGATCATGGCCTGGTCTTTCAGGCGTTGGGCATTGAGCTGCTTCCGGCGCAGTTGCGGACCGAATGTCTGATTATTTTCAGGTGCGATTGACGGCCGCTATGTCGGCAGGGTGGGTCGTCGGTAGCTCGGTTATGCTGGACGTCCTTCGGACTGCTGTCGTCGATGGCGCTCCGCCAAACGAGTTCAGAGATGCGAAAGATCGCCCGGTCGCGCTGCGCCTCGCGTCCGCCGCGCCAATGCACCATCCATAATGAGTTCACACCCTAGAGCGTGGTCATTTCATACGGAAGCATCCCCCCTCACGTCATGGCCGGGCTTGACCCGGCCATCCAGGGGGAACGCTACCGCGACAGCCCCTTCGCCTTCAGCTCGGCGAGGTATTCGCCCCACTTCTTGTCCTTCTGTAGCGACAGCATGTGGAGATAGCTCCACGTGAAGAGGCCCGTGTCGTGCCCGTCGTCGAAGACGATGCGCACGGCATAATTGCCGACGCCGCGCAGCTCGCGGATCTTGACGTTCTTCTTGCCGCCCACCGTCACGCGCTGCTCTTTCGAGTGGCCCTGCACCTCGGCCGAGGGGCTCAGCACGCGCAGGAACTCGGCCGGAAGCTCGTGCTCGTCCTTGGTGGCGAACGCGACGCGGAGCGCCTCGCCCCCGTGCACGACCGCGAGCTGGGGCGGCTTCATGCCGCGCCCTTCCGCGCGCTCGAGCTCGGCCCACGCCTTGGCCGCGATCTCGCGGAACGCCTGCGCGGATGCGCTGTCGGGCGCCGTCGCCGTGACGGGCCGTCCCGCATCCGAGGTCTCCCGCACCTCCATCGTCAGCGGCACCTCGCCGAGGAACGGCACGCCGATCCGTTCGGCTTCCGCCTTGGCGCCGCCATGGCCGAAGATGTCGTAGCGGGCGCCCGTGTCGGGCGCGATGAAATAGCTCATGTTTTCGACGATGCCGAGCAACGGCACGCTGACCTTCTTGAACATGGCGAGGCCCTTGCGGGCGTCGATCAGCGCGAGGTCCTGCGGCGTCGAGACGATCACGGCGCCGGCCAGCGGCACCTGCTGGGCGATGGTGAGCTGCACGTCGCCCGTGCCCGGCGGCATGTCGATCACCAGCACGTCGAGGTCGCCCCAGGTCACTTCGCGCAGCATTTGGTTCAGCGCGCCGACGACCATCGGTCCGCGCCAGACGATGGGCGTCCCTTCGTCCACCATGAAGCCCATCGACATGGCCTTGAGGCCGTAGTTCTCCATCGGCGTGAGCTTCTTGCCCTCCGCATGGACCGGTTGCCCGGCGATGCCGAGCAGGCGCGGCTGCGAAGGACCGTAGATGTCGGCGTCCATGATGCCGGCCTTGAGGCCGATGGCCTGGAAGCCGAGCGCCAGGTTGACGGCCACGGTCGATTTGCCGACGCCGCCCTTGCCCGAGGCCACGGCGACGATGTGCTTGACGCCCGGAACGCCCGCGGTCTGGCGGATCGGCGCGGCGGCCGGGGCGGGGGCAGCCGGGCGGGCGCCGTCGCCGGCCGCGCCCCGCTGGCGCGCCTCGGTCACCCGCGGGTGCTCCTTGCCGTTGCGGCTCGCCGGCGTCCCCGAGGTGCGCTTCACGGTCACGCCCGGCCCGGCTTCCGCCGTGAGCACGGCCACGACGCCGGAAACGCCCTCGATCTCGCGCACGACCCGTTCGGCGGCCCCGCGCAAGGGCTCCAGCTCCTCGGCGCGCTCGGCCGGCACGGTGATGGAAAAGTAAACGCGCCCGTCCTTGACGAGGATGTCCGAGACGAGCCCCAGATCGACGATATTGCCGTCGAGATCCGGTCCCTTGACGCGGCGAAGCCGTTCCACGACCTGGGCCTTCAGATCGGACATGAGACTGCTCCTGGTTGAGGGCCGTGCATCGGGCAGGCCGTGAGAGTTGAGGGCGCTCGCCCTGCCCTACGGCAAGGACGCGACGGGCGCAACGGTGGACTATGCGGAGTTCTCCCGGGCCAGCCTTTCAGATATAGGAAGGCGGCCGGCGCTGCGCCATGGGAAGCGCGCCCGGGGGAGGACGGGGATGAAAGAGCTGCTCGCTGCGAGCCGCATCATCGACCGGGCATCCGAGGTCATGGGACGCTCGGTCGCCTGGCTGGTCGTCGTTGCGGCCGTGATCAGCGCCGTCAACGCCGTCGTGCGCAAGACGTTCGATTGGAGCGCGAACTCGCTGCTCGAGGTGCAGTGGTGGCTGTTTGCCGCCGTCTTCCTTCTCGCCGCACCCTGGACGCTCGCCGTCAACGAGCACATCCGCATCGACGTTCTGAGCAGCCGCCTCTCCAAGCGCACCCGCAACATCATCGACGTGCTCGGCCACACGCTCTTCCTGCTGCCGATGGCGGCCATGGTCGTCTACACGTCCGCCATCTTCTTCGAGACGTCGTTCGTGCAGAACGAGCAGTCTCCCAATGCGGGCGGCCTGCCGCTGTGGCCGGTCAAGGCCTTGATCCCCGTCGCGTTTGCCTGGCTGTTCGCGCAAGGCCTCTCGGAGCTGATCAAGCGCATCGCGATCATGCGGGGCGATCTCGTCGAAAAGGAAAGCCACGGCAGCTTCCACGACGCCGCCCTGGCGGCCGGCACCGACGAGAGAGCGACCGGCCCCTCCGTCCGGCGCGAGGACGACCGCGCATGATGGCCCTGCTCGCCCAGAATCTCGCGCCCATCATGTTCGCGGCGCTCGTGCTCTTTCTCCTGCTCGGCTATCCGGTTGCCTTCTCCCTCGGCGCGGTCGGCCTCGTCTTCTTCGTCGTCGGCGTCGAGCTCGCGCCCCATTCGGACGGCGTCATCACGCTCTCCTGGCACCTCCTGCAGTCGATGCCCGGCCGCATCTTCGACGTGATGCGCAACGACACGCTGCTCGCCATCCCGTTCTTCACGTTCATGGGATTGATTCTCGAGCGCTCCGGCATGGCCGAGGACCTGCTCGAAACGGTCGGCCAGCTCTTCGGAACGCTGCGCGGCGGCCTGGCCTATGCCGTGATCTTCGTGGGCGCGCTGCTGGCCGCGACGACGGGCGTGGTGGCCGCCAGCGTCATCTCGATGGGCCTCATCTCGCTGCCGATCATGCTGCGCTACGGCTACGACCGCCGCGTCGCATCCGGCGTCATCGCCGCGTCCGGCACGCTCGCCCAGATCATCCCGCCCTCGCTCGTGCTGATCGTGCTGGCCGACCAGCTCGGCCGCTCGGTGGACGATATGTACAAGGCGGCGATCCTGCCCGGCTTAGTGCTCGCCGGGCTCTACGCCGTCTATGTCTTCATCTATTCGCTGATCCGGCCGGACGTAGCCCCGGGCCTGCCGCAGGAGGCCGTCGGCCACCGTGAGGACGACGGCTCGCGCGGCCTCGCCTCGCTGGGCGTCCTGACCCTTCTCTCGGCCGGTTTTTCCGGCTGGATGATGCAAAGCACCCACTATCAGGGGATCGACAAGGCCATCCTGGCGATGGCCTGGGCCATTTCGTTCGCTCTGGGAGCGGCCCTGCTGAACCGGGGCCTGATCCTGCTGACCGGCCGCGGCCTGCTCTCGCGCATGGCGGAGCGCGTCACGTTCGTGATGGTGCCGCCGCTGCTGCTCATCTTCCTGGTGCTCGGCACCATCCTGGTCGGCATCGCGACGCCCACCGAGGGCGGCGCCATGGGCGCCGTCGGCGCGCTGCTGCTGGCCGCCGCCAAGCGCTACAGCGACGGCGACACGCGCCGCTTCAATGTGCAGATCGTGCGGCAGGCGGCCGAAGCGACGGCCAAGCTCTCCGCCTTCGTCATGTTCATCCTGATCGGCGCGCGAATCTTCTCGCTGACGTTCTACGGCGTCAACGGCCACATCTGGGTCGAGCACCTGCTGACCTCGCTGCCGGGCGGCATGTACGGCTTCCTGATCGCCGTCATGGTAATGATCTTCCTGCTCGCGTTCTTCCTGGACTTCTTCGAGCTGTGCTTCATCCTCGTGCCGCTGTTGAAGCCCGCCGCCGAGGCGATCTTCCGCACGTCGCCCGAGGCGGTCGCCATCGCCAAGAGCTTCGGGCTGGCCGTCGTCAGTACAACCGACAGCGCTGGCGTGGTCACGGAGTACGTGGCCGACGTCACGCCCTTCATCGTCTGGTTCGGTGTTTTGCTCGCGGTGAACATGCAGACGAGCTTCATGCACCCGCCGTTCGGCTTCGCGCTGTTCTACCTCAGGAGCGTGGCGCCGCGCGACACGTACCGGGACAAGGTCACTGGCCGCATGATGCCGCCCGTGAAGACGAGCGAGATCTACTGGGGCGCCGTGCCGTTCCTCGGCATTCAGCTTCTCATGGTCGCGGTGCTGATGGCGATGCCGTCCCTCGTCATGAGCAAGCCCGTGCCCCGCCACGCGCCGGCCGCGCCCGCGTCCGTCTCCCGCCCGGCGGCGGCACCGCAAGCCGGCGACAGCGGCGCGTTCGCGTTGCCGGCGACGCCGCCGTGGATCGACGGCGAGCATCCCGACTCGCGGTTCGACGCCCGCTCGCCGACGCTCGATCTGCGCCAGCTCCCGAACTTCGACGCCCCCGAGCGTCCGCTACCGCACACGGCACGCTAAGGGCCGTTTCCGTCGGGAGGCGCGCCGCTCGAACGGCCGCCGCGTTGCGCACGGCGTGATGTGTGCGCACGCATGGGGCTGTTCCGCAACAGTGGTCGAATCTGTGCAGCGCGTCACATTTTCAGACTGGTGATGCGGTTCACTCGTTTGCTAAGTGAGATGAACGATCGGGGAAGGCGCCACGTGCGCCGCGAGCTCTGCCCATCTCGATCCATCGCAGCCATCGCAGCGTCGCGCGTATCGCAAAAACCAGCGCCGGTTTCGAAAGTCATCAATGCGGAAGACAAGAACCTTCGCGGCTTCGACGCTCAAGAGCGAGAACATCGGCAACCTCGGAGCGCCCGTCGAAGTGCGCCGCCATCCCGGCGCGCGGCGGCTCACGCTTCGTATCAGCCGGTCGCGCCGCACCGTGATCGTCACGCTGCCCGTCCAGTGCAACCTCGACGAGGCCGGCACCTTCATCACGCGCAACATCGACTGGGTGCGCGCGCGTCTCGACAGCCTGCCGACGGCGGTGCCGTTCCATGACGGCGTGTTCATTCCGTTGCGCGGCGAAACGCACCGCGTCGCGTTCTCGGGCGCCGCGCGCCGGGCTCCGGTGGAGCGCAAGCCGTGCGCCCCCTACCCCGAGCTTTGCGTCTCGGGCCGCACCGAGCACGCGCCGCGTCGCCTCAAGGACTGGCTCGCAAAGGAAGCGCACCGCGATCTCGACCAGCGCGTCGCCTTCCACGCCAGGCGCCTCAAGGTCGCCCCGAAGCGCATTGCCGTGCGCGATCAGACCAGCCGCTGGGGCTCCTGCTCGACCACGGGCGTGCTGTCGTTCTCCTGGCGGCTCATCATGGCTCCCCCTGAGATTTTGGACTACGTCGCCGCGCACGAGGTCGCGCACCTGCGCGAGATGAACCACGGGCCCCGGTTCTGGGCCCTCGTCCGCGAGACGATGCCCGGCCTCGACGACGCCAAGCGCTGGCTGCAGGTCTACGGCATGGATCTGCATCGCTACGGCGCGCTCGCCGACGACGCCTGAGCGCCCGTCCCTTCGCGAAAACTACTGAAGGCTCGGCGGACGCACGATGATGCGCCCGGAGGCCGTCGTCTCGGTCTCTCCGCGCGCCCCGCCCGCCGGCGCGTGTCGAGCGGGCGTGCGTTGAGCCGGCTCGGGGCTCGCGGACGCGAGCGCCTTGGCGATGAAGTCGGCTTCGATGCGCGCGACCGGATGAGGCGCCTTATCGGCGGAGGGCGCCGCGCCGCCGGCCCCGTCGGGCAGCGGCAGCGGCGCGAGGTGCGCATGCGCGGGGGCCATGATCTGATGCCAGATCTCGGCCGGCAGCGACCCTCCCGTCACGTTCGCCATCGGCGCGCCGTCGTCGTTTCCGACCCACACGCCCGCCGTCAGGTGCGCCGTGTAGCCGAGGAACCAGGCGTCACGGAAATCCTGAGTGGTGCCCGTCTTGCCGGCGACCGCGTGTCCGGAGAGCGCCGCGCGCCGCGCCGTGCCCGACGCCACCGCTTCCGACAGCATGTCGTTCATCGCGGCTACCGACCGGCGCGGGATCGCCGCCGCCGACCGCGCCTGCACGCGCTGGAACAGCACCTTGCCGCCGCCCGTGCGGATCCGCCGGATCGCGTAAGGCGCGTTGACGAAGCCGCCGTTGGCGAACGCGCCGTAAGCGCCCGTGAGGTCGATGAGCGAGACCTCGGACGTGCCGAGCGCCAGCGATGCGTTGGTCTTGAGCGCCGACGTCATGCCGAGCCGCCGCGCCGTTGCCGCGACCTTGTCCGCCCCCGCATCGAGCAGCAGCCGCACCGCGACCGTGTTGATGGAGTGGGCGAGCGCGTAGCGGAGCGTCGTCGCGCCGAGATAGCGGCCCGTGTCGTTCTTGGGCGACCAGCCGCCCGTCGTGATCGGCGCATCCTCCACGATCGTGTCAGGCGTCGCGCCCCGTTCGAGCGCGGTGAGGTAGACGACGGGCTTGAAGGCCGAGCCCGGTTGGCGGTGGGCCTTGACCGCGCGGTTGAACTGGCTGTCCGCGTAGGAGCGCCCGCCCACGAGGGCGCGAATGCCGCCGTCCGGCGCGAGGATGACGACCGCAGCCTGCCCGGCCTTGGCCGCGCCGCCCCGCTCGGCGAGCGTGCGGTCGACGACGAGGCCCGCATTGCGCTGCAGCTCGGCGTCCAGCGTCGTCTCGATGACGATCTCGTCCCGGTCGCCGTTCTCGAACGCCGAGGCCGCATCGAGCACGTAGTCGACGGCATAGGCCATGTCCGACTGCTCGGGCACCCGCATGAGGGGCGAGAAGCGCACCTCCGCCGCGCGCGCCTCGTGCGCGTCCTCCTCCGTGATGAGGCCCGCGTCGAGCATCTTGCCGATCACCACGCGCCCGCGTGCGACGGCCTGGACGGGGCTCGAGCTCGGCGCATAGCGCGACGGGGCCTTGAGCAGCCCGGCGATGACGGCCGCCTCGGGCAGCGTCAGCTCGCGCGCCGACTTCGCGAAGTAGCGCTGCGAGGCGGCCTCGATGCCGTGCGCACCACCGCCGAAGTAGACGCGGTTGAGATAGAGTTCCAGGATCTCGGGCTTCGTCAGCCGCAGCTCCAGCCACAGCGCCACCACGACCTCCTCGGCCTTGCGCGCGAACGTGCGGTCCGACGAGAGGAACAGGTTCTTGGCGAGCTGCTGCGTGATGGTGGAGCCGCCCTGCGTCAGCCGCCCCGACTTGAGGTTGACGAGCATGGCGCGCAGGAGCCCGAGGGGATCGAGCCCGTGGTGCGAGAAGAAGCGCCGGTCTTCTGTGGCGACGACGGCGTTGGCGACCTGCGGCGGCAGCATGTCGAGCGGGATGTAGGCGCGCGAGACGCCGCGCTCGGCGATCGGGCTGCCGTCGTGGCCGACGATGCGGATCACCGGCCCGCTGGCTTTCGGGCGCAGCGAGAGCGGGTCCGGAAACGCGATCGTGTAGTAGATCAGCAGCGCGCCGATGCCGGCCGCCGCGAGGGAGAAGGCGGCGAGCGGCGCGAGGAACAAGAGTTTGATGCGCAGCGGCAGGTCCGCCATGCGCCCCGACCAGCGCGCGCCGTCGCTCACCCCGGAGCCGCCGCCCGCGGGGTTGGGATCCGGTCGAGAGGAGTGCGGGTCGTATCGCCCGTGGTCGCCCATGCCCTTCGAGCCCTCACGCGAAGCCGGTCGGCACGGTTTGAGGATCGGGTGTCCTGCCGCACGCGCGCTAGAGCATTTTCCGACGAAGTGGAGACCGGTTCGTCGTAAGAAAATGCGACAAAACAAGAATCTAGAGCGTCCGATCCGATTCTATCGGATCGGAAAACGCTCTAGGCCCCGGCCCGGATTATGCGGCCGGGATGGCTAACGCCGTGTTAACCGGCGCGCGACGTCGGCTCAGCGCCAGCCCGCGAAGGGCGCGGCCAGCAGCGCCAGGAAGATGCGCGCGGCGATCGTGAAGAACATGAACAGGAGCTGGCGCTCCTCCAGCAGCAGCTCGACCCAGATGTTGTACCGCGGATCGAGGCCCGAGCTGGTGATGACGCCCTTGAGATCGCGCGCCCAGCCGAGCATCTGCGACAGCGTCTCCGGCCAGGTGTAGCCGACGAACGCCAGCGCGAACGCGCCGAGGATCAGGGACAGAAAGATCGTGCTGGTGCTCAACAGCAGACGCAAGAACATCGCGAACTCCCTCCACGAGACGACCGGCCGCGGCCCCGCGCGTGCGGTCCCGGCCGGCGGTCTTGATTGGCGCCCCCGCCATTCCGATATTTTGCGGGGCCGAGCCCCTGCGGAACCAACCCTAGGTCCCAGGCGGTTAGGAGACAAGGCCCCGGTTGGCGGGGCTCGAGGAGCGAGATGACGAAGCCCATTGTCGAGCGTTATGCGGATCCCGAGATCGAAGCGTCCGTGGCGCGCATCGAGGCGATCGCCCGGCTCATGGACGATATGTTCCTCATCCCCGGCACCAACGTCCGCGTCGGCCTCGATGCCATCATCGGCATCGTGCCGGTGGTCGGCGACCTCATTTCGCAGGCGATTTCGAGCTATCTGATCTGGGAAGCGCGCCAGCTCGGCGTGTCGCGGTTCACGATGGGCCGCATGATCGCGAACACCGCGATCGACACGGTCGTCGGCCTCGTGCCGTTCGCGGGCGACGCGTTCGACGTGGCGTTCCGGGCCAACAAGAAGAACGTGGCGCTGCTCAAGGCCCATCTCGCCAAGCATGGCCACGTCCGCCGCACCGAGGGCTCCGGCCCCGTGATTGACGCCACGGCGCGCCAGGTCGGCTGAGGCGCCCGCGCCACAACGCCCGGAATGTCCGCTTCCGTCTGCCCAAGGCACGAAGAACGCTGTGGATTCTTCGGCCCGGCCGGTGACGCCGCCGGCGCGACTCAGCGATCAAGAGGGAAGTTTCAGACCTTCGATGCCGCCCGTCGGCGCTCAGGTGTTGCGTTCAAGTGTGTTGCGTTAGGTGTGCTGCGTAGGCCCAAGGCCGCTGCTCCAGGATCGCAATGCCAAGACTTCTCCAAGCTGCCACCCTCCTCGTCGCAACGCTGGCCCTTGCGGGCTGCTGCCGGGACACCGTCCGCGAGATGGCATCCTTGAAGGATGTGCGCGAGACGCCGCCGAGGCGGCAGCGCGCAGCCGCGAGATCCGAGCCCCAGCAGGAGACGAAGCGCTCGGCCCGCGTCGACAAGGATGATGACGAGGACGACGGCGTCAGCGCCATCGAGACCGGCTCGATCGCCAAGCCGACCTGTCAGGGCCAGCACCTCGCCTATCAGGCGACGAAGGAATACCTGAAGAATTTCGGCCCCCGGCCCGCCGACGAGCCGGGCGAGCGCGGACCCTGCACGCCGGCGCGCTGAGCGGCCGGCGTCTCGCCGACCTGCCCTTTCTCTGCGCTGCCGCCTCAGTGAGGCCGCCCTATCCCGCTTGGCGCAGGTCGCGCGCGGCGACGATCTCGAGCAGCGCGCGCCAGATCTCGACCATCGCCAGCGAGTCGAGCCCGCAATAGGCGAGCAGGTTGCGCCGGGCCTGGTCGGCCTCGCCCGCTTCGAGCTCGCCGGTCACGATGGCGTTCCACGTCTCGCTCGCGGTCGCGCCTTCGCGGATGGCGAGGCCCTTGTAGGAGAGCGCCGGCACGAGCGCCGGCAGCACCCATTTGATCGAGGTTTTGCCCCGGAACTCCGGATGCACGACCATTTGCTCGCTGAACACGTCCATCAGATCGACGACGCGCGCGTTGATGGCGGCGAGGTCCGCCGCCTTGGCCGGAAGCCGCTCGGCGAGCTTGGCGTTGATGCCTTTCTCGAACGGCTTGTTCCACGCGATGATCGTGCCCTCGGCCGGCAGCGCAGCCTTGAGCGCCGCGACGAAAGGCTCATCGGGGCAGGTCGTTTCCGTGAACAGGAACTCGCTGTGCACGGCCTCCGCGCCGGGCGAGCCCACCGTGTGGAGCGAGAACTGGAACGGGACATGGTTGAAAGGCGCATAGCCCGGAAAGCGGGGGAGGGCGCACGGGTAGGTCTCGTAGTCGAGAAACGCGATCGGATAGGCGAGCTGGTCGAGGAAGGATTCGAGCGCGGCGAGATCGACGAACGGTTGGCGCCGCTTCGCCGCGTCCACCTGATGGCGCTGGGGCAGCGTCAATTCGAAATCGGCCGGTACCTCGCGGACGTCGAGAATGCCCGCGTCCACGAGCGACTTGAGCTTCTTGGGCGACGCCCCGATCCGCGTCAGGTCGTGCACGCTGTAGTCGGGCACGGCGGGATTGATGAAATCGAAGCTCGTGCACTGGCTGCTGCGGCCTTTGTAGAGGCAGGAGCAGGGTGCTGCGGGCATGTCCGCGAGGTTGACGAGATCGTGCGCCGCATCCATCTCGGCGCGCACCGCCTCGAACAGCGCCGAGGCGCGGTCCGTGAAATCCTCGCGCGTGAAGAGCTGCGCGATGTCGAGCGTGCCGTCCGACACGTAGCTGCCGTTCAATCGCACGAGGTGAAGCCGCCCCAGCGTGACGCCGCAGGCTTCGAGCACGAGCGCCTGGAAGGCGATGTCGTGCGCGTAGAGGTCGTCCTTGGCGCGCCGGTCCTCGCCGCTGGTGGACGCTTTGACCTCGTAAAGATCGTAGCGGCCGGTCTCGCCATTCCAGACGAGGATGTCGGCGGCCGTCGTGTGACGCTCCGTCTCGAACACCGGCTGGTAGAGCACGGGCGTGCGCGCGGCCACCAGCTCCGCCGTGCCGGCCGCATCGCCACGCCGGATCAGCACGCCGCCCGGAAACAGCGCCCGCGCGCGCACGTCCACGTCGTTGCCGGTCTCGATGATGGCCTGGTCGAACACGGAGAGCGGCTCGGCATGGTAGACCTCGGGCTTGTGGACCTTGACCCAGGCGTTGTGGGCGCAGTCGCGGTAGACGAGATAGTTCGTCTTGCTGAGCTTCATGGGTCCCCCTCGCGCCCGTTGCGCGCGCAATTCATCGGAATCGATTGAAACCGAACGGGCGCTCGAACGTACAAAAAGCTGTAAGCTCAGCCAAACGTAGAAAGGAGGCTTTCCCCGTGTTGATCCGCAAGGCCCCCGCCATCCCGAGCTCGGAAATCACGCCGAAAAGCCTGTATCTGCGCCGTCGCGAGTTTCTGCTCGGCACGGCCGGTGCGGCCGCCCTGGCGCTCATGCCGTCCAAGGCCGGCGCCGCGGCGCAGGCCGGGCCCGCGAGCGCCTTCTCCACCGCCGAGCCGCAGACGCGCAAGGCCGACGCGACGAGCTACAACAATTTCTACGAGTTCGGCACCGACAAGGCCGATCCGGCGGCCAACGCGCACACGCTGACGACCACGCCCTGGTCGGTCAAGGTCGACGGCCTCGTCGGCAAGCCCGGCACCTATACGCTCGAAGACATCCTGAAGCCCGTGACGCTGGAGGAGCGGATCTACCGTCTCCGCTGCGTCGAAGGCTGGTCGATGGTGATCCCGTGGCAAGGCTTTCCTCTCGCCGATCTCCTGAAGCGCGTCGAGCCGCAGGGCAGCGCCAAGTACGTCGCGTTCGAAACGCTCGTGCGGCCGGAGGAGATGCCGGGCCAGCGCGGCCTCTTCCAGCCGCTGCCGTGGCCCTATCTCGAAGGCTTGCGTCTGGACGAGGCGACGCATCCGCTGACGATCCTCGCGACGGGCATGTACGGCGAGACGCTGCCGAACCAGAACGGCGCGCCGCTGCGCCTCGTCGTGCCGTGGAAGTACGGCTTCAAGAGCATCAAGTCGATCGTGCGCATCTCGCTGGTCGAGAAGCAGCCGCCCACGACCTGGCAGGCGCTCGCCGACAAGGAGTACGGCTTCTATTCGAACGTCAATCCGGAGGTCGACCATCCGCGCTGGAGCCAGGCCACGGAGCGCAGGATCGGCGAGGGCAGCGGCCTGTTCGCCAAGCGCCGTCCGACGCTGATGTTCAACGGGTACGGCAACGAGGTCGCGCACCTCTACGCGGGACTGGACCTCCGTGCGAACTACTGAGGCCATCCGCGCCCGGGCCGCCGAAACGCGCCGCGCATCCTGGTTCGCCGCGGGAAGCTGGGAGCTCTACGCGCTGGGCCTCGTTCCAGCCGCATGGACCTTCTGGCTCGCCGTGTCCGATCAGCTCGGCGCCGATCCGTTGAAGGTGCTCGAACGCTCCCTCGGCCTCTGGGCGCTGCGCTTCCTCGTGGCGGGTCTCGCGATCACGCCGCTGCGCCGTCTCGGCGGGCCGAACCTGATGCGCTACCGGCGCACGCTGGGCCTCCTGGCGTTCGCCTACGCGGTGCTCCACGTGGTCGTTTACCTCTGGCTCGACCAGGGGCTCGATCCCGCGCTGATCTTGAAGGACATCGTCAAGCGCCCCTACATAACAGTCGGCATGCTCGCGTTCCTGATTTTGATCCCGCTCGCGATCACGTCCAACACGACCGCGATCAAGCGCCTCGGCGCGGCGGCCTGGCAGCGCCTGCACCGCTGGGTCTATCTCGCCGCCGCCTTGGCTGCGCTCCATTTCGTCATGCTCGTCAAGACCTGGCAGGCCGAGCCGTTGATCTACGCCGCGATGGTCGCGCTCTTGCTGCTGTACAGGGCCGCTCCGCTCGCGCAAAAATCGAAACAAGAACGAAAGAAAATCGAGGAAACGTAGCCATGAACAAGACGGAAGCCGACTATCGGCAGCAGTTGACGCCGGAGCAGTATCGCGTGCTGCGCGAGAAGGGCACGGAGCGCCCGTTTACCGGCAAGCATCTCCACACGCACGGCCCCGGCAAGTTCACGTGCGCGGCGTGCGGCCACCAGCTCTTCGCCTCCGGCACGAAGTTCGACTCGGGCACGGGCTGGCCGTCGTTCGACAAGGCGTTGCCCGGCGCCGTCGAATATCACACCGACATGTCGCACGGCATGGTGCGCACGGAGGTGACGTGCGCCAACTGCGGCTCGCACCTCGGCCACGTCTTCGACGACGGACCGACCGGAACCGGCAAGCGCTACTGCATCAACTCGGTGTGCCTGAACCACGAGAAGGGCTGAGGCACGCGTTGAGAGCGCTTCCGGAAAAGTGGGAACCGGTTTTCCGATAAGAAGCGCGACAAACAAAAGCCTAGCGCGGCATCCGGCCATCCGAATGCCGCGCGCCGGCCAGACGCGTGGGAGGGGAGGAAATTGGGGAATGACAGACCCCGCCGGGGAGCCTTGCGGCTCCGGGACGGGGCAGCACCTCGCGGCGCCTAACGTTCGCCAGCGAACTGGCGGCCGTCTGAGAGGATAATGCGAAGGTCGGAAGGATGGTTCCGCCCTTACGCGGCGCGCCGTGCGCCGGACATCCGAGCGGAGCGGCTCGAAGCGAGCCTGCGGAGACGGTCTAGATTCTTGTTTCGTCGCATTTTCTTACGACGAACCGGCACCCACTGCGTGGGAAAATGCTCGAGGTCGTTCCGTTTCAGGTGGACGCAGCGGATCGCCCCCTATCTCCGAGGGGAGCGCCGAGCGCAATCAGGTTCCAGCTAAAACGGAAAGACTCTACGACGTCGCTTCGCCGATGATGTAGCGCATGATCTCGTGCTCCGGCACGCCCTTCTCGCTGCGCGCCCAGTCGCGCACCGACACGCCGGCCTGATGCACCGTCTCGGGATCGCCCGAGATCAGCGGATGCCACCAGGCCAGTCCGCGCCCCTCGTTGAGACGGCGATAGGCGCAGCTCTCGGGCAGCCACTTGAGCTTCTTCACCGCCTTCATGTCGATCGAGAGACAGTCCGGCATGCGCTTGAAACGGTTCGTATAGTCCTTGCAGCGGCAGGAGCCGATGTCGAGCAGGCTGCATGCGAGGCGCGTCAGGAAGATCTGCGCCGTATCCTCCTCCTCGATCTTCACGAGGCAGCATTGCCCGCAGCCGTCGCAGAGGGAATCCCACTCCTCGGGGCTCATCTCGTTGAGGCGCTTCGTCTCCCAGAACGGCTTCTCCTCGGCCGTCGACCAGACGGCGTCGTCGACACCGGCGTCGCGTGCGGCGGCGATGCCCCGGGCGGCGGCCGCCTTCGGGCGCGACAGGCGTCCGCCTCTCGGCATTTCGGATTTACGGCTTTTGGTCACGCGGTTGGTCGTCCTGGATGTCGGGTCGGAGGCGCGAAAGCCCGGCCATGCGCGCTCGACTCTGCCAAAGTTCCCGTCACCTACAACAGAGTTCGCCTGAACGCGAGGGACACCCTCCACGTTTTACGGGGGCCTGCGTGCGCCGGGCCTCGCAGATCTTCGCGATCCGCCGCGCAGTATGGCGGTTCGTTCGCGCCGCCGCTACCTTGTCGATACCTCGTCCTCAAGCAGAAGCAGACGCATGCTGCTACGCGCGTCGACCATTATCCTCTCGCTGGTGCTGCACGGAGTGATTGGCCACGTTCTGTGGTTCCAGTTTCTCCAGGAGCAGACGATGGCGCTCGACCCCGGCGAGGGGCAGGACATCATGCTCGAGCCGCAGGGCATGGACCTGACCGAGGTCTCCAACGTCGGCGACGATCTGCAGAGCATCGAAACGCAGGCGTCCGTGCCCGCGGCGGAGCGCGCCCCGCCCCCGCCCGAGGTGGCATCGCTCGGCGAGCCCCAGGCGCGCATCGATGGCGTGCAGGCGGGCGCGGGCCGCAAGGCGCCCGAGATCGCCCCGCAGGAGCAGGCGCCCCCCGCCAACGCGATGCCCGAGCAGGTGCGCGACGTGATCGCCTCCGACCAAAGCACCGTGGAGCAGGAGATCGTTCCGGCCAACGAGCCGGCCATCGAGCGGATCGAGAAACCCACGAACATCGCGCCCAACCGGATCATGCAGCCGCGCGATGAGGTGGAGGATGAGGCGCAAGCTGTCACGTCCGCCGCGCCCGTCCCGAAGGCAACAAGTCCCGCGCAGACGTTGGATCCGCTGCGCGCGCCGGAGACCGCGGCTCCCGCCGCACAGGCGCCGCCGCTCGAAAAGAGCAAGGAGCCCGAGCCGATCGCGCCCGCTGAGGCGCCTCCGTTGGCGGATGTGAAAGAGCCCGAGATCGCCAACGCGGGAATGCCCGACGCGCCGGACCAGATCGCGGAAGCGCGCATCGAGCGCATGCAGAAGCCGGCGGCCTCGCGGCTCGAGCCGCTCGAAGAGCAGGCGCCCGATGAAACCATCGAGGTGATCGCGCAGCCGGAGCAGGCCGTGATCGTGACGGAGCAAAGCTCGGGACAGGAGAAGATCGGCGGCGACGCGACGGCCACCAGCCGCTACCTCGGCCAGATCTACGATGAGGTGAAGCGTGCGAAGGTGAACCCGCGCTCGCGCTCCACCGGCACGGTGATCGTGAAATTCACCATCGGCACGGACGGCGCGTTGCTGTCGAGGGAGGTGCTGAAATCCTCCGGCACGCCCGTTCTGGACAACGCGGCCATCGCCGCCCTGGAGCGCGCCGCTCCGTTCCCCGGCATCCCCCCCGAGGTCAGCCCGCGCCCGATGACCTTCACGCAGACTTTCCGCTTTTTGGTGCGGTAGCGGGGCCGATGAAGGAGCGCGCCGGTCACGCGCTATCACGCTTGTGCGGAACGCGCCGTGACCCCTGCGCGGAGAGAGTGATGGTGCCCCTGGCCCGACTCGAACGGGCACGTTGTCGCCAACAACAGATTTTGAGTCTCTGTAAGGCAGTCGCCAGAGGTCGCCACTGTTACACGAAACCCTTATAAATTAGGCATTTCTTCACTGTTCGTCGCCAGAGCACGACTGGACTTTTCCCTGGCGTGGTTGCTAATGTGGTTGCTAGCAACTGTCGGACGCAACCAATGAGCATCACTAAAGAACGCGTGGAGAAGCTGCCCGTTGGCGGGCTTCTTTGGGATGAAGACCTACACGGGTTCGGTGTTCGGAGGCAACGGGGTAAGCCCGTCTACTTCGTGAAGGCGCGGATAGACGGCAAGCAACGCTGGCTAACGATAGGCCCGCACGGCTCGCCTTGGACGGCTCAGACCGCACGCTCTGAAGCCAAACGCCTTATCGGCTCAGTTGCCGGCGGCAGCGATCCGGCCACCGTTCGCGATCTTAAGCGGAGAGAGCCGACGCTTACGGAGGTGCTGGACCGCTACCTGAAAGAGTACGTGGCCGTTCACAACAAGCCTTCCACCGCCGCCGAGATCGAAAAGCACGTAGAGAAAGACCTAAAGCCGGAGTTTGGGACGACCCGCATAGGTTCGCTTGGCCGGTCAGATATCGTTCGCTGGCACGCCACTTACGCCGATAGGCCCTACTACGGAAATCGAGCGCTGGCCTATCTGCGCAAGGCCCTGTCGCTCGCGTCGAAGGATTGGGAGCTGCGGCCCGATAACCCGGCGCTGGGCGTGAAGATGTTCCCGGAGGCTAAGCGCGAGCGGTTCTTTAGCGAAGCCGAGCTTGGCCGCATTGGTGCCGCGCTGCTCGAGCTAGAGGCTGAAGGCGAGTCGCCAAGTGCGATCCGCGCCATTCGACTGCTTGCGCTGACTGGAATGCGACTAGGCGAGGTCCGATTGCTTGAATGGGCGTGGTTGCATCCTGACCGCGGGTGCTTCCTGCTACCGGACAAGGCGGCCAAAGCCGGCGCTCGCGCTGTGGCGCTGGGCGAGGCGGCGCTTCAGTATCTGGCGGGCCTAGAGAAGAACAGCCTGTTCATTTGTTACGGCGCCGATCCTCGATGCCCTTTGAGCGAGGGGGCTTTCTATCGCGTGTGGCGTCTCGTAAGCGCTCGCGCGAAGCTCACAAATGCCCGGCCGCATGACTTCCGCCACACGATGGGCACATACAGCGCTCAGACCGGCGCAAATGCATTTCAGGTTCGCGACATACTTGGACACAAAACTCTGGCCATGACGGGCCGCTACGTAGAGCGTCACGTTGATGCGATTCGCACCACGGCCACGGCTGTCTCGAGCCGCGTCGAAAGTGCAATGAAAGGAAATGCGACGGAGAAATAGAACAAATCGGATGTTGTTAACGAATTCGAAGTATCTAGACGCGTAAGTTACGGGTACAAAAGAGAAATTCTGCTTTCGAATGTTAATTCGAGCTTGCAAGCTCGGTTAATCGCTGGCATTTTCAGTTATCGCCAATTCTACAGCGAGACGGCCAGTATTATGTATGCAAATCCAAATCCCGCTTTTGAAGATCTTATTTCCCAAATCCGAGACCGATTGACGGTTTCCGGGCCTTCCATTGACGCTCCAATGGTCGAAGAAGAGGCGGCAGCCTTCCTGAAGTCGTCGCGCCGCCAGCTTCAGCGGTGGCGTCAGACAGGCGAGGGGCCGGTCTATCACCGCATGGGCAAGCGCCGCGTCGTCTACTACCGTGGTGACTTGATTGCATGGCTCAACAGCCGGCGTCACACGTCAACGTCAGCGGAAGGCTACAAGCGCAAGCGTGCCGCCTAAAAGAGAGAGAGAAGGGGCCGCCTCGGTAGCACGAGCGCGAACCCCTAGTGTTTCATCCATTGTGTGCGTGGAAGTATAGACGACATGAAACTAGCGGATTGCTCCCCTCCCGACAAATCATGCGCTCGCTACTCTCCGCGAATTTTCACGGAGAGATTTCATGGACGATCTCAATTTTCGCGATCTTAACGAGACTGACGACTTCGGCATCCGGCTGGCGGATTACCGGGACGAACCTGACCCTTATGCGGCCATCGAAGCCGAGCGGTTGCGCCGTGGAGCGGACCCCTTTGAAGCAATGGTCTTTAGTTACGGCGAACTAGAAGCAATTTGCCCCGAAGATGAACTTCCACCGCGGGAAGTGAAAAATTCGGCCTTCCGCGACGACTTTAATGCCGACACGCCTGATATGTGCGAGGCGATGTGGGCCGAGTCTGATCGCGCCGACGACATGGGCTGGTTTCGGGAGAGTGGCCGGCGCTTCCGCGTCTGCACAGCCTTCCCGCGAGAGATCGAAGCACAGAAGCTTGTGCCGCTAAAAGCCGGCTACACCGCTGTGCGCCTGTCCAGATGGTCGCCCGATGATCCGATACCGCTCCACCGCGAGATCGAAGTCCGCAAGGCGGACGTTGAGCGGGTCAACGTTGCTAGCGACGATGACTTAGAGGCGTTGTTCAACTGCGAGCCGGGCGCCGCCTTGTTCGTTCCTGTAGGCCGCTGCGGAGACCTCTACGAAACGGACTTTGATAAGCGTGGCGCGCATAGCCCCTTGCACATAGCCAAAGGGCAACCGCGTCGCCCCTTCAAGATCACAGCCAGCGAAGCAGTCGATTACAGCGAAGGCAATGCGCTGCTCGACTATACCGAAGACACCGAGCGCGATCTACCCGTCACGCGCTGGCACATCTTTAGAGAGATGTCGGAAGGCGAAATCCGTGGCCTAGTTGCTCCGGGAGGTACGGGCAAGTCGGCCCGTGGCACACAACACGCCGTTGCCATCGGTCGCGGCGAAGGCTCTGCCATGGGGTTGAAAGTGTTAGGACGCCGCAAGGCGTGGCTGATCAATCAAGAGGATTCCCTCGATCAGCAACGGAAGCGCGTCGCGGCGATCTGTAAGACGTTTGGCTATCGGATGCGAGGCCTTCAAGGTTGGGTCCACTTTTACGACTGGGCGCGGTTAGGAAAGTTCTGCGTCGCGGTGAAAGATAGGTCAGGCCGAGTAGTGCAGGGGCCGAGCATCGCGAAGATGGTCCAATATATTCTGGACAACGATATCGGCGCCGTCATCATTGACCCGCTCATCGCTATTCACGATGGCCTCAACGAGAACGACAATGCGGACATGCGAGCGCTGTTCGACATTCTCGGGCGCGTGGCCGCGGCGTGCGGTGTGTCTATCTATGTCATCCACCATTCCAACAAGCCGAGCGGCGCCTCGCCGGGCGGCAGAGCCGGCAACGCTAACTCTGCTCGAGGCGGTTCCGATATCATCGGTGCGCAACGGTCGGTCCGCACGATGTACGCCATGGATAAACAGGAAGCGCAAGATTGGGGCGTGAAGCCTGAGGCTGCGCATCGCTATGTCCGTATCGATGATGCCAAGACGAACCACTACGCGATGTCGGGAAAACCTGAGTGGTTCGAAAAGGTGAGTGTGCCCCTGGCCAACGGTGAGGATAGCTTCGCTCTGAGGCCCATCCAGCTTGGCAATGCCGACCGTCAACCGCGGTGCGATGCTCTCGTGGAGCGGCTGCTTAAGTGCTCTATCGGCCAGGCTGTAGACGGTAAGGGCAAGTCAATAAACTTCTCTCCCAATCCCAAAGCCAAAGGTGACAGCAACACGGCGCGTTGGCTCGCATCGCACGGCGCCGAAGAATTTGCGGTCGAAGAAGTTCGGCGCTCGCTCGCTTGGCTAGAAGGCTCGGTAATCCGGGTAGCCGAATATAAGAGCGGGGGTAAGCCAGCTAAACGCTATGAGCTTGTGTAGGCTGGACACATGGCGGGCACATGCACATCGGACAGATGCGGACACATCGCTTTTTATGTGTCCAAAGCCCGCGAACATTGGTGTTTCGGAGGGTTGGACACATCAAATCGCGGACACATACTTCGGATGTGTCCCAAGCCCGAAAACATTGGGGTTTGGACACATGGACACATCTTCTCCCTACGGGAGTGTCGCCGTGCGCGCTTATCAGCCGCGCGCCCGGCTCCCTGATCGGCCAGGGCCGTGGCCGACGAGCATATATTTTATGCGCGGCCCCTCGACTGAATCGCGAACATGCGCAGATTTTATTTGCAGCAGCCAGCATGAAAGGAGAACGTGCGCATAAAATATACGTATACGGATTAATTAAGGAATCGGCCTTATGCTTTTCCTTATCAGTGCCAACAATGGAGAACACCAATGGCCGTGAAATCCGACAATCTAAAAGCAGCTTCGACTTGGGCACCGGTAATGAACAAGTCCACCAATCCTGCCGCCATACTAGCCGCCGAGCTGGCGCGAGAGGGCCGGGGCTTTTACCGGGCGCCAGTGGAGATTGCTCGGGACGCCGAAGCGCTCATTGCTCTGGCGGCTAAACTCTGCGAGCCCGGCCGGAGTAAGCGCAGCGTGGCCGCTTGGCTAGCTCGAGCTGCGGAAGTCGGACGGCCTTATGGAGCCCAAGTCGTCACGGCTGGCGAGGTCGAGGGCTGCGTCATCGGTCTTCGTTTCACGCGGTCGCGCTACGGTAGGCCGGGGTCGCTTTTTGTCATCGCCTGATTTTTAAGGCAACGTTCGGAGCGTCCGTTCGCCGGACAACAATTCGATACTCCTTTACGCTGCGAGAAGCGCCGAGGCTCCATCTAAGGGCCTCGGCGTCCGCTTTTTTTGACGAACTCCCGAAATCGTTCAGAGTGATAGCGCGCATTTCGCGCGTGAAAACGTATTAGGAGTTTTTCGATTTTATGTCTAAACGAGCGCTACTAAAGGCCCGGTACGGGGCTGATTCCGCTCCCGTCATGGCGAACGCAAGCACCCCTACCCTTGCCGATATCATCGTGAAAATTGGCGAGGTCAAGGGCGCCCATGAGGCTTTTCAGGCGAAGTATAATTCCCGCCTTGGTCTGTGCGAGCAGGACTTGCAACAGTTAAACTCGAAGCTCGAGACGGCTAAGGCGCTCGGCGGCAGATACCGCGGTGACATCGACATCAGCTCGGTCCGCAGAGAATTCCTCAATGTCGCCGCTGGTCGCGTTCAGGCCGCGTTGACTACTGCCAACAATCCAGAAGGCGGCTACCTCGTACCGACTGAGATCGATAAGTCCATCGGTCGCATGCTTGAAGACGCGTCCGCGATGCGCAAGCTCGCGAGCGTCAAGACGATCACCACCGACGAATATTCTCGGCTTTTTAATCTCAAAGGTACGGAGGCAGCTTGGGTCGCGGAGACGGACTCTCGCCCCGATACCGCGAATAGCAAATTTACCAAGCTTACTTTTCGGGCCTTTGAAATGTACGCTCAGCCCGCGGCCACGCAGCAGGTTCTTGACGATTCCGATCCGAAGCTCGCGAGCGAAATCGAAATCGATATCGCTGAAGCTTTTGGCGATCTTGAGAACGCTGCGTTCATCAATGGTTCGGGCTTGAAGACGCCACATGGCTTGATTGGCGGATATAGCGCCGTCGCAAACGCAAGTTGGCAATGGGGCAAGCTTGGGTTCGTCGTAACGGGGGACGCTTCTGGCTTTGCCACGACGACAGCTTCTGTGTCTCCCGCAGACTGTTTGATCAATCTGGTGCACTCGTTGAAACCGGGCTATCGCCGCAACGGCGCGTTCCTCATGAACGATAGCACCGCAGCGACGCTTCGGAAGGTTAAGGATTACGATGGTCGGCATCTGTGGGTCGATAGTATCGCCAAAAGCACTCCGCCGACGTTGCTTGGCTACCCGGTCTATACCGACCCCAACATGCCCGACGTTGAAGGCGGCAAGTATCCGATTGCGTTTGGCGATTTTCAGCGCGGTTACCTCATCGTTGAACGTCAGGGTATTCGCCTTCTCATCGATCCCTATACGGCGAAGCCTTGGGTCAAGTTTTACGGCACTCGTCGCGTTGGCGGCGGCGTGCTGGACTTTGCCGCGATTAAACTTTTGAAGGTCGCAAATTCGTAAATCGCGTCCACGTGGCGCGAGTGAGGCAAGGTCGGGTTGATTTCGATGCTGAATATTCCGCGCAAGCTCGAAGTCGATCCGGCCTTCGCGCCGATGCTCCGTCTTACGGATGGCATCTTTTTGAGGCCGGGGGAGCTTGCACGTCACTGGCGCATCACGGTCGGGCATCTCGGTTGGATGAGGCGGAACAACAAAGGCCCGGCACACGTGAAGCTCGGTCGCCATGTCGTCTACAGGCTCTCCGACGTGTTGGCATATGAGATCGCAAAGCAGCGCGGGCCAGTGACGCCGGACAGCCTCGCAATTGCCCTGGCATCGGTGCCGGCCTTGCCGCCCGCGGCGCGCGACATGATCACGTCGCGCCTCACTGAAGTTCTGTTCAACAAAGAATGGCAGGACGAGCCCAGGGCTAGCGGTAAGCTAAAGTATCGAGCGAGACGAAAGTCCCAACGTGGGACTCGTGGGCCAACTTGTTGACATTGTTAATGTATTCTTCTCGCAAGTCCGGCGATAGCGCCAAAGTATACCCTTCATTGTTGTCCACCTACGCGCTAACCTTGCTGTCCATCCTCCGTCACGACGAGCTGCATCCATGTCGGGCTCCGATGCTCTTCTGAGCACCTATGATCGCCAAGAGGCGTTTTCGCGCGCTTACGTTTTCGCTGTGGCTGCGAGCGTCGGGTACACCACCGCCACTCGCGACTACGACCGCGATAGCGTGGATTTGACGATCTCGGCAGGTGGCCAAATGCGGCCCAGTATTGATGTGCAACTCAAGGCCACTATTAACCTAGGCAGAAAAGGCGATCTCCTGACATTTCCGTTGAAAATTAAGAACTACAATGAGCTTAGAATGGAAACGCAGACGCCACGCATCGTCGTGGTTTTAGATATGCCTGAATCTCCAGATGAATGGCTGTACTGCGATATCGAGAATCTCATTTTGCGGCGAGCGGCTTACTGGGCCTACCTTGGTGGTAGCCCTGAAAGCGACAACGACACCTCTGTGACGATTGAAATTCCAAGTCATCAACATTTTGACGCCCACGCTTTACAAAGCCTTATGGTGCGTTCAAGAGCGGGGTTTATCTAATGGCATTCGACGCCCGCATTCTCGAAACTGAGGCGCTGCGAAGCGTTCCCCCTTTGGCACTTCGGGCTTACGCCTTAGGTGAGGGGTGGAAAAAACTAGAGTCATACGGACGGCATAGCGACGTTTACGTCCTCGACGGCGCTACGGAGGCGATCATTCCGGGAACGACGGCCCTGGCAGACTATGCCAGCGTCGTATCACAATTGATCACCTTATTTGCCCGGACCGAGGGACGCAGTGAACTTCAAGTCTTCCGTGACCTCACCATTGCGGACCAAGACGTTATTCGAGTCCGTGCGCCGGAGGCAGAGGACGATGGCTCTGTGCGCCTGACGGCCGGAGTCAATTTAGTGGTCAATGCCCGAGATATGCTTCTAGCAGCGGCATGTTCCGCGAATGAACCTAGAGCCACGTATCGGGCGGGCAAGGTCAAACAAGCGAACGAATACATGGACCGGGTGAAGCTCGGGCAGACTGAAAGAGGGAGCTTTGTTTTAACAATTCTTTCTCCGGTTCCGCCAGCGCTTGACGAACCTGAGGAACCGACTTTCTGGCCGTCCGCTCAAGACGAACCATTCGCCCGGCAAGTGACCAGACGTTTTGCCGAGGCACTCGAGGCTTCTCGAGAAGCCATTGAACAGACAAATCGCGGCGCTGGCTTTGACGCTTTCTACAAGTCAGTGCGTCTTGGCATTAGCGCTAACCTCTGTGAAGCCGCAGCGAAATTGATAGAACTAGGAGACGGTTTGGATGTGTCTGTTACTTGGGCGCGGACGCGGCGCACGCCGGAGCCTAGTACTCGTGTGAGATTTTTGCCAGCTGACGCCTCTGTGCTCCAGGAGGCGGCGCGGCTTTTTCGCGAGAAAGAACCTAGACTAGATGAAGTATTAGAGGGGCATATAGCCAAGCTTTACCGCGAACCTCAGGCATTTGATGGACGTATCACTATGCAGGCTCGGGTAAACGGTAAACAGACATCGGTTCAGATTGACCTGAGTCAGAAGGACTATGAAGAAGCGGTTCGCGCCCATGAAAACAGGTTGGGCGTTTCGATAACGGGTGATCTTGAGCGCGAAGGGCAGCGCTGGAAATTGAAAAATCCTCGCCAGATATCCGTTTTGGATATTGATGAAGCGGCGGAGTAATCTTTCAGACAAATCGGCTTGGGGACCGCCGCCGGGGGGCGCACGCGTAAATAGGCAGGTATTGAGATTTTTCGGAGTTTTGTGTTTTGGGAAAAAGAGGGCCGAAGCCCAAGCCTAGCTATTTGAGGCTTCTCGAGGGAAATCCGAGCGGCCGGCCGATCCATTTGGACGACGCGATTTGCGAATTACCGCCCTCGAAGCCGGCTGTTGTCGCCGCGGACGAATTGGCTTCTCAGGAATGGGATCGGCTCATGCGCGCGATGCCCGATGGCCTGTACACCGCGGCGCACGACACGGTTCTAGCCATGCATTGTCTCGCGTGGTCGATGCTTGTTAAGGCGCAAGCCGCCTTAGAGGATGGCGTTACGATCATCACCCCGAAAGGCCGCGTCGCGCATCCGGCCGTGAAGGTCTGGAAGATCGCAACCGATACGCTGCTCAAGACCGCGGACAGGCTTGGCCTGCACCCGTCTGCTCGGACGAACGTTCCGAAACGCGGTGAGACGCCTTTTGGCGGGAAGTTCGCGGGTTTGCTAGGGAAGAACTAAGACCGAAAATGAAACGGCCCGTCGCGCTGCTGGTAACAGCGTGGCCGGGCCTAACAGCACTCTCGTGTGGGAGAAGATGCCGTGTCCGCGAAATTTAGCGGGTCATTGATCCGTTGTACAGCCTATCTGGGCGCTGCCTTGTTCATCGGTGCCAGCGCCGCTCAGAATATCGGCCATGGCTATAGCCTCGGTCTCGCGCGCTCAGAGGCCGCCGCCATGATCTTTGCCGCGGGCAGCTTAGCCGGTGCGATCATGGGACCGTGTAGCTTCCTCGCAGCTTGGAACGCGTTTCGAAATTGGCGGTTCGGTGCCGGTCTCGTCGCGATGACGCTCGGCTGTTGCTGCGTAATATATGCCACTACAAGTTCGCTCGGCTTCATCGGAACAGCTCGAGACACTAGCGCCGCGGTGCGAGGCGCCGAAGCTGACGCCTACGCCATTGCGCGCGATAATGCCAAGGCGGCCAATGCCGAGCTGAAGGCGCTGGCCGAAGCGCCTCGAGGAACGCGAAGGGTCGAGACCGAACGTGCCGAGCGCCGCGCCAAACTCGAGAAGGATCGCGCCGACGCTGAGAAGACCATCGCAGCCGGCGCTACAGCGACGGTGGCCGATCCGGTCGCAGAGGCCATTGCTTCGTATGCCGGGGCGCTAGGGTGGGAAGTCGGGCCTGAGAAGCTGAGCCCTTTTTTGACCCTTCTTGCGGTTCTGTTCTTTGAGGTCGGGAGCGCATGCTCGCTGATCGTGGTCGCGGCGCTGGACGTGCCTGTCTCCGAAAATTCAAACAAGGTGGCGCCGGCTGAAAAGAAGGCCGGCCGGAAGCGGGCGAAGCCGCTGAACGGTGTGCTCGAGAAGATCGAAGCTGCGGGCGGCAAGCTCGAGGGAACGCTAGACGAATTGGGCGAACGGCTCGGCTTGTCGAAGTCGTCGGCGCATCGCGCGCTGCATGCGCTGGCGGGGCTAGGCTTTATCGGGCTGACGACGAGCGCGGCGGGAACACTGGTTCAGCTTAGGTAGTGGCCATGGGAGCCGGAAAGCTTCGGAGCATTCGGCGTGCTCCCCGAGCCTGCCGGCCTTCCCAAATCTTCAGAACCAGATCGCGCGTCGCTGTCGCGTCAGGTAAGGCTCGGTGCAAGCGGAAGTGAGCTATGCCTTCGTGCCTGAGAGCGTCTGCTTGTTTGTGCCATTTAAACTCGCCCTTACGCCACGGGTGTTTGACGCCTCGATACTCAGCGTAGGCCAGCATGGCGCAAAAGCCGTCAACATCGATTGGAGGCACGGCCCACTTGCGGGCGGTTTGCTGAAGTATGCGGATATCGAACTGAGCGTTGTAGGTGATCACGGCGCGATCGCTCAGTAAGGCGCGAACCGTACCTTCGATCTCTGGCCATCGCGGACAACCTCTTAAGAGCTTTCGATCTATGCCTGTTTTCGAAGTTACGACTTTTGGAATGCGCCCCTTCGGCATCACGAGCTGATCGAACAAGACGGCCCCTTCGGCGTCCACGATCGCTATTTCGATGATCTCCGCAGCCGACCCTACGCCTGTCGTCTCTAAGTCCATCACAACCCAGCTATTGAGCGGACGGCGTTGCGGAACAAAGCGCGGTTTGGACTTGACCGGTTCTGAAGGTTGCGCAGTCGGCGGCGGCGTCGTTTCCAAAGCTACGGATGTTGATCGCGGCGAGGGAAGGCCGGCCGCCGGCAACCCAGCCAGGTTCCGCCGACGCGGCGGCGAGCGTGACCGCTCGAACCATTCGAAGGCGTACCAGACTATCGGGAAGCTAACGGCGCACGACACAACGAACGCCGTGAATGTTTCGGCATCCATGTCACACCACGATCATCAGTCACAAGATGATCGCTACGTGAGTCGATGGGGCGATGCTAGGCCTGCCCGGTCCAAGCAACGTATGCCTGGATTGCGCTGGCTAGGGCTCCAACGATTGCTGATATCACCACCGCCACCGCGCCTAACGATTGCCAAAACGTAAGTGCCCGGCGAAGTTCTACCGGCCTTCCATCCCAATAAAGCCTGTGTTGCGCATCAATACCTAGCAAGCCCAATCCCTCAATTGAGATGGGCCGTACATGCTTAGGCCAGTCGTCGGGCGTGTTCCCGTTCGCGATAGCAATACGCCGGATGTGTTCCCAATCTAGTTCTGTCATCGGGCACTCTCTGGTTGCTATGTGGTTGCTAGCGACGTTCGACCCCAGCAGACGAGCACCGGAATAATACACTAACTATTTGAAATCTTTGGTGCCCCTGGCCCGACTCGAACGGGCACGTTGTCGCCAACAACAGATTTTGAGTCTGCCGCGTCTACCGATTCCGCCACAGAGGCATGTGAGATCGAACGTCCGGAAACGAGCGCGCACTATACCGGCGGTCGCCCGCCAGTCAACGCGGCCCGGGAGGCGCCGCCGCGGGTCTCCCTACTTCTTTTCCAGCAGCACCTGGCCCGTCTGCGCGATGCCGCCCTGGATCATCTCGGCGAAGCGCTGCAGGAGCCACGGCAGCGTCACCTCGATCCGCACGTCCTGCTCGGCGACGTCCACGAAGCCCGCGGCCTCCTGGCCCATGGCGCTGAGCTTGAACGTCATGCGGTCGCCCGACCACACCTCTTCGTTGAGCGCGATCATCGGCAGCGTCGACGTCGCTTTGGCGAGGCCGGACTTGAGGCGGCGCGCGGCCTCCTCCTTGCCGAGCGAGTGCGGGATGGTGACGACGACGGGTTTCGACATGGCGGCCTCCAGCCCCCTCAGATGGTTGGCCAGCGGCCTGTTTCCAAGGCCGGGCTTACTTCCAGGAATAGGTGATGCGTCCGGTGCCGTGCACGTGCTCGGCCACCTCGACGTGATCGCCCACGTGCGGGTCGGTGGTCTTGAGAACCGCCACGTGCACGCGCCGTCCGTCGGCGAGGCGCACGTCGACGCCGAGGCCGTCCTCGATGGCGCGCGACGAGCCGCCGACGAGCGGCCCCACCGCCTCGATCACGCCGGCGACGCGGTGCGTCTCGACCGACGCATCGAGGCCGGAGAGATAGAGGCCAGCGGCCATCGCGCAGATCACGACGACGCCGGCCGCGGCCCACTTCACCTTTTGCAGGAAGAGCTTGCGGTCCAGGCGCCGCTTGGTTTCGTCACGCATGAAAATCGGATCCTCGAGGCGGGGCGCAATGCCGCCGCCGAACGCGCGCCTGTATAGCCGAGGCCCGATGCCGTGCGAAGGCCCTTCAGGGGGCGGAGATGGGAACGACGCCGGCTTCCATCTTGCGCGCCGCAGCCGGGCTCGCCCCGAGGCCGTCCCATTGGTAGGTCGTGTAGCCGAGCAGCATGGCGCGCTTGCGCAGCGTCACGCGCGAGCCGACGTTCGGCAGCATCCCGGCGCCGCCGTTGGCGCGCACGAGCCGCCGATTGTCGAGCGTGACTTGGATTTCGGAATAGCGTTCGCCCGTGTCGCCGTTCAGGCGCCACACGGCGCGGCTGACCACGCCCGAAACCTCCCGCTCCTTGCGGACGGTGGTGTGCACGGCGAGCAGGCACCCGAAAATCACGAGCAGGGCAGCCGAAGCCGGCAACAGGCTCGACATGTCGAGCCACTGCGCCGCGGCGGGCGCCTCCTGTGGTTCTTCACGCATGCTTCCCCCTAGGACCGAAGTTCCCCGTTCTAAGAGTTCGCCGCACGACTGCTTGAATGCGCCTGATTCTTGTCGAAAATCAGACAATTGCATGTTGCGTGTGGCTGCGCGGTTTCGCGTCGGTGCGCCCGGTTTTTCAGGCGATCGCACCGGAAGTTTCGTCTCTAAACGCCTCGCGGCGGCGGAGAAACCGTCGCCGCAGGCAGGACCCTCGGCAGGGTCGATACTCTGACGAGGCCGCTCCTGTCGAGTGCGACGTGAACGACAGGATGGCGCGGGCCGCGAACGTCGTTAACCGGCAGCGCCCAAAACGCCTCGCGCCGCGCTTGGTTCCCGGCGCCCCGGAAAAAATTCTGCGAGCCCCGGAAATCGGTGGCCGGATCGCGTTCAGGCCGCCTTCTCCACGCCGTCCACCAGCCGGACGATGTCGGCCATGATGTCGTTGAGCTGGAAGTCCTTCGGCGTATAGACCGCGGCGACGCCGAAGCCCTTGAGCTTCACTTCGTCCTCCGGCGGGATGATGCCGCCGACCACGACCGGAATGTCGCCGAGGCCCTCCTTGCGCATGCGGTCCATGAGCTCCGAGACGAGCGGCACGTGCGAGCCCGAGAGGATCGAGAGGCCGACCACGTGCACGCTCTCGTCCACGGCGGCGCGCACGATCTGCATCGGCGTGAGCCGGATGCCCTCGTAGACGACTTCCATGCCGACGTCGCGCGCCCGCACGGCGATCTGCTCGGCGCCGTTCGAGTGGCCGTCGAGGCCGGGCTTGCCGACCAGGAACTTGATGCGGCGGCCGAGCTTGGCCGAGACCGTCTCGACCGCGGCCCGCACGCCGTCGAGCTCGCCGCTCGCCCGCTCGGGAGCGGCCTGCGCCACGCCCGTCGGCGCGCGATACTCGCCGAAGATGCGCCGCAGCGTCGTGCCCCATTCGCCCGTCGTGACGCCGGCCTTGGCGCACGCGATCGAGCTTTCCATGATGTTGCGGCCTTCCTTGGCGGCGGATTCGAGATCCGCGAGGGCCTTACCGACGGCCTTCGCGTCGCGCGCGGCGCGCCACGCCTTGAGGCGCTCGACCTGCTCGGCCTCCACCGCCGGATCGACGACCATGATCGCGCCTTCGCCGGCCGTGAGGGGCGAGGGCTCGGTCTCGGTCCACTTGTTGACGCCGACGACGATCTGGTCGCCGGTTTCGATCTGGCGCACGCGCTGCGAGTTGCTCTCGACGAGGCGCCGCTTCATGTAGTCGATGGCCGCGATGGCGCCGCCCATGCGCTCGATGGTGGCGAGCTCGGCCTTGGCCTGCTCCTTGAGCTCCTCGACCTTGCGCGTGATCTCCGCCGATCCGTCGAAGATGTCGCCGTATTCGAGAAGATCCGTTTCGTAGGCCACGATCTGCTGCATGCGCAGCGACCACTGCTGGTCCCACGGACGCGGCAGGCCGAGCGCCTCGTTCCAGGCCGGAAGCTGCACGGCGCGCGCGCGCGCCCGCTTGGAGAGCGTCACCGCCATCATCTCGAGCAGGATGCGGTAGACGTTGTTCTCGGGCTGCGGCTCCGTGAGGCCGAGGCTGTTCACCTGCACGCCGTAGCGGAACATGCGGTTCTTGGCGTCCGTGACGCCGTAGCGCTCGCGCGTGATCTCGTCCCACAGCTCGACGAACGCGCGCATCTTGCAGATCTCGGTGATGAACCGCATGCCGGCGTTGACGAAGAACGAGACGCGGCCGACCACCGTGCCGAACTCCGCATCCGGCACCTCGCCCGACGCCTTGACCGTGTCGAGCACGGCGATGCCGGTGGCGAGCGCGTAGGAGAGCTCCTGCACTGGCGTCGCGCCGGCTTCCTGCAGATGGTACGAGCAGACGTTCGTCGGGTTCCACTTGGGAACCTCGCGGTAGGAGAACACGATCGTGTCCTTGATGAGCCGCAGCGACGGCTCCGGCGGGAACACGTAGGTGCCGCGCGAGAGATATTCCTTGATGATGTCGTTCTGGATGGTGCCGGTGAGCTTCGTGCGCGCCGCGCCCGTTTCGTCGGCCGTCGCGATGTAGAGCGAGAGCAGCCACGCCGCCGTCGCGTTGATCGTCATGGAGGTGTTCATCTGGTCGAGGGGGATGCTCTCGAGCAGGCGGCGCATGTCGCCGAGGTGGGAGACCGGCACGCCGACCTTGCCGACCTCGCCCTTCGCGAGCTCATGGTCGGAATCGTAGCCGGTCTGCGTCGGCAGGTCGAAAGCGATCGAAAGGCCCGTTTGGCCCTTCGCCAGGTTCTTCCGGTAGAGCTCGTTGGATTTCGCCGCCGTGGAATGGCCGGCATAGGTCCGGAACAGCCAGGGCTTGTCCCGTTCCGGGCCCTTGCCAACCGTTTTGCCGCCAGATTTATCCGACATTTCTGAGAACCCTCGCCCTCTCCCGCACTGTGGGGTGTGCATAACGTACCGTTACGCGGGCGCAAGGCAAAAGTCTCAAATTCGTCACGGGGTGAGGGGGGCGGTCTAGCCCCCGGCGGGCGCGGCGCGCGAGAGCGGTTTGCGGATGCGCATGGCGCTGTCGAGGAGCCGGGTGGCCATGACCAGAACGAGAAGGGCGATCCCCATGCCCGTCGTTCCCGCGATCACGATCTGGGCGGCGCGGTCGGTGGTGAGCACGAGGCCGAGGGCGTTGAAGGCATAGATGCCCGCGAGGCCGCCCCAGAAGATTCCCGGGAAGAACACGATGGCGAGCGTCTTCGTGGGCAGCATCGTGCGCATGATCATCGCGCCGAGCACGGACAGGGCCCCGACGATCCAGTAGCTCATCGAATTCGCGGCCAGGATGTCGCCCAGGACCTTGCTGATGTCCTCGAACATGGGATGTCCTCTCGCCTCGACGGGATAAATGAGATCCGCCAAATCCTATTCAGTAAGCCATCTTCCTTAACCGATCGTGTGCCCGGGGCCTGCCGAAGGGCCAGGGCCGGATGCCGATAAAATCGTGAAAAGGATGAGCAACTTGCGGCCCCCGCGGACAACCCCTTTATTGCGTCGCGAAAAAATGCTTGAAACGTCCCGATAACTTGCGGGAGAACCCCCCATCCGGCTGACCGCAGGGTTCCGGGGGATGCACATTCGCGTCAGGGAGAGACGAGAACATGTCGAGCCAAAGCGCAGCAACCAAAGGCAGCACCACGCCGTCGCCGGCCGCGCCTGCCGTGGTTGAGGCCAAGAAGGACCTCTACGAAATCGGCGAGATTCCGCCGCTCGGGCACGTGCCGAAGAACATGTATGCCTGGGCCATCCGTGCGGAACGCCACGGCGAGCCGGACAAGGCGATGCAGGTCGAAGTTCTGCCGACCTGGGAGCTGGACAGCCACGACGTGCTCGTTCTCGTGATGGCCGCCGGCGTGAACTACAACGGCGTCTGGGCTTCGCTCGGCACGCCGATCTCGCCCATCAACGACGTTCACAAGCAGCCCTACCACATCGCCGGTTCCGACGCGTCCGGCATCGTCTGGGCCGTCGGCTCCAAGGTGAAGCGCTGGAAGGTCGGTGACGAGGTCGTCATCCACTGCAACCAGGACGACGGCGACGACGAGGAGTGCAACGGCGGCGACCCGATGTTCTCACCGTCGCAGCGCATCTGGGGCTACGAGACGCCGGATGGCTCCTTCGCCCAGTTCTGCCGCGTCCAGGACCGTCAGCTCCTCGAGCGCCCCAAGCACCTGACCTGGGAAGAGTCGGCCTGCTACACGCTGACGCTCGCAACGGCGTACCGCATGCTGTTCGGCCACCGGCCGCACGTGCTGCGTCCCGGCCACAACGTTCTCGTCTGGGGCGCCTCGGGCGGCCTCGGCTCGTTCGCCGTTCAGCTCTGCGCCACGTCGGGGGCCAACGCCATCGGCGTCGTCTCCGAGGAGGACAAGCGCGACTACGTGATGCAGCTCGGCGCCAAGGGCGTCATCAACCGCAAGAACTTCAAGTGCTGGGGCCAGCTTCCGAAGGTCGGTTCGCCCGAGTACAACGCCTGGCTCAAGGAGATGCGCAGCTTCGGCAAGGCGATCTGGGACATCACCGGCAAGGGCGTGAACGTCGACTGCGTGTTCGAGCATCCGGGCGAGGCGACGATCCCGGTCTCGGTGCAGGTGGTGAAGCGCGGCGGCATGGTGGTCATCTGCGCCGGCACGACCGGCTACAACCTGACCATGGACGCCCGTTATCTCTGGATGCATCAGAAGCGCGTGCAGGGCTCGCACTTTGCGAACCTCGCCCAGGCGAGCCAGGCCAACAAGCTCGTCGTCGAGCGGCGCATCGACCCGTGCATGTCCGAGGTCTTCTCCTGGGCGCAGATCCCGAAGGCGCACATGCGCATGATGAGGAACGAGCACAAGCCCGGCAACATGGCCGTGCTGGTCTCGGCGCCGACGACCGGCCTGCGCACGTTCGAGGACGTGCTCGAGGCGAGCCAGGCCCGCCACGGCTGAAACGGTCGGCATTGAAAAACGAAAGCGCGGTTCCACGGAGCCGCGCTTTTTTGTTTGTGAGCAAGTTTGTTTGTGAGCGAGAATGTGCGGAGCGCGTCAGACCGCGCGCGCCGAGCACGCCGCGCACCGGCCGCGCAGCTCGAGCGTCATCGCCCGCACGGAATACTTGGACCGCTTGGCCCAGCTCGCGAGCGCTTCCACCGCGCGCGGCTCGGCGAACTCCGAGACGGTGCCGCAGTCGTCGCAGATGGCGAAGACGGCCGTGCCCTCGTGACTCGTCTGGCAGCAGGCGACGAACGCATTGAGGGACTCGAGCCGATGCGCCGAGCCCGAGGCGATCAGCCGGTCCAGCGCGCGGTAGACGGTCTGCGGCGCGAGCGTCGCCCGGTCGCGCAACTGCTCGATGATCTCATAGGCCGAGACCGGCCGGCCCGACTCCTGAAGCGCCGTGAAGATGAGCTGGTCCTGCTCCTGGGCGGGTCGGCGCTTGGTGGGTTTCCGGGTCATTTCAGCCTTTGCGTGCGGGCAGCTAAGTCCATGACATAGGATAGCACAGGCCGTTCGGCGAGGTGAGGGCGCCGGGAAGCCCACGGGTCATCCGCACGCCGGCCGGAAACGCGCGGTCGTCTCGCCAATTGCCAATTCGCCCCGCCCCAGGTATAAGCCGCCCATCTCAAGCAACCGCGAGAGAGCTGCCCGGCACCCTTGGAGGCCGGTTCGCAGTCCATGGGGCCTTAACTAAGGCCCTTTTTTCATTGGAGAAAATGCCATGGCCAACGAGATCATCGAGATCAAAGCCACGGCGCGCCCGCGTGCAGGCAAGGGGGCCGCACGTCAAGCTCGCCGCGAGGGGAACGTACCCGCCGTTATCTACGGGGACAACCAGACCCCGACCATCATTGCCATCAACGGCAACGACCTCTGGAAGCAGTACATCAAGGGGCACTTCACCTCGTCGGTGTTCGAAATTGCTGTCGGATCGGACCGCATTCGCGTGATCCCGCGCGACGTCCAGGTCGATCCGGTCAAGGATCACCCGATCCACGTCGACTTCCTGCGCATCGGCAAGGACGGCATCATCCGCGTCTCGGTGCCCGTGCGCTTCACCAACCACGCGCTCTCGCCGGGTCTGAAGCGCGGCGGCGTCCTCAACATCGTGCGCCACGACGTCGAGGTCTTCTGCCCGTACAACCAAATTCCGGCCGCGTTCGAGATCAACCTCGAAGGCCTCGAGATCGGCCGCTCGATCCACATCTCGTCGGTCGAGATGCCGGAAGGCGTGAACCCCGTCATCTCGAACCGCGACTTCACCATCGCGACCATCGCCGGCGCCAAGAAGGACGACGAGGAAGCGTCCGCCGGTGCAGCCGATGCTGCAGCCGCTCCGGCCGACGCCAAGGCGGCGGCAGGCGCCGCGAAGGGTGCCGCTCCCGCCAAGGGTGCTGCTCCGGCCGCAGCCGCGGGTGGCAAGGCGGCTCCCGCTGCCAAGCCCGCCGCGAAGAAGTAAGACGACGCACATTTGCGCGAACGGCCGGCGCCCCGCTATACGGGTTGCCGGCCGTTTTCATTTCTGGGGCTGGCGATGAAACTCTTCGTGGGTTTGGGAAATCCGGGCGGCGAATACGCCCGAAACCGCCACAACGTCGGCTTCATGGCCGTGGAGGCGATCGCGCGCCGTCACGGCTTCAGCCCGTGGAAGCGCAAGTTCCAGGGGCACGCGGCCGACGGCGAGATCGCCGGCGAAAAGATCCTGCTGCTGAAGCCGGACACCTACATGAACGAGAGCGGCCGGGCCGTCGGCGAGGCCGCGCGTTTTCTCAAGATCCCGCTGGACGACATCGTCGTGTTCTACGACGAGATCGACCTCGCGCCGGCCAAGCTCAAGGTCAAGACGGGCGGCGGCAACGCGGGCCACAACGGCCTGCGCTCGATCTCGGCCCATCTGGGCAACGACTATGTCCGCGTTCGCATCGGTGTCGGCCACCCCGGCGTGAAGGAGCTGGTAGCGCGCTGGGTCCTGAGCGATTTCGCCAAGGCCGACGAGACCTGGCTCGCCCCGCTCCTGGACGCGATCGCCATGGCCGCGCCGCGGCTCGCGAAAGGCGACCAGTCCCGCTTTCTTACCGATGTCGCGAAGGAGCTGGGCGACGCCCCCGACCCGCGCAAGGAGAAGGCCGCGAAGCACCCGGAGAGCCCCGCGTCCGATTCCCGGCCGCGGGCCGAGCCCAAATCACGCCCCCATCCGGCCGGAGAACGGGCCGGCAAGAGTGCCAACGCGCTCGCGGAGAATCTGAAGAAATGGCTCGCCGGACGCAAGACTGGCGAGTGACGCCCTCTTTCTGTTGAATGGGCGACGCTAAGCTTACCTTACGCCACTCGCGGATCAGGCGGCACGCGCAGGAGGGATCGCAATGGACGACACGGAACAGAAACCGCCCGTCTCGAGGTCGAAGAAGGTGCGCCGGGCCTGGAGCACCTACAAATGGTTCGATCGTCTGAATAGCTGGAACGACTGGTACAACTGGTTCTCCGCGTTCTTCCAGACCAAGGCCGGCGCCGCGGTAGCGCTGGGCTCGACCGCTGTCATCACGACGAGCGCGATCGTGGTCCACAACGCCGTCGTCGATCCCTACGCCGCGCCCTACGTGCAGACCGAGATCGCCCCGCTTCCTCCGGCCGAGCCCGTGCGCCAGACGCAGACGACGCTGATCTTCGCCATCGAAGGCTACGATTCCGCCGGCCGGCGCGGCACGTTCGACGTCGTCGTGGCCAAGAAGCAGTTCCTCTGGGTGCGCGGCAGCTCCGACAACCTCGAGAAGGACGGCCGCGTCATCAGCGGCGCCGAGCTCGCCCGCGACGTGCTCGACCAGCAGGTCCGCGATGGCCTCCAGAATGCGCGCGAGATCGTGGCGGTCGGCACCGCCTCGCAGGAGGGCGATCCCACCGAGGAGAAGGCGCGCGCCGGGCGGCGGGCCGCCAAAACCGCGGCCATCGTCAAGGAGGCGGTCGATCCCGACACGCCCATCTCGACCTTGAACCTCGGCCAGTACCGGCTGAGCTGCGCCACGTGCGAGGCGGGATCTGCAACCGATTGGCAGCGCCCGTTCATGGTGATCGCCGTCAAGCAGTTGGAGGAGGGCACGATTTTGTCGGAAGCTCTCGCCGACGCCATGACCGACAAGGACGGCCTGCCGAGCCCCGCCAGCTACTCTGCCTTCGAGCTGACCTCGGTCCGTTGACCGTTCCGCAGGATGCCGCTGGACCGGCCTTCGCGGCGCATTTAAAGCGTTCCGTATGGGGAGCGTTCGACAATGGCGCGGGGTTGGCTCGCGCCCGCCGCTTGCCCTTTCGGGGTTTTTACATGCAACGCCTTCTGGCCGTCGCGGCAGGTTTGATGACGATGATCGCGGGCGCCGCTTCGCCCGCATTTGCGGACAAGGTCGACGTGTCCGCCGTGAGCTGCGCGCAGCTCGTCGAGTCGGTGAGCTCGGGCTCCAAGAACGACAAAGCGGGAATGGGCGGAATTCTCTATTGGCTCGCGGGCTACACGGCCACCGACGAGCAGGGCACCGTCATCGACTTCACCGCTCTCGGCAAGGATTTCGACGCGATCCTCAAGACCTGCAGCGAGCAGCCCAAGCTCGGTCTCCTGACCGTCGCGAAGAAGCACCTGGGCGAGAACGCGACGCCGCAAGGGTCGGGCGCCGCCGACCTCGCCACCATGACGTGCCAGGCGGCCGTCACCACGGACAAGGACGACGAGGACGGCCTGGGCTTCATCCTGATGTGGATCGCGGGCTACCACGCATCGGACTCGGAGGACCACGTGTTCGACACCGAGGACTTCGTCTCCAACATGCAGCAGGTCGGCGAGTACTGCGGCAAGAACCCCACCATCGGCCTCTTGACCGCCGCCGACGAGGTGATGGGCGAGGACGACAGCGAATAAGCCCGCATCGCATCGCTGAAACGAAGGATCCGGCCCGAGGCCCGGCGCGACACGTCCGCCTGCCGGATCCTTTTTGCGTTGATCGCGGGGTGGCGCCGGTGTAGGGCCACGGACAAACCGGAACCCTTCGAAGGCACACCCCCATGGGATTCAAGTGTGGCATCGTGGGCCTGCCGAACGTCGGCAAGTCCACGCTTTTCAATGCCTTGACGCAGACGGCCCAAGCCGAGGCCGCCAACTATCCGTTCTGCACCATCGAGCCGAACGTCGGCGAGGTCGGCGTGCCGGACGAGCGCATCGACCGGCTCGCGGCGATCGCCAAGTCGCAGCAGACCATCCCGACGCGCCTGACGTTCGTCGACATCGCGGGCCTCGTGCGCGGCGCATCGAAGGGCGAGGGCCTCGGCAACAAGTTCCTCTCGCACATCCGCGAGGTGGACGCGGTGGCCTATGTGCTGCGCTGCTTCGAGGACGACGACGTTACCCACGTCGAGAACCGGATCGATCCCCTGGCGGATGCCGAGGTCGTCGAGACCGAGCTGATGCTCGCCGACATGGAGAGCCTGGAGAAGCGCGTCGCCGCCATCGAGAAGAAGGCGCGGAGCGGCGACAAGGACAGCAAGGCCATGCTGGCCGTGATGGAGAAAGCGCTGACGCCGTTGCGCGACGGCAAGCCCGCGCGCATGGCGGTCATCACGCCCGAGGAGCGCGCCGCCTTCGTCGAGCTGCAACTGCTCACCTCGAAGCCGGTCGTCTACGTCTGCAACGTGGAGGAAGCCTCCGCCGCCAACGGCAACGCCCATTCGGCGCGCGTGCAGGAGAAGGCCAAGGCCGAGGGCGCGGCCTGCGTCGTGATCTCGGCCAAGATCGAGGCGGAGTTCGCAGGGCTCCCGCCCGAGGACCGCAAGGAGTTTCTGGCCGAGATGGGGCTCGAGGAGCCGGGCCTCAATCGCCTGATCCGCGCCGGCTACGCGCTGCTCGACCTCGTGACCTATTTCACGGTCGGCCCCAAGGAAGCGCGCGCCTGGACCATCACGCGCGGCACGAAGGCGCCGCAGGCGGCCGGCGTGATCCATACGGATTTCGAGAAGGGCTTCATCCGCGCCGAAACGATCGCCTACGACGACTACGTGGCGGCGGGTGGCGAAGTGGGCGCCAAGGAAGCCGGCAAGATGCGGCTCGAAGGCAAGGAGTACGTCGTCAAGGACGGCGACGTCATGCACTTCCGTTTCGCGAACTAGCCTATCCGGTCCTCGCTGCAAGCTCTTCGGCCACGGGTTGCGGGCGTCGCATCGCGCGAACCCGCGCGGCCCGGCCGCGGACGCTTGATCGCTGCCGGGCGCGATGCTGTTATGAACCACGCGACAAGAAGCACCGGGAGGAACCGATGGACAGGGCAAGGCGCAAGCTTGCGGCCGTCTTGGCACTCGCGATGGGGATGGCGGCCGTTGCAGGCGCCACGGCGGGCCCGCCGCTGACCGAGGACGAGTGCCGCGCGATCTGGAACACGGCGGCCGGGCGCAGCGACCTCTCGGCCGACGGCGCCAAGCCCTACATCGACAGCTTCGAAAGCGTCGACACCAACCACGACATGAAGATCAACAACGCCGAGTTCAAGGCCGGCTGCAAGGCGGGGCTCGTGCATAAATTCTCGAAGCCCGAGGGACAGGATTAGAGCCTGGTCGTAAGAGCGAACGCGCTCTAGATCTTCTGGGCGATCCAGTCCGCCAGCGACGCGGGCAGCCATCGCTTCGCCACAGCGGCCACGCGTGTCGGCACGGTCACCGCATAGCGCCGGCGCGGACGCGGGCTTTCGAGCGCATGGACGAGCTTCCACGCCACCGCTTCCGGCTCGAGCTTGAACGTCGACTTGCCGCCCTTTTCCATGGCCGCGAGCCGCGCGAGATACGTCTCGCGGTGCGCGGACGCCTCGATGTCGACGCTCGACCGGAAGTTCGCGAGCGCGTGTTCGACGAAACGCGTGCGGATCGGCCCCGGCTCGATGATCGAGATATGGATGCCGGTGCCCTTGAGCTCGTAGCGCATCGCATCGCTCAAGGCTTCGAGCGCGAACTTCGACGCGCAATAGGCGCCGCGATAGGGAGCCGAGACGAACCCGAGCACCGACGAGCACTGCACGATCCGCCCGTGCCCCTGCGCCCGCATGGCCGGCAGGATGCGCCGCGTCAGGTCGTGCGTGCCGATCACGTTGACTTCGAGCTGCCGGCGCAAGGCGTCCGCCGGAATGTCCTCGATCGCCCCGATCTGGCCGTAGGCGGCGTTGTTGAAGAGAGCCGTCAAGCGTCCGTCCGTCCGCCGCAAGGCTTCGTCGGCGCACCACGCGACGGCGCGCGGATCGGCAAGCTCGAGATAGATCGCCTCGGCCCCCGCCTCGCGTTCGAGCATCGCGAGATCGGCATCCGAGCGCGCCGTCGCGAGCACGCGCCAGCCGAGCCCGCGCAAGAGCCGCGCGGACGCAAGGCCGATGCCGGACGAGGCGCCCGTGATGAGGATGGACTTCTGCGTCATGTCCCGCATGTAGCCGGGGACATGCCGCCGAGGGAAGCGCTTTTGCCCTATTGCGGCGGATCGCCCGTAAAGAAGTAAAGGGTGTCGAGAAACGCCATGCCCTCGGGCGCAAACGTCAGCGCCGATTTTTTACCCTGGCACCGGATGTCCTTGGCGGACTTCGTGTCGAATGACAGGAAAATACCGTTGACACGGAAGGTTTCGGGCCCGGCCTCGAAGGCGCAGCCCTTCTCGATGAAAATATCGCTGATGAACGTCTGAAGCGCCGCGCCCGGCGTCATGTCGCCCGGCGTGGAGATGGCGGCGATCGCGTTCGGCGCCGCGTTCTTGCAGGTGACGTAGCGCTCGGCCTCGAAGTTGCAGTCCGAGAACCACGTGCGCCCGGCGCCCGGCGCGAACGCATCGGCGCTCGGGAAGGCCGAGTCCTGCGCCAGCGCGGCGTGGGCGGCGATGAGGGCCATCGCGGTCATCGAGAAGAGACGAAGCATCGTGCGTATCCTGAGTGTCTCGGCGAGAAGCTGGCCGACCGTACAGCGGAAACCCGCAAGCCCCAATAAACACTTCGCGAGCGGCGGCCCGGTGAGCAAGTGCGGCCAAAGCTTGTTCCCGGCAACAAAAAGGGCCGGGCAAGGCGGCCCGGCCCTAAACCTGCGCGCGCAAGAGCGCGTGTTATTTGTCTTCGAGCAGGCGGCGCGCGATGACCTGCGCCTGGATCTCGGCCGCGCCCTCGAAGATGTTGAGGATGCGCGCGTCGCACAGAACGCGGCTCACCGGATATTCGAGCGCGAAGCCGTTGCCGCCGTGGATCTGCAGCGCGTTGTCGGCATTCGCCCAGGCCACGCGGGCGCCGAGCAGCTTCGCCATGCCGGCTTCGAGGTCGCAGCGGTGCCCCTCGTCCTTCTCGCGTGCGGCGAAATACGAGAGCTGGCGCGCGACCATCGTCTCGACCGCCATCATCACGACCTTGTTGTAGACGCGCGGGAACGCGTAGATCGGCTTGCCGAACTGGACGCGCTCGAGCGCGTACTTGAGCGCGAGATCCATCGCGCACTGCGCCACGCCCACCGCGCGCGCCGCCGTCTGGATGCGCGCGCCCTCGAACGTGTTCATGAGCTGCTTGAAGCCCTGGCCCTCGACGCCGCCGAGCAGGTTGGCGGCCGGCACCGCGAAGCCGTCGAAGGAGATGTCGTACTCCTTCATGCCGCGATAGCCGAGCACCTCGATCTCGCCGCCCGTCATGCCTTCGGCCGGGAACGGCGTCTCGTCGCTCCCGCGCGGCTTCTCTGCGATGAACATCGAAAGGCCCTTGTAGCCCTTCTCGTCGGGGTTCGTGCGCGTCAGCACCGTCATGATGTCGGCGCGCACGGGATGCGTGATCCAGGTCTTCTGGCCCGTGATCTTGTAGGTGTCGCCCTCCTTGACCGCGCGCGTCTTGAGCGAGGCGAGGTCGGAGCCCGTGTTCGGCTCGGTGAACACCGCGGTCGGCAGCCATTCGCCGGTCGCGATCTTCGGCAGGTACTTTTCCTTCTGCTCGGGCGTGCCGTTGTGCAGGATCAGTTCGCCCGCGATCTCCGCGCGCGTGCCGAGCGAGCCGACGCCGATGTAGCCGCGCGACAGCTCTTCCGAGACGACGCACATGGCGAGCTTGCCGAGGCCGAGACCGCCGTACTCCTCCGGCAGCGTGAGGCCGAACACGCCGAGCTCGGCGACCTTCTCAACGATCTCGAGCGGGATGTAGGTATTCGCGAGATGCCACTCGTGGGCATGCGGCACGACCTCCGCCTCAGAAAAGTCGCGCATCTGCTCGTGGATCGCGGCCATCGTCTCGTCGAGGCCGGAGTTGCCGAACGTGGTCGCGCCCTGCGCGTGCTCGATGAGCGTCGCCAGCTTCGCCTTGACGCTCTGCGCGCTGCCAGCTTCGATCACGTTGGCGACGGCGTCCTCGTATTTGCGGATGTCGGCCTTGGAGACACCGAGCGCCTCGGGACGGATGATCTCGAGCTGGCTCATCGGGATGCCGCCGGCCACCTGCGCGCCGTACTCGCCGAACGCGGCGAGAAGCAGGAGCTGCTCGAACTCGCCGAACGAGCCTTCGTCGTTGAGGCGCGCCGCCCAGAGGTTCATCTGGCGCAGGGCTTCGACGGTGGTCGCGAGCCAGGCGAGGCCGTGCGCGGCATGCTGGGCGGAATCGACGCCGCCCGCTTCCTTGATCCTGGCGGCGGCGCCGGCTTTGGCGAGGGCGACGATCGTGTCGGCGGCCGCGACAACTTCGGCCGTGCGCTCGATCAGGCGCTTGGGGCCGGCCGCAAGCAAATCCGAACCCGGCGTGAGTTCACCAACAGCCATCGAAACGTCTCCTCAAGTCTGCCCGTGTGGCGGGCCTGTTGCCGTCCGGCCGCAAGGCGGCCAATTCAGCTCGCCATGTGCAGATTTCCGTGCGTGCCCGTCAAGATAATCTCGTGCCGGCGCGACACGATGCACGCCGGATCGGGTGCGGGAGGCGGCCCGGTGAACGGAAGGGAACCGTGGAACGTTAACGCCGGAACGCCATTTGCCGAGCGCCGTGGCCTTGAGGCCATGGACCTTGCCGCGCCCGATGGACTACGGTCTCACGGACATTACGCACAACGACCGGTCAGACTGCCCGCCAATGAAGCGCTACCGCACTTTGCTTGCCGCCATCTATCGACTTTACGAGCATTCCGGCTTCGCAATGGCCAGCGCTGTGGCGTTCTCCTTCGTCGTTTCGCTGTTCCCGTTCTGCATTTTCCTGGGCGCCCTCGCCAGCATGTTCGGCGGCCGCGAGCTTGCGGCCGAGGCCGTCGGCCAGCTTTTCCAGAACCTTCCGCCCGACGTCGCCAAGGCCCTCGTGCCGCAGGTCGAGGCCATCATGGGCCAGACCCGCATCGACCTCTTGACCGTGGGCGGATTTCTCGCCCTCTTCTTCGCGACGAGCGCGGTCGAGACGCTGCGCGCCGCGCTGAACGGGGCCTATCGCGTCGTCGAGACGCGGCCCTATCCGATCTGCCTCGGCCTCAGCATGCTGCTCGTCTTCGTCAGCGCGGCCTCGATGCTGGTGCTGACCTGGGCCGTCGTCGTCGGCCCGGGCATCGCGGCGCGGTTCGAGCCGTCCTGGGCCAAGACGTTCCTCGATTCGAGCTGGCTCGCGCCCATCACGCGCTATGCGCTCGGCGCGTTCGTCATCGGCGCGCAGCTCTTCGCGTTCCACCTCTGGCTCGCCGCCGGCAAGCGCCGCGTGGCGGACGTGTGGCCCGGCATCGCGTTCTCTGTCGCCCTCTGGCTCTCGGTCGCGGGCTTCTACTCGTACTATCTTTCGATCAGCAACTATGCGCGCTTCTATGCCGGCCTGTCGCAGCTCATGATCGCGATGATCTTCTTCCAGGTGACGTCCATCATCATCATCCTGGGTGCGGAGCTGAACCGCGGCATCATGGAAATCAAGAAGCTGACCAACGGCCACCATTGAGAAGCGTGGCCGGCTTCGGCGCACCGGCACGCCTCGCGCATCGCCGAACAACCTCACGACAGAGCACGTCGGCGCAAATGAAAACGCGGGCCCGGCTGATGCCGGACCCGCGCCCTGTCTGGTGGCTGTCCCTGTTGAGACGTTACGCGGCCTTGGCCTTGCGCGGGGCGCGGGACCTGGCGGCGGAAGCGACGTTCTTCGCCTTGCCCGCCTGCGCGCCGGTCTTTGCCTGAGCCTCGCCGCGGCGGTGCGTCTTGACGACGACCTGCGCGGCATCGAACGCCGCCTGGAGCACGGGGACGGCATGGCGGGGATCGGCATCTCCGCTCATGAACACGTCGAGGGCGGCATAGCCCTGGTCGGGCCAGCTATGGATCGAGATGTGGCTCTCCGCCAGCACGGCGACGCCGGTGACGCCGCCCGTGCGCTCCAAGGCGTGCACGTGCAGATGCAGCAGCGTTGCGCCGCTCGCCTCCACGCACTGCTTGAGAGTCCGCTCCACGTGCGTGATGTCATCGAGCTTGCGGGCACCGAAGAGATCGATGATCAGGTGCTTGCCCGTATGACCGCTGTTTGCACGGTCCCCGGCTACATCCTCAACTGCCACGCGCACACCCTTGCACGACGTGGAACGATCTTCCTTTTGGGCGGGGCTTGAACGAGTCAAGTCCATCCCCAATTGGAAGAGGGCGTCATTAAAGGCCATATGACCCTCCCCAACCAGCAGACAGATTTAACCCGAACGCTCCTTACCTTGGGGGTGTGGGGATGGAAGTCCTTGACCTTAAGGGCAGGTGGACGAACGGAGACCGCTCATATGATGGAGTTGGCCCCCCTCCGCAAGAGGAAATTTGGGCTCTGCCAACCAAAACTCTGCGCGCGGACGTCGCAGCGCCGCGCGGGAGGAATCGCGGCCGCATACACGGCCCTCAGCGGGGGTTCAGGAACTGCTCGAGCAGCTTCTTTCCCTGCTCCTTTTTCGCCGCGCGCTCTTCCTTCGTGCCGCCGAGCAGATCGTTGACGATCTCGTCGGCCTTCTTGCCTTTGAGCTTGCTGCCGATCTCCTTGATCGTCTCGGCCGCCTGATTCGGATCCTTGAAGGCGCCGGCCAGATCCGGCGTGAACGCCGGGTTCTGCCACGATCCATGGACGCGGACCGGGATCTCGAGGCCGGACAGCGCCTCGGAGCCGCCGCCCTGGCCGGTGAGGCTCGCGACGACCTTGGGCTTGAGCGTGTAGTCGATCTCGCGGCTGGGAAGGCTCACCTGGCCCGATCCCGTCACGCGCAGGAGCGGGCTCACGAGCTTGAGGTCGCTGTTGTGCGCCGTGCCCTGCGTGACGGTCCACGTCGACGTCATCTCGCTGAAGTCGGTCTTGTCGGTCGGCGTCGTGCCGAGCCCGGTGAGCTTGCCCTTGCCGAGATTGCGCAGCATGTCGGCGACGTTGATGCCGATCACGGCGCCGTCGCGGAAGGCGATGTCGAATTTTCCGTTGAGCGTGCTCATGACCTGCCGCTCGCTGGCGCCCTTTCCGGCCACCGCGAACGAGAGCCGCCCTTTGCCCGAAAGCCGGTCGAACTCCGCGAGATCCGTCAGCAGCGGCAGCCCCTCGATGCCGTCGAGCTGCATGTTCGCGGCGATGCTGGCGGCGCTTGCCGCCGATCCGTCGACCGTCACGGTGCCCTTGGCGGTGCCCTGATAGAGCCGAACGTCGTGGAACGTCGTCGCCATCACGCGGTTCTTGAGCGTCACCGACAGATCCGACTGATCGAGCTTCAGCGTGCTGATCGTGAGCTTGCCGATGGCGACGCGCGCGTTGGCGTCGAGCCGGCCGAGGCCGTCGAGCGCGAAAGGCTCGTCGCTCCAGCCGTCCCGCTTCGTGTAGCCCTGCACGCGCGCGCCCGGATGCGCGGGCGGATCGGCCTCGCGCAGGAGGTCGTCGATCGAGGTGGCCTTCGACGAAGGCGCGGGCGGCGGCGTGACGGCGGCAGGTGAAGCCGGCCCCGCGTCTGCGCCCGTGTAGAGATTGAGGTCGAGCGCCGAGAGCTTGAGGTTGGCGGTCACGTTGGGGCGCGCCCCGCGCGTGTCGAGCTTGATCTCGCCGTGCGCCGTCGTCTGGTCGAGAACGATCTCGGCGGTCGAGAGCGCGTACTGGTCGGGCGCCCCGCGCAGGAGGCCCTTGGCGTGAAGCGCGCCGAACCCCGCCGACGGCGGCAGGTCCGTGCCGAGCCAGCTTGCGAGCGCGCGCGCCGACGGCGACTTCGCGGAGAGGATGCCTTCGGCGCCGAGGTCGCCATGCAGGTTCGCCGAGCCGTCGAACGTGGCGTCCAGCACGTCCGTGCCGAGCACCAGCTTGAGCTTGGCCGGGCGATGCTCGGCCACGTCGGCGGGCGAGGTGAGCGCGCTGTCGAAGCGGAGCGCCTTGCCCTTCCAGTCGAGGGTGCCGGCGACGGTCAGCGGGTCTGCCATCGAGGGGAGCGTGAGCTTCACGTTGATGGCCGAGAACTGCGAGGCGCTGCCTGTGCGCTGGTCGCGCCAGTTGAGCGTGCCGTTGTCGATGCGGACGTCGTCGAGCTTGACGTTGGAGATGACGGAGAGCGGCCGCCGGGCGCCCGCGCCGCTCGGCAAGGCATCGGAGATGGTGGGCGTCGGCACGTTGACCTGGGCGAGCCGGATGCGCGCCCCCGCGCCGTCCACCTCGGCAAAATCCTCTAGCCGCCCCTGGGCGGCGAAATCCCAAGAGCGTCGGCCGTTGGCGTCCACCTCGAGATTGAACACCGGCTCGCGCAGCACCAGCGAGCTGACCTGCACGTCGCGCTTGAGCAGCGGCCACAGCGCGACGCTGACATCAAGCGCCTTCATCGTGACGAGAGGGGCCGAGCCGCCGAAGCCGGGTCCGTTGGAGAGCGAGGCGTCGGCGAGGGAAAAGCCGAGCGACGGATAGAAGGAGAACGTGGCGGGTCCCGAGATGACGAGATCGCGGCCGGTCTTCTCCTTGACCGCGAGCACGACGCGGTCGCGCACGAAATCGGCCGGCAGCGCCATCACGGCGAACGCCGCAGCGCCGGCCGCCATCGCGACGAGGCCGAGCACGCCGTAGAAGACGAGCGAGCCGAGCCCGAGGCTGCGTTGCGGAGCGGCCTGGGAGCCCCGCTCCGCATAGGCGGCATAGCCGGCGTGCGGCGGGTAGCCGGGCGGCGCGGCGAACCGGTCGGGCGGGAGAGGCCCGCCGTAGCCCTGCGCCGAACCATACCCCTGTGCCGAACGGTGCTGAGGCGGCAGCGAACGCGCATCGTCCGGCGGGCGGTAGGTGTCCAGCCGGGGCGGTTCCCCTCGCGGCGGCGTTCTGTTCGTCATGTCTCCCGACCTTTGAGCCCGTTTCCCGTACGCGCACGGCACCTCGAGCATTTGCAGACGAAGCGGACGCCGGTTCGTCGTAAGAAAATGCGACCAATCAAAAATCTAGCGCGAGGCTCGAAGACGCGCTCTTACGCAACAATTGTGTCAGGGCGCGGCCCTCCGCGTCTCGGGGCCGAAGCGGGTTATCCACCGCGGGGCTGCGGGGTGCTCTGCTATCTGCAACTATGGCGGGTGGGGCAGGCCGGCAGGGGTCTTGTCCGATAAGCTCAATTCCACACGCAACTTACGCCATTCCTTCAACAGATTTCCCCCCAGATTGCGACATATCCCGGCCTCGCTTTCACCAAGCGAGTCACCTAGGTTACAACCTATGAGTGTGGTATTCCGCTTGCTTCGTCCGGCAGGCTCAGTGGCGATTGCGCTGGCCCTGCTGGCTCACCTCCCGGCCCCTTCCACCGTCGCGGCGCCCGCGCCGGCGGACGCCGGGGCCTTGCACGGCAGCGTGCTTAGCGGTCGGGCGACCGTGATCGACGGCGACACGCTGGAGATCGCGGGCGAGCGCGTTCGCCTCGAGGGCATCGACGCCCCGGAGATGGCCCAGACCTGTGGGCGCAAGTGGTTCGGCCAGTGGAGCTGCGGCCGCGCCGCCGCGAATGCGCTCAAATCGCTGGTCGGCACGCGCCGGATCGACTGCCAGTCGGCAGGCCGGGACAAGTACGGCCGCATGCTCGGCTGGTGCTCGGTCGACGGCCGCGACATCAACCGCGAAATGGTGCGCGAGGGCATGGCGTGGGCATTCGTGAAGTACTCGCGCCGCTACGAGGCCGTCGAGGCGGAAGCCCGCACGGCGAAGGCCGGGATCTGGCAGGGCGACGCGCAGCCGGCGTGGGTCTATCGCGAGCAGCACTGGCAGGTGGCCGAAACGGCCGCGCCGCAGGGCTGCGCGATCAAGGGCAACATCACGAGCAACGGGCGAATCTATCACCCGCCGTGGAGCGCCTGGTACGCCAAGGTGAAGGTCGAGCCCGAGAAGGGCGAGCGGTGGTTCTGCTCCGAGGCCGAGGCGGCCGAGGCTGGGTTTCGCCCCGCGATGGAGCAGTAGCGGCCGGCGCGAAGCTCTGGCTCTTCAAGTAGTTGGACAATAGGAAGCGGCCGCCGGACAATCGAGCGGCCGTTTCACGTTTGCAAAGCTTGGTCTCACGTGTGGGGAGAGGCGCAAGCGACCTGGATTGACTTCCCGCGACCGGAGGGAGACATTCCCTCCGTTTTGGTCCTCCGGTTTGGCACGGATGCACGCCATCCGTGGCATTTGCGTGCGCCACGCTCTCGGGTCTCAAGCAGGGAAACGTCCCCCATGGTCCGCCGTCCGCTCCGCACTCGTCTCTTGATTGCTTTGGGGACCGCGATCGCGGCCGCATCGCCCGGGAGCGGGCCGGCAACGGCGAGCGAAACATGGCCGGGCATCCACGCCGAAGCCTTCGGCGGCCGCACGATCATGCCCGGCGCCGGCGTCGTGAAGCTCACCGCGCCCTATCGCCCCGACGACGTGCGCAGCGTTCCCCTGGAAGCCGACGTGGCTCTTCCCGCCGGGCGCACGATCAAGGCCGTCTACTTCGTCGTGGACATGAACCCCTCGCCGGTCGCGGCCACCTTCCGGCTGGGCGACACGCGCAGCAAGGCGCACCTCGGCATCCACTTCCGCCTCGACCAGCAGTCGGATGTGCGCGTCATCGCCGAAGCGAACGACGGCACGCTCTACATGGCCGAGCAGCTCGTGAAGTTCGCGGGCGGCCAGGCCTCGTGCTCGGCGCCTCCGGTCGGCGATCCGGCCGAGATCGCGGCCAACATAGGCAAGATGGATTTCGCCGGTGTCGGCCCCAAGCCCAACGGCTCGCATCAGACGGCGCGGGCGCAGTTCGCGCTGAACCATCCGAACCACACCGGCATGGTGCTGGATCCGGTGAGCCTGCTCTACATTCCGCTCCTCATGGTCGAGCGCATCGAGGCGCGCCAGGGCGATCAGATGGTGTTCGAGATGACGGGCTCGATCACGGTCGCGCAGAACCCGGCGATCTCGTTCGACTACGTGACGAACGGCGCCTCCGAAATGACGGTCACGGCGCGCGATACGTCGGGCGCGTCGTGGTCGCGCGCGTTTCCGATCGGCCCGGGCGGCTGATCTCCCGCCAACGTAAAGATCGCAACCCTCGATGAGCGATCCCATGCGCCGGCACCGGCGTGGAACCCGCGCAGAGCGCTAAACACGCCTTTACCGTTTTGCCAAGCATCTGCGGGAACCAACGGCGAGCCCTCAAAGTTATTGGGCCAGAGAGCGATGCAAATCAAAAAATCGCTCGGAAGCTTTAAACTTTGGGAGTTTGGTTCGATGGGCAATTTGCTGCACTGGGCCGTTGTTTTTCTGGTTGTCGCGCTCGTCGCCGCCTTCCTCGGATTTGGCGGTGTTGCAGGCACGGCCATGGAAGGCGCGCGTCTGCTGTTCTGGGTCGCAATCGTGTTTCTCGTCATCTCGCTCGTGTTGGGTTTGATCCGCCGAGCGTAGCGTCTTCGCGGGCTCGCGACGGTCGCGGGCCCGTTTCTCCAAACTTCAGACTGTGACGAGCTGATCGGCGGGCCGGCCCTCAACCGGACCGCACGGCAAAGCACGGTCTGAGGTCACTATCTCCCCGCTAACAGATCAACCACAACCTAAGGAGTTCGTCATGAATTGGGATCGCATCGAAGGCAACTGGAAGCAGTTCAAGGGCAACGTCAAGGAGAAGTGGGGCAAGCTGACCGACGATGACCTCGACGTCATCAACGGCCGTCGCGAGCAGCTCGAAGGCAAGATCCAGGAGCGCTACGGCTACGGCAAGGATCAGGTGAAGAAGGAGCTCGACGACTGGTCGAGCACGCTCTAAGCGGCGGCCCCGAGCCACGCCGAGGAGCCACGCTGAAAAATGCAATCCGCCGGTGAGCGCTTCACCGGCGGATTTGTTTTGGATTGAACGTGGCCCGCGTCAACCCGCCGGGAACGTGATGAGGATCTTCATCCGCACGAGCTCGGGGAAATAGGCTTCGAGACCCTTGCCGGCGAAATAGAGGATGACGCCGAGCAGGATCAAAGCGGGGATGGCGGCGATCACCGCCTTGAGGAAGAACAGGGCGAGCCGGACGAACGGCACGTCGAACCGCTGCACCGAGGCGGGCATCGGGTCGTCGCCGTACATCTGAGGCAGCGCGCGCCCGCGCGACAGGTACGCGGGCGGATCGCCGAGCGGAGCCGCGCTCATCGAGTTGGAGGACGAGGACCGCGCCTCCCGCTCCCGCTGCTCGCGCTCTTTCGCCTCGCGCGCCCGGGCGTCCCGCTCGCGCCGCAGCGTGCGCGGCAGATCGTCGAAATCGCTATCCGCGGTCAGCGGAAAGTTCACATCCGTCATTTTACACCTGAACTCCTGCGAAGCTTCGGCTTCGCCTTGCGCGCCGTCTGCCCCGAGTGCGTGTCCGTCTATCTTGCAAAGAACGATATTGCTAAGTTGCGCCGCGATTTTGACGGGGAGGTGGCTTTGTCGGCGCTGAAAGATCTCATACGAACGATCCCGGACTACCCGAAGCCGGGCATCATGTTTCGCGATGTCACGACCCTGCTCGGCAATGCCGACGGCCTCAAATCGGCCATCGTTCAGATGGCGCAGCCCTTCGAAGGCAAGGTCGATGCGGTGGCCGGCATCGAGGCGCGCGGCTTCATCCTGGGCGGCGCGATCGCGGACAGGATGGGATGCGGCTTCATCCCGATCCGCAAGAAGGGCAAGCTGCCCTGGAAGACGATCGGCCAGGAGTACACCCTCGAATACGGCGTCGACGTGATCGAGATCCACGAGGATGCCGTCGCCGCCGGACAGCGCGTGCTGATCGTCGACGACCTGATCGCGACGGGCGGCACGGCGGATGCGGCCGCCAAGCTCCTCCACCGGAGCGGCGCGGCGATCGCGGGCGCCACGTTCATCATCGATCTCCCTGAACTGGGCGGCATGAAGCTCTTGAAAAACAACGGCATCGACTGTCATGCCTTGATCGCGTTCGAGGGCCATTGATGGCGCTCTCGGCCGACGAGACGCGCGCAGCGCTGACGCGGATCGCCGCCTGGCGCGCGGATCCCGCCCGGAGCGTGGCGTGCCCGAAATGCGAGGCGGACGGGCTCGCGGTCGCGGATCGCTCCGCACGTCCCTACGCCGAGTGGTACCATCTCGCCTGCGCGGCTTGCGGTCTCGACGAGACGATCCACATTCCCCTGGGGCCGCCCGTCATGGGCGGTCTCGACTGACAGGCGCCCTGATGAAGATCGACGGCAAACCTTATCGCACCATCTGGCCCGGCGACGACGGCGCCTCCGTCGTCGTGATCGACCAGACGCGCCTTCCGCATGCGCTCGCCACCGCGACGCTGCGCACGGTCGAGGACGCCGCGCGCGCCATCCTCACGATGCAGGTGCGCGGCGCGCCGCTGATCGGGGCCACGGCGGCCTACGGTCTCGCTCTGGCCTTGCGTGACGATCCGTCGGACGAGGGGCTCGCCGCCGCGATCGCGTGTCTCGCGCGCCAGCGCCCCACGGCGATCAACCTGCGCTGGGCGCTCGAGGAGGTCCGGCGGCACGTGGCGCCTTTGCCGGCGGTCTCGCGGTTCGCCGCGGCCTACGAGAAGGCGCGCGCCATCGCCGACGACGACGTCGAAACGTGCCGCAGCATCGGCCGCAACGGCGTGCCGTTGATCCGCGCCATCGCCGAGCGCAAGGCCGCCGGCCAGCCCGTCAACATCCTGACGCACTGCAATGCCGGTTGGCTCGCCTGCGTCGATTGGGGAACGGCGACGTCGCCGATCTATCAGGCGTTCGACGCGGGGATCCCCGTTCACGTGTGGGTCGATGAAACCCGCCCGCGCAATCAGGGCGCCGCGCTCACGGCTTACGAGCTGGGCCGCCACGGCGTGCCGCACACGATCATCGCCGACAACGCCGGCGGCCACCTGATGCAGCACGGCGCCGTCGACCTCTGCATCGTCGGCACCGATCGCGTGGCCGCGAACGGCGACGTCGCCAACAAGATCGGAACCTATCTGAAGGCGCTCGCCGCGCACGACAACGGCGTCCCATTCTACGTCGCGCTGCCCTATTCGACGATCGACTGGAGCGTCGGATCCGGAGGCGAGATCCCGATCGAGGAGCGCAGCGCCGAGGAAGTGCTCGTGATGCAGGGACGCCGGCCCGACGGCAGCGTGGTCGCCGTCGAGATCGCGGCCCCCGGATCGCCCGCCGCCAATCCCGCCTTCGACGTGACGCCCGCGCGCCTCGTGACCGGCCTCGTCACCGAGCGCGGTGTCGCGCCTGCAACGCGCGACGGCCTGCTCGCCCTTTATCCCGAACGCCGCGAGAGCGCCGCATGAGCAAGGCGGAGAAGGACAGGCGAAAAGACAAAGGGCCGAAGTCCGCCGGACCCGGCGACGGGCGCCTGCGCAAGGAGATCATCGAGACGGCGCGCGCCATGAGCCGCAGCGGCCTCTCGCCGAACCGGTCCGGCAATGTCTCCGCGCGCGTCGCGGGCGGCATGCTGATCACGCCGACCGGCCTCGCCTACGAGGAGATCAGCCCGAAGGACATCGTGTTCGTCGCGGACGACGGCACGGTGCCGGCAGGCCAGAAGAAGCCGTCGAGTGAATGGCAGTTTCACCTGTCGGCCTACGGCGCCCGCCCCGACATGGGCGCCATCGTGCACACGCACTCGCTTCATGCCGTGGTGCTGGCCTGCGCGGGGAAGCCCATTCCAGCGTTCCACTACATGGTGGCGGTGGCGGGCGGTATCGATATTCCCGTCGTGCCGTACGCGACGTTCGGCAGCGCCGAGCTTGCGGGCCATGTGGCGGAAGGGCTCAAGCAGCGGCGCGCCTGCCTGATGGCACACCATGGCGCGATCGCGATGGGCGAGACGCTCGCGAGCGCGCTCGAGCTCGCTCATGAGGTCGAGGTGCTGGCCGAGCAGTATGTGAAGCTCTTGGCGCTCGGCGCCCCCGCGCTGCTGCCCGAGGCGGAGATGCAGGTCGTTCTCGAACGCTTCAAGTCCTACGGACAGAACGCGCAGGACTAGCCTCGCCCTTACTCGTGCGGCAGCAGCGTATCCAGTAAGCGATGCATGTTCTCGCGGCCGAAATAGCCGTTGATGCGGCCGATCTCGACGCCGTCCCGAACGAGCACGACGGTTGGCACCATCGTGACCGGACCGGAGAGCTGCAAGCGGTCCGCTGCGGTATCGTTGACGTCGATGAAGCGCAGCGGCGCGGTTTTCCCGGCGCGCGTGGCCGCGTAGGACGGCACGACGTCGCGCCGGAAGATCGGACAGTAGTTGCAGCCCGGCGCCTCGAACGCGATCAGCTCGAAGCCTGTCCCGAGGACGCTGTCGCGATCCGGCGCGGCCCGGCTCGCCGCCGGCGCGAGCGCGGCCGTTAGTCCCAGAACGAGACAGCGAGGCAGCGTGGAAGAGGTCCATGTCCATGTCATGGGCGGCGCGGTGCACCATTGGTGCCACCGGGCGGCGCGCGCCGGAGCTGCACCTCTTGCCCGTGTTTCACGGTAAACGGGAGCGTCGGCAGCCCCGAACGGCAGGCTGACCCGCCTCACACGCGAAAAGCCGGGCGTTTCCGGGGAAAGTCGATCCCCTAGGGGGATGTTGGAGTGGAACTGGGACCGGGCTTTGATGTTTAATTTTCACACGAGAGTCATACGCGATGGGACCCACGGTGACTGTGACAGACGAACAGACGGCTGATTTCTCTCTTTTGTTGTCCGGCTCGACGATCCTGATGGCCCTGATGGCGTTTTACGTCGGCCGCTCGCTCTGGATCGCGCGCAACGAATGGTCGGAATGCGCGGCCGACACCAAGGTGCTCTACCTTCTGGTGGCGCCACCGCTGACGTTCGCGGTCGACATTCTGGAGGTTACGGACCGGCTGTTCTGGCGCCGCCCGGCGCGCTACGCCACGGCGAAGCGTCCCCATCCGCCGCGTCCTGCCCCCGGCCACATCCGCGCCAAGCCCGCCATGCGCACCAACGGCTGACCACCGCCGGCCTGGCCTTCATCCCCCGTTCGAGCACGCACCAGCGCCCGGCCGCTGGGCAGGCGGGCGCGTGTCAGGCTGGAATTTCAAGAAGGCAGCTCAAAGCGGAGCGCCGCCCATGCGGAGCGCCACCCATGCGGAGCATGGCTTGTCATGACGGCGCGTGAGCTGAAACATGCCGCGTGAGCCAAAATGGTGGAGCCAAGCGGGATCGAACCGCTGACCTCTTGCATGCCATGCAAGCGCTCTCCCAGCTGAGCTATGGCCCCGAACCATGGGAACGGCCGCGAAAGTCTAACAGACCTTTTCGGCCGGAGCGACCGGCCCGAAAGGCCCGCCGCCAAGTGAGAAGACCGGCTCATTAGGCCGATCGCCTCCAAACTGCAAGTGCGAAATTGACGTCGTCCCGAAACTTGGACTGGAGCGCGGCTTAGCGCTCCTCGTCGCCTTCGTCCACCGGGCCACCGATGATGTTGGAAACATCGCCGCCCTCTTCCTCTTCTTCCTCGAGGAAGGTCTCGTCCTCTTCCGCGGCCACGTCCTCGGCGTCCTCGATGTCGGGCAGCGCCTCGTCGCTGTCGGCATCCATCGTCGCCTCGGGGCTCGCCGACTTGTCGGCGAAATCGGCCTTGCGCGAGCGGCGGCTCGACTTCTCCTCGCTGGCCGCAGCCAGAGCGAGCGGCGAGGACGCGAGCTCGTAGATCGAGCCGCAGATCGGGCAGGTGATCGGATCGCGATTGAGGTCGTAGAACCGCGCGCCGCACTCGTTGCTCTGACAGGTGCGCTTCGTCCCGCGCGCTTGCTTCGTCGCCATGGCTTTTTGCTCACCGGTGAATTTGGGATAGCGGGGTCTGCCACAGTGAATGTCGGCTGTCAAAGCGATTTCCGCAAGCAACCCGGGAAAGCCGGCGCCCCGCCGTTGACAGCCCGCCGCTCCGGCGGCTCTATGCCCGGGCCCCGGAGCCGCCAGAAGGCTCGCGAAGGCACTGTCATCCTTGCATCATCAGGCACCTCCGTGACCCACGCCGGCCCCGCCACTCCGCTTTCTGCCCACGCCTCAGGTCCGTTGAAGGGGCGCATCCGCGTGCCCGGCGACAAGTCCATTTCCCATCGCGCGCTGATGCTCGGCGCGCTCGCGACGGGGCGGACGACGATCCGCGGCCTTCTGGAGTCGGAGGACGTGATCAACACGGCCCGCGCCGTGACCGCGCTCGGCGCTCCGGCCGCGAAGCACGGCGACGTCTGGGAGGTCATGGGCCGCGGCACGGGCGGACTGGCGCAACCGGACGGCCCCCTCGATTTCGGCAACGCCGGAACCGGCTCACGCCTGATGATGGGCGTCATCGCGCCGCACGACATCGCCGTGACCATGATCGGCGACGCCTCGCTTTCGAAGCGGCCCATGGGCCGCATCCTGGGGCCGCTGAAGCAGATGGGCGTCGAGGTCGAAGATGATCGCGACCGCCTGCCGCTGACCCTGCGCGGCTCGTCGCGTCTCGCGCCCATCACCTACAGGCTGCCGGTGCCGTCGGCGCAGGTGAAGAGCGCGGTGCTGCTCGCCGGCCTCGGCACGGCAGGCGAGACGGCCGTCATCGAGCCCGAGGCGACGCGCGACCATACCGAGCGCATGCTGCGCCACTTCGGCGCGGTCGTGACGACAGTGGCCGAGAACGGCGGCAGCCGCATCACCGTCACCGGTCCCGCCGGGCTCGAAGGCCGCGACGTGATCGTCCCCGCGGACCCCTCGTCGGCCGCGTTCCTGATCGCAGCGGCGCTGATCGTGCCCGGCTCGGACGTGACGCTCGAAGGCGTGCTCGTCAATCCGACGCGGACCGGGCTCTACACGACGCTGAAGGAGATGGGGGCCGACCTCGAGTTCCTCGACGAGCGCGAGGAAGGCGGCGAGCCGGTCGCCGACATTCGTGCGCGCTTCTCGCAGCTCAAAGGCGTTGACGTCCCGGCCGAGCGTGCGCCCTCGATGATCGACGAATATCCGATGCTGGCCGTCGTGGCCGCCTTCGCGCAGGGCGTCACGCGCATGGACGGCCTGGCCGAGCTCAAGGTCAAGGAAAGCGACCGCCTCGCGGCAACGGCCGCGGGCCTCGCGGCCAATGGCGTGCGCGCGGACGCGGCCGGCGATACGCTGATCGTGCACGGCGTGGCCAGCGTGCCGGGCGGCGGCACCGTGGCGACGCATCTCGACCACCGCATCGCCATGGCGTTCCTGGTGATGGGGCTCGCCAGCAAAGCGGCGGTCACGGTCGACGACACGGCGATGATCGCGACCAGCTTCCCCGAGTTCCGCAGCTTGATGCAGCAGGTGGGGGCCCGCTTTGGCGCTTAGCTTCGCTTCGCTGGTTCTGGCGCCCGCGTCACTCGCGGGCATCGGCGGCATCGTCGTCATGCACGTGAAGGCGGGGCTCACGCAGCCGGTCTGGCTCGCGATGAACCTGCTGCTCGGCGTGGCCGCGCTCGCCTTCGGGATCTGGCTTTCGCGCCGTCTGCGCGATCGCGCGCCGGCCTGGCACAAGGGGTTGCTCGGCGTGCTGCTGCCCGCCGTTCTGATGCTGGTTTCGATGTGGGCATTCCTCGGCTCCGCGCCCGGCTCGGCCCTGCGGCTCGTTTCGATCCCGGGCACGTACTTGGGCTCCGGATTTTTCTTCGTGCCGTTCGTGCTCGTCTTGGCGTACGTGCTGGCCAGTTTCGGCAAGCGGTCCGGTTAGGTTTGCGCTTTTTTGGGGGGAGAGCGACGTGATCATTGCCATCGATGGCCCCGCCGCATCCGGCAAAGGCACGCTCGCCAAGCGCCTGGCCGATCATATGGGTTTCCACTGCCTCGATACGGGGCTCCTCTATCGCGCCGTGGCGCGGGACGTCGCGCGTCTGGGATTCCGGCTGGAGGACGCCTGGGCGGCGGTCGCGGCGGCGCGCAGCCTCCATCCGCGCGAGCTCGAGGGCGCGAGCCTGCGCGGCACGGCCGCGGGAGACGCCGCCTCGATCGTGGCCCGCCTTCCCGACGTCCGGGCCGCGCTTTTGGCCTATCAGCGCGATTTCGCCCGCCGGCCGCCCGGCGCCGTGCTCGACGGGCGCGACATCGGAACGGTCGTATGTCCCGGAGCGGACGTGAAAATCTTCGTCACCGCGACGCCCGAGGTGCGCGCGCGGCGCCGCTTTTCCGAGTTCGAGGCCCGCGGCATGGGCGTTGCCTATGAAACCGTGTTGGCCGACATCCTGGCCCGCGACGCCCGCGACAGCGGCCGGGCCAACGCCCCCATGATCGTGGCCGCAGATGCCTTGTTGCTTGACACCAGCAACTTGAGTATAGAAGCCGCATTCGACGCCGCTGTCGGATTGATCAAGAGGAAGATCAGCCACTAGGAACGCGAAACGCGTTTCAAATTTTGCTGGCGGGCAGAAGGCCCATCACGGCGGCGCCGACAGAAAATCAGCACATCACGCCCGAAAAAGGTCTGTTCTTGCTGTGCCTTGGCACGCCGGCGGACTTCGAAGGGCATTTTCACCATCCGCGCCGCTGCGAGGCCCCAGGGTCCTCGGCAGGGGCATATCCATTCATCCGATTTACGACCTAGGAGCTTGAATGTCCGCTGAACTGAACAAAGACTATTCGCCGTCGCGCGATGATTTCGCCGCGATGCTCGCCGAGAGCCTCGCCAAGGACGACCTTTTCGAAGGCAGCGTCGTCAAGGGCCGCGTCGTCGGCATCGAGAAGGACCTCGCCGTCATCGACGTCGGCCTCAAGATGGAAGGCCGCGTTCCGCTGAAGGAGTTCGGCCTCGGCGGCCAGCCGGGCAACATCAAGGTCGGCGATACGGTCGAAGTCTACCTCGAGCGCATCGAGAACGCGCTCGGCGAAGCCGTCCTCTCGCGCGACAAGGCGCGCCGCGAGGAGAGCTGGACCCGCCTCGAGAAGCTCAGCGAAAAGGGCGAGAAGGTCTCGGGCGTCATCTTCAACAAGGTCAAGGGCGGCTTCACGGTCGATCTCGACGGCGCCGTGGCGTTCCTCCCCGGCTCGCAGGTCGACATCCGCCCCGTGCGCGACATCGGCCCCCTCATGCATCAGCCGATGCAGTTCCAGATCCTCAAGATGGATCGCCGCCGCGGCAACATCGTCGTCTCGCGCCGCTCCGTTCTTGAAGAAACGCGTGCCGAGCAGCGCGCCGACATCGTCGCCCGCCTCGAAGAGGGTCAGGTCATCGACGGTCTGGTCAAGAACATCACCGACTATGGCGCCTTCATCGATCTGGGCGGCATCGACGGTCTGCTGCACGTCACCGACATGGCGTGGCGCCGCGTGAATCACCCCTCCGAGATCCTGAACGTCGGCGACACGGTGAAGGTGCAGATCATCCGCATCAACCCCGAGACGCAGCGCATCTCGCTCGGCATGAAGCAGCTCCAGTCCGATCCGTGGTCGGCCATCGAGGCCAAGTACCCGATCGGCGCGCGCTTCACGGGCACCGTGACGAACATCGCCGACTACGGCGCGTTCGTTGAGCTGGAGCCGGGCGTCGAAGGCCTGATCCACGTCTCCGAGATGAGCTGGACGAAGAAGAACGTCCACCCCGGCAAGATCGTCTCGACGAGCCAGCAGGTCGAGGTCCAGATCCTCGAGGTCGATCCGGCGAAGCGCCGGATCTCGCTTGGCCTCAAGCAGACGCAGGACAACCCGTGGGATGCGTTCCTTTCGCAGCATCCGAAGGGCTCCGTGGTCGAAGGCCCCATCCGCAACATCACCGAGTTCGGCCTCTTCGTCGGTCTCGATGGCGGCGTGGACGGCATGGTCCACCTCTCGGATCTCGACTGGCAGAAGGCCGGCGACGAGGTCATCAAGGACTACAAGAAGGGCGACACCGTCAAAGCCGTTGTGCTCGACGTGGATAGCTCCAAGGAGCGCATCTCGCTCGGCATCAAGCAGCTCGGCGGCGATCCGGCCGACGCGCTGAGCAAGTACAAGAAGGGCGATCAGGTCACCTGCGAGGTCGTCGCCGTGCAGGAGAACGGCATCGAGGTGAAGATCGCCGACAGCGACATCACCACCTTCATCAAGCGTTCGGATCTCTCACGCGACCGTTCGGAGCAGCGCTCGGAGCGCTTCTCGGTCGGCCAGAAGGTCGATGCTGCGGTTCTCACGGCCGACAAGGCCGCCCGCCGCATCACGGTGTCGATCAAGGCGCTCGAGATCGCCGAAGAGAAGCAGGCCGTGGCGCAGTACGGCTCGTCCGACTCGGGCGCCTCGCTCGGCGACATCTTCAAGGCCGCCATCAAGAAGCGCGAAGCCGACAACGCGGATTCGGACGAGGAATAAGCCGTCCGGCCGTCGACTGAGGTCATGGAAATGCGCGGGCGATCCCCGCGCATTTCTTTTTTCGAGTGCTTCCGGAAAAGTAGCAACCGGTCATGGCGAAGCCATGCGAGCCAGTCATGGCGAAGCCATGCCAGCCAAGCGTCCGACAACGAGCCGAGTGTCCGACAAGAAGCGCGGCAAACCCGAGAGAGTGGTTAAGTTTGCCTTTCACGGCCCGTGAACGCCCATTTGCCGCGATCGGACGCCAGGAAAAGCCGGGAAAGGACAGCAATGACAGGCAGGACCGCGGCCCGACTGAGCCGCCCCGCCAGCAGGTCATTGCGCCCGGCACGGCATTTTTATATTTTGCGCGCAAGGGATTAACCCCAGGAGCACTCGTGCATGTCCCTCGAAATTGAAGCCGTTCTCGACCGGCGCCAGATGCGCCGCCGCGTCACCTTCTGGCGCAGCGCCGCGATCATGGTCATCGGCCTCATGCTGGGCGCGCTGATGTTCGGCAGCGACAACCTCTCCGCGCTGACCGGCTCGAAGCAGATCGCGCGCATCGCCATCGAGGGCACGATCACCGACGACCGCGATCAGATCGCGCTGCTGAAGAAGATCAAGGACGCCAAGAACGTCGAGGCGCTGATCGTGTTCGTCAACAGCCCCGGCGGCACGACGACCGGCGGCGAGAGCCTCTACCTCGCGCTGCGCGATGTCGCCTCCGCCAAGCCCGTCGTGGCGCAGTTCGGCACGGTCGCGGCGTCGGCGGGCTATATCGTCGGCCTCGGCACCGATCACATCGTGGCGCGCGGCAACACCATCACGGGCTCGGTCGGCGTGCTCGCCCAGTGGCCCGAGATCAGCGAGCTTCTCGGCAAGCTCGGCGTGAAGTTCAACGAGGTGAAGAGCGGCGAGCTCAAGGCCGCGCCGAACCCGTTCGAGCCGGCGACGGAGGCCTCCCGCAAGGTCATGCAGGACACGATCGACGACGGCTTCCGCTGGTTCCTGTCGCTCGTGGAGGAGCGCCGCGGCGTGAAGGCGCAATCCATCGACGGCCTGGTGCAAGGCCGCATCTACTCGGGCCGCCAGGCGCTCGAGCGCAAGCTGGTGGACGAGATCGGCGGCGAGACCGAGGCCGTCAAGTGGCTCGAAACGCAGCGCGGCGTCACCAAGGACCTCAAGGTCGTGAGCTGGAAGCCGGCGCCCGAAAGCCCCTGGAGCCAGGTGACCGGCTCGGCCGGGTCGGCGGCGGGCGCTTTCGCGCGCAGCATCGTTAACGGCATGGTCGAGGGGATCGCTCTTGCACCATCGGTCGGCAGGCTTGGCCTTGACGGCCTTGTTTCCGTTTGGCAACCTCAGGAAAATTGAAGAATAACAATACTCTTTGGGAGGCGGGTGCCTTGATCAAGTCAGAGCTCATTCAGAAGATTGCGGCGTCGAACCCGCATCTCTACCATCGCGACGTCGAGCGCATCGTCAACGTCGTGTTCGATGAGATCGTCGACGCGCTGGCTCAGGGCGATCGCGTGGAGCTTCGCGGCTTCGGCGCGTTCACGGTCAAGCATCGCGCCGCGCGCCAGGGTCGCAACCCGCGCACGGGCGATCCGGTGCCGGTCGCCGAGAAGTTTGTGCCCTTCTTCAAGACGGGCAAGGAACTGCGCGACAGGCTGAACACGACGGGCTGAACACGACGGGCTGAGTACGGCGGGCTGAACGTCGCGGGTTGAACACGACGGGCCGAGCCGCGTTTCGGCATCAGCGGAATGCGGCCTCGGCCGTGGATTGAGGAACGGGCGTGCTCAAGCGGATCATGTGGGTGCTCATTGCGTTTCCGGCAGCGGCGCTGCTGGTGACGCTCGCGGTGGCCAATCGGCACGCCGTCCGTCTCGTGCTGGATCCCTTCCGCCCCGAAACGCCGGTGATCTCGCTGGTGATGCCGTTCTACGGCTTTCTGTTCGGCGCGCTGGTGATCGGCGTCGTTCTCGGCGGCACCGCCACGTGGCTCACGCAGAGCCGATGGCGTCGCACCGCGCGCGTTCGCACCACCGAGGCGAAGCGCTGGCAATCGGAAGCTGACAGGCTCATGCGCGAGCGCGATGCGGATGTCTCGGCGCGCGCAAAGGCCCTGGCGGCACCCGGCAAGCGCGACGCCGCGTAAGATTTGCTTTTGTCGAACGTGCGGCTCCCCTCACCCGGGAAGCGATCTTTCGATCGTTTCCGGCCTCTCCCCAAGGGGAGAGGCAAAGTGCAGAGTGTGGCGCGCCATCTCTTCACCTCTCCCCTTGGGGAAAGGTCGCGCAGCGCGAGCTGCGCGGGTGAGGGGGCGCCACGCGGAATCCGCCAGCCGGTAAAGACACCATGTCCACCCGCGTGAAAATCTGCGGATTGCGCAGCCAAGCCGCACTCGACGCCGCACTCGAGGCGGGCGCCGATTTCGTCGGCTTCGTACTGTTCCCGAAATCGCCACGCAACGTCGCCGTCGCCGATGCGGCCGCGCTCGTGCGCCATGCGAAGGCCAGAGGCGGCGCGGAGACGGTCGTCCTGCTCGTCGATCCGGACGACGCGCTGGTCGAGCGCGTGGCGAAAGACATCGCGCCGGACCGCATCCAGCTCCACGGCCACGAAACGCCCGAGCGCACCGCCGCCGTCCGCGCCATGACCGGGTTGCCGGTGATGAAGGCGGTGCCGGTCGCGGATGCGGAGGACGTCGCCGCCGCCGGCGCCTATCTCGCACCGGATCGGGCCGACATCCTGCTCTTCGACGCCAAGCCGCCGCGCGATCCCACGGCCCTGCCCGGCGGCAACGGCCTCGCCTTCGACTGGCACATCCTGGGCGGGGCGGCGCGCCTTGCGCCCTACGCGCTCGCGGGCGGTCTCACGCCCGAGAACGTCGCCGACGCCATCCGCTTGACGGGCGCCGCCATCGTTGACGTTTCCTCGGGCGTCGAGAGCCGTCCTGGGGAAAAGGACCCCGAGTTGATCCGCCGCTTCCTTCGCGCCGCAAAGGCCGCTAGAGAGGCATGAAAATAAGCCCGGGCCTCCTTGCTTGGGCCCATCCGCGCCAGCGATTTGAAGACGGCGCGCGCGATTGAGAGGACGCAAGGCCGATGGCCTCCAAAGACCAGAAGACGACGGAAGCGAAGGCCAACTCGCTGCGTGCGGGGCCGGATGATGGCGGCTTCTTCGGCATGTTCGGCGGCCGTTTCGTCGCCGAGACGCTGATGCCGTTGATCCTCGATCTGGAGAAAGCCTACGACGACGCCCGGAACGATCCGTCGTTCCAGGCCGAGCTGACCGACCTCATGCTGCACTACGGCGGCCGGCCGAGCCCGCTCTACTACGCCGAGCGCCTGACGCAGCATTTCCGCGACGTCGCGAAGAAGGCGGGCGGCAAGGGTGGCGCGAAGATCTACTTCAAGCGCGACGAGCTGAACCACACGGGCAGCCACAAGATCAACAATTGCCTCGGCCAGATCCAGCTCGCCCGCCGCATGGGCAAGACGCGCATCATCGCCGAGACGGGCGCCGGCCAGCACGGCGTGGCGGTCGCCACCGTTTGCGCCCGCTTCGGCCTGCCGTGCGAGATCTACATGGGCGCGACCGACGTCGCGCGCCAATCGCCGAACGTCGCGCGCATGCACATGCTCGGCGCGAAGGTGAACCCGGTCACGGCCGGCGCCGGCACGCTCAAGGACGCGATGAACGAAGCGCTGCGCGATTGGGTCACCAACGTGCGCGATACCTATTATCTGATCGGCACGGCCGCCGGTCCCCATCCCTATCCCGCGATGGTGCGCGACTTCCAGTCGATCATCGGCGAGGAGACGCGCGCGCAGATGATGGAGCGCGAGGGCCGCCTTCCCGATACGCTCGTCGCCTGCATCGGCGGCGGCTCGAATGCGATCGGCCTCTTCCATCCCTTCCTCGACGACGCCGGCGTCAAGATCTACGGCGTCGAAGCAGGCGGCCACGGCCTCGAGGTGGAGAACGGTCACGCCGCGTCGATGAACGGCGGCACGCCCGGCGTGCTGCACGGCAATCGCACGTATCTGCTGCAGGACAAGGAAGGCCAGATCCTCGAAGGTCATTCGATCTCGGCCGGTCTCGACTATCCGGGCGTCGGCCCCGAGCATGCGTGGCTGAAGGATACCGGCCGCGTCGAATACGTCTCGATCACCGACAGCGAGGCGCTGACGGCGTTCCAGCTCTGCGCCCGGCAGGAGGGCATCATCCCCGCGCTCGAGCCGTCGCACGCGCTGGGCTGGGTGACGAAGCTCGCGCCGACGCTCCCCGAGGACAACCTCCTCGTGATGAACATGTGCGGACGCGGCGACAAGGACGTCTTCGCCGTCGCGGGCTACCTGGGGATCAA
>CAYLSI010000010.1:68644-91005 GCA_964386545.1 uncultured Hyphomicrobium sp.
TGTGCGGACGCGGCGACAAGGACGTCTTCGCCGTCGCGGGCTACCTGGGGATCAAACTTTGAGGAGCGAAGTGCCCCCTCACCCGCTCGCTGCGCTCGCGGCCTCTCCCCAACGGGGAGAGGCGAAGTGGGCGTCTTTCACCTCTCCCCAGTGGGGAGAGGTCGGCCGCGCGAGCGGCCGGGTGAGGGGGCACTTTCACCGCTTAAGCTCGTTGAGAATGGTATCCAGAACCCCGGCCAAGTTTGTGCACACGTCGTCGTTCGAAACGCGCATCACTTGGAAGCCAAGGGATTCCAGGATCCGTGTCCGCTCGCTATCCCGCTTCACGTCCGCGTCCGTTGAATGCGTAGCGCCGTCGACCTCGACAATCAGCTTGCCGTCGAGGGTTACGAAATCGACGACGAAGCGATCGATCTTATGCTGGCGGCGGAATTTCCAGCGCGAGAGCTGGCGGTTGCGTAGATGTCGCCAGAGCACGCTTTCGGCGTTGGTTTGGGCCGCGCGTAGTGACCGCGCCCGGCGCTTGAACAGCTCTGTTCCCACCTGCGTCGCCCCCTGGCCCGGAAGCGATCCGTCATGGCGGGCCCATGCTCCGCTTGGATCGATCGTTTCCGACCTCTCCCCACCAGGGAGAGGCGAAGTATTCGATGTGCCATCCTACCGCGACCTCCCCCCGGTGGGGAGAGGTCGCGCAGCGATAGCTGCGCGGGTGATGGGGCGCAAAGCACATGTTTGGATCACCGAATGACGACACAAAAAGAAACACGCATCGACCGGCGCTTCGCGGCGCTGAAGGCCGAGGGCCGCGCCGGCCTCGTGACGTTCGTGACGGCGGGCGACCCGGATCTCGAAGCCTCCCAGGCGATCCTGAACGGTCTTCCGAAGGCCGGCGCCGACATCATCGAGCTCGGCATGCCGTTCTCCGATCCCATGGCGGACGGCCCAGCGATCCAGGCCTCGTCGCTGCGCGCGCTGAAGGCCGGCCACACGATGCGCAAGACGCTCGACATGGTGCGTGCCTTCCGCAAGACGGACAACGACACGCCGATCGTGCTCATGGGGTACTACAACCCAATCTACGTCCACCCGTCCGAGGCGTTCCTCGACGAGGCGGCGGAAGCGGGCGTCGACGGCTTGATTGTTGTGGATGTTCCACCCGAGGCCGACGATGAGCTGTGCCTGCCGGCCGTCGCGCGCGGCCTCAACTTCATCCGCCTGGCCACGCCGACCACCGACGACAAGCGCTTGAAGACGGTGCTGAAAAACACGTCCGGTTTTCTTTACTATGTTTCGATCACCGGCATTACCGGTGCGGCCTCCGCCGATCCGGGCGACGTTCAACTCCAGGTGGCACGCCTCAAACGTGCAACGGCCCTTCCCGTGGCGGTGGGATTTGGCGTAAGAACACCCCAGCAGGCGCGGGCAATCGCTGAGACGGCCGACGCCGTCGTCGTCGGTTCGGCGTTGGTGCGCACCATCGAGACGAGCTTGACCGGCGAGGGCCGGGCAACTGGCACAACGGTGTCGTCTGTCCTAGATTTGGTCGGTAGCCTGAGCGCGGCATTGCGCGCCAAGGCATGACGATCGGCCGCAAATCGAGATTGAATGCGACCGAATGCGCCTGCAGTCGTGGAAGTTTCTCTCACCGGTGAACGGGTTTCGAGGAGCGGTAAAGCGTGAACTGGATCAATAACGTCGTCCGGCCCAAGATCCGCAGCTTCCTCACGACGAAGCGCGAGGTTCCGGAAAACCTCTGGGTGAAATGCCCCGAGACGGGGCAGATGGTCTTCTACAAGGACCTCGAGGCGAACCAGTTCGTCGTTCCCGGCTCGAACTATCACATGAAGATGGGCTCGCGCGCCCGCCTCGTGAACCTGTTCGACGGCGGCACGTTCGAGCAGGTGCCGGTGCTGACGGTCGCGCAGGATCCGCTGCGCTTCCGCGATGGCCGCCGCTATACGGACCGGCTCAAGGATGCCCGCACCAAGACCGGCCTCGAAGACGCACTTCTCGTCGGCGAAGGTCTTCTCGATGGCCGCCGCGTCGTTGCCGCCGCGCAGGATTTCGAGTTCATGGGCGGATCCCTCGGCATGGCCGCAGGCGAATCCGTCATCGCCGGCATGCTGCGGGCCGTCGCCGTCAAGGCGCCGTTCATTCTGTTCGCCGCGTCCGGCGGCGCACGCATGCAGGAAGGCATTCTCTCGCTGATGCAGATGCCGCGCACGACCATCGCCGTGCAGCGCCTGCGCGAGGCGAAGCTGCCCTACATCGTCGTCTTGACCGACCCGACCACGGGCGGCGTGACGGCGTCCTACGCGATGCTCGGCGACATCCATATCGCGGAACCCGGCGCGCTGATCTGTTTCGCCGGCCCCCGCGTCATTCAGCAGACCATCCGCGAGCAACTGCCGGACGGCTTCCAGCGCGCCGAATACCTGCTGCAGCACGGCATGATCGACATGGTCGTCCATCGCCACAAGATGCGCGAGACGCTGAGCCGCCTCGTCGGCCTGCTCGCCCCGAGCGTCGGCGCCGACAAGGCGAAGGCCCATCGCGGCAACGGCAAGGCCCAGGGCAACGGCAGCGCCGACGGCAAGATGATCGAGAAGAGCAGCCCGATCGAGGCCGAAGGCTCGGTCGAAAAGGGAACCGGCGGCACGGCCGCCGACGTTTCCGCAACGCCCCCGGTCAAGAACTAGCCGCGGTGCTGGCGGACAGCCGCTCGCTCGTGTACTCCGTTGAAGATGGGATGGGGAAAAGCGGCCGCCGTTCGGGCCGTCCCGTCGATCTAGGGCAGCCTTTGCACGGTCTCGCGGCGCATGCGGGATCCTTTTGGAGGGGCGTGATATTCTGACGAGCGATCAGCTTCTCGCGGATATGAAGCTCCTGCATCCGAAGCTCATCGACTTGTCGCTGGGCCGCGTGGAGCGTTTGCTTGCGAAGCTCGGCAGCCCGCACAAGGCGCTGCCGCCCGTCGTGCACATCGCGGGCACGAACGGCAAAGGCTCCGTGACGGCGTATCTCAAAGCCATTCTCACGGCGGCCGGACTGCGCGTCCACGCTTACACGTCGCCCCATCTCGTGCGCTTCCACGAGCGCATCGCGCTGGCGCGCGCCGACGGCGTCTCGCAGCCGATCGACGAAGCCGACCTCGTCGACGTGCTGTCGCGCACGCAGGCCGTCAACAAGGGCGACGACATCACCCAGTTCGAGATCACGACGGCCGCGGCGTTCCTCGCCTTCGCCGAGCACCCGGCCGACGTCGTGCTCCTGGAGGTTGGGCTCGGCGGCCGCCTCGACGCGACGAACGTGATCGACCAGCCGGCGCTGACCGTGCTGACGCCGATCTCGCTCGATCACGCCGACAAGCTCGGCAGCACCATCGAGGCCATCGCGGGAGAGAAGGCCGGCATCCTGAAGCGCGGCGTGCCGTGCGTCGTGTCGCAGCAGGAGGACGCCGCCCTCGACGTCGTGACGCAGCAGGCGGCGCGCGTGGGCGCGCGCCTCGTCGTCTGGGGCCAGGACTTCGACGCCTACGAGCAGCGCGGCCGGCTCGTCGTGCAGCGGCCGGATGAGCTGCTCGATCTGCCGCTGCCCGCGCTGTTCGGCCGCCACCAGATCATCAACGCCGGAACGGCCGTCGCGGCGGTCCAGGAGCTTCCCGGTTTCTCCATCGAGGAGAAGGCCATCGAGCGTGGGCTCGTCTCCGCACGCTGGCCTGCCCGCATGCAGCGGATCGACGAAGGGCCGCTGCCGTCGCTGCTGCGCCCGGGCTCGGAGCTGTGGCTCGACGGTGGGCACAACCCGGCCGCCGGTCAGTTCATCGCCCAGTCGCTGGCCGATCTCGAGGAGCGCGCGCCGAAGCCGCTCTACCTCGTCGTCGGCATGATGGGCCTCAAGGATGCGGCGGGCTTTCTGGGCTCCTTCCGCGGCCTCGCGCGCCATGTCGTGGCCGTGCCTATTCCGGGGGCGCATGAGGCGCCGTTTACGCCGGAAGCGCTCGCAGAGGTCGCGCAGTCGGTCTCGATCAATGCCGACGCCGCGCCCTCGGTGGAGGCAGCGCTGCGCCGCGTCGACGCCTTGCAGCCCGGCCCCAAGCGCATCCTGATCACCGGCTCGCTCTATCTGGCCGGCCACGTCCTCGCGCTGCAGGAAGGCGTTGAGCCGCAGGCGAACTAACCAACATGAGCCTCAGGCAAACGAAGCCAAAAGAAAAGGGCCCCGATCGGTATCGGGGCCCTCGTCGTTCGAGCGTGCGCAGCGAGCGCTACGCCTTGGCGATGGTCTCGCCGATCTGCTGGCCCAGCCACTCTTCGAGCTTGCGCTTCTGAACGAGCGCGCCGACATGCTGGCCCGCCACCTGGCCGTTCTTGAACACGATCAGCGTCGGCATCGCGCGGATGCCGTACTTGGTCGTGATGTTCGGGCTCTGGTCGACGTCGATCTTCACGATCTTGACCTTGCCCTTGAGCTCGGCCGCGAGCTGGTCGACCGCCGGCGCCATCGCCTTACACGGACCGCACCACTCGGCAAAGAAGTCGACGAGAACGGGTTCGCTCGCCTGCAAAACCTCGGCATCGAACGTTTTATCGGAAACCAGTGCGGTCATGAGAGTTCTCCTATTGCGGCCCGGCAAACGGGGCCCCGGGCCTGCGGACCGTGAACGTAGGAATGGGTCCTTCGGGCGTCAAGACGGCAGCGTGTCGAGCCGCCACAGATCTTTCGTCGCAGAATCCAGAATTTCGCTCGGGATTTCCATGAGATGCGGCCCTTGCGTCCAGAGCAGGGCCGCCCGCACGGGCTTGCCGGGCACGATGTCCTGGAGCGCCAGCCGATAGGCGGCGAGCTGGTACAAATAGGCCGGCGCGACGCTGGCGAGCGTGCGCGGCGCGCCCCGGTTGGTCTTGTAGTCGACGATCAGCACGCCATCGTCGAGCACCGCGAGCCGGTCCAATTGCCCGGTGATGCGCAGCGGCGGACCCGCCCCGTCCGGGCGCGGAATGATCGCGACGACCGGCACCTCCGCCTGGCTGTCCGGCCCGAACACGGGCGCGAACGCGGGGTCGGCCAGCACCGCCTCCGTTTCCGCGGCGATGCTGGCGAGCGTCGCGGCGGAGAGGCCCGCCCCGCGCGCGGCGAGGAACGCGTCCGCCGCGGCTGCCCAGGACGTGCGCGGCAGTGCCGGCAGATGCTGGAGCAGGGCATGCGTGAGCGTGCCGCGCAGGAACCGGCTCTGGTCGGAGGGAACCGGGCTCGCGACCGGCGGCTCGGCCTGAGGATCCTTCCGCGGCGGCGTGGCGAGCGGCTCGCCCTCGTCGTCCGTGTCGTAGGGCGCGAGGCGCGAGGGCGCGAGCGGCACGGTGAGCTGCACCTCGCGCGGCACCGGCGTGCGCGCCCAGAGCGGCAGCTCGGCGGCCATCTTCACGCTCTGCAGCGCGCCTTTGGGATCTTCCGTCGCCGCGAGCTGGGGCGTGACCCGCCGTAGCACGGTGCCGCCCTTGCCGTCCTCCGCGCGTTCGAGCGCGCCGGCGAGGCCATCGGCAATGAGCTCGTACCAGCAGCCGGCCTCGGGTCCGCGCTTTCCGGCAAACCCGCCGACGTAGAGCCGGTCGCGCGCGCGCGTCATCGCCACGTAGAGCAGGCGGTCGCGCTCCTCGCGGTCGCCCGTGCGGATGTCGCCGCGCGCCTCGCGGATCGCGGCGAGCTCGCCCGTGCCCTTGATGGGCCAGACGATCGGGGCAGGCATTCCGGCCGGACGCGCCATGCCGGGCATGCGGATGGGCCGGCCGCCCTGAGCGCCGGCCGAGCCCGCGCTGCACGTGTCCGGCAGGAACACGATCGGCGCTTCGAGGCCCTTGGCGCCGTGCACCGTCATCACGCGGACCTCGTCGCGCCCGTGCTCCATGTCGCGTTTGATGTCGCGCGTTCCATCGCGCATGAACGCGAGGAAGCCGGCGAGGGAGGGCGGCGCGCCGTCGTCGTAGGTCAGCGCGAGGTTCAGGAACTCATCGAGCGGATCGGCGGCATCCGGCCCGATGCGCGCGAGAAGCTTCGCCCGCACGCCGTCGCGGTCGAGCAGGTCGGCGAAGAACTCGAACGGCGGGCGGAAGTCCGCCGCTTTGCGCCAGCGCTTGAGCGTGGAGGCCGCTTCCACGAAGCGCAGATCCGTTTCGCCCGCATCGAGCAGCGCTTTCCAGAGCGTGCGCTTGCGCCGCTGCGTGGGATCGGCGCGGTCGAACGCCAGCGTCGTGAGGTCCGCGTCGTCGAGGCCGAAGATCGGGCTTTTCAGAACCTCGGCGAGCGCGAGATCGTCCTCCGGCAGCGTCAGGAAATCGCCGAGCGACAGGAGATCCTGCACCGCGATCTGCTCGGCAAGCCGCATGCGGTCCGCGCCCGCCACGGGAATGCCGCGCGCCTTCAGAGCCTGCACCATCGGCGTCGCGAACGGCTGGCGCTTGCGCACGAGGATCAGGATGTCGCCGGGCGTGATCGGGCGTCCCGACGACTCGAGCGTCGCACGGCCGTCCAGCCAGCCCTTGATCGTATCGGCGATGCGGTTGGCGAGCCGGACCTCGGGCGGGTCCGCCATCGCTTCGTCGAGCGGCGACCACGCGTCCGCTGGGCTCGTGTCGTCGGCCGCTTCGACGGGCCAGATCTCGACGAGACCCGCCTGGCCTACGCGTTTCGCGATGTGCGGCGCGGGCGGAATGCCCGTCGTGCGCGTGGCATCGGCGAACACGCCGTCCACGGCCTCGAGCACGGGCGCGACGGTGCGGAACGAGAGCGTCAGCGGAATGCGCCGCCACGGCACGCCCGCGCTTTGGGCGAGCGCCGCGAAGCGGTCGCCCATGCGCGAGAACATCTCCGGCGCCGCGCCCTGGAACGAGTAGATCGACTGCTTCTCGTCGCCCACCGCGAACAGCGTACGCACCACGTCCGCGCGCGCGTTCTCGCCCGCGAAGAACTCGGTCGCCATGGCTTCGACGACGCGCCACTGCGACGGGCTCGTGTCCTGGCTCTCGTCGACGAGGATATGGTCGAGGCCGTTGTCGAGCTTGTAGAGCACCCATTCGGCCTGCTCGCGCGTCGAGAGCAGGCTTTTCGTGCGCGCGATGAGGTCGTCGAAGTCGAGCGCGGCGCGCCGCACCTTCGCTTCCGTGTAGCGCTGTTGCACGGCGTCGGCGAGGCGGAGCAGCGCCATCGTCGCTTCGACGACGGAGGCGCCCTGCTGCTCCTGCCACAACGGGATGAACCGCGCTTGCGCGCGCGAAAAGATCGGGTCGACCTCGGGATTGCTGGCCGCGAGCGCCTTGGTCAGGAATTTCTCGCGCGGACTGCCATCGGTCTTGTGGAAGAAGCGGGCAAGCGCCGCGCCGCGCTCGCCGTCCGTCGCCGCGGTCAGCGCTTCGGTGAGCGTCGCCGCATACCCCGCGTCCATCTTGCCGCCGCGGAGGAGCACGTCGCGCGCATGCGCGAGATCGCCCGGTGAGAGCACCTGCGCCGCCTCCGCGAGGATCGCGGCGCGCGAGATGCCGGCCCGCACGCCGAAGTGGCGCCGATAGAGCCCGTCGGCCGCGTCGAGCCCGGCCGTACCCCCATCCGTTTCCGCCGGCAGGCGCAGCGCCGCGTCCAGCCATTCGCGCTCGCGCAGGGCATCGGAGAGAATGTCGTCGAAGCGGTCGTCGGCCGCGTAGGCGATGGCGGTTTCGAGCGCTTGGCCGAGCACGCTCGCGCGGGCGCGCGCCGCAGCGCCGATGACGTGGTCGATGGCTTCCCGCATGAGCTTGCGCGAGGTATCCTCGTCGAGGATGGAGAACCCCGGCGTCACGCCCGCTTCGAGCGGAAAGCGCTGCAACAATCTCTCTGCAAAAGCGTGGATGGTCTGCACGGCAAGGCCGCCCGGCGTCTCCGTGGCGCGCGTGAAGAGCGTCCGCGCGAGCGCGGCCTCGTCGTCGGACGGCGCGCGCCCCAGGAACTCGGCCAGCACGCTGCGCAGCTCGTCCTCGGGCAGCATGACCCATTTGGCGAGGCTGTCGAACACGCGCTTCGACATCTCGGCCGCCGCGGCCTTCGTGTAGGTGAGGCAGAGGATGCGCTCCGGCGGCGTGTTGGCGAGCAGCAGCCGCAGCACGCGCATGGTGAGCACGTGCGTCTTGCCGGTGCCCGCGTTCGCGCTGACCCAGACGGACGCGGCGGGGTCGGCGGCATCGGCCTGCAGCCGCGTCGTGCGGTCCAGCTCGGCCTGGATGGAAGAGGCGCGATCGGAAATGTTCATGCGTCCTCGCTCGCGGTGGCGCCCGACGACCATTCGGCCACGCGGGCGAGATGCGCATAAGCCTCGTAGGCGGAGTTGAAGCGCGCGCGGCGCAGCGGCCGGTAGGGCGTGCGCACGTCGTCGAAGCGCGCCACGTGACGCGCGAGCCCGTCCAGCGTCTCGGCTGCCAGCGCGGCCACGTCGGCGCACTTGACGTCGCGCTCGTCGCCCGGCGGCTCGCCGCCCGAGGCGCGGATGTAGCGCAGCGTCGCGACGGGCCGCTTGGCGATCTTCTCGAAGCCGAGCCTTGCATCGAGCGCGATGGCCGCTTCCAGCGGCAACTGCGGAGACACGCCCGCCAGCACTTTGGCATCCGACGGCGGCGCGCCGGTCTTGTAGTCCGAGATCACGAGCGCATGCGGAGAAATGTCGATGCGGTCCGCCCGCGCCGTGAGCTGGAAGGCCCCGCCCGGCGCGTCGAGCACGAGCGCGCCCGAGACTTCCGTCGCCACGCGCTCGATGTCGACCCGCCGCCGCGGCTCGGTGGCGGCGAACCACGCCGCGAACCGCTCGAACCGCGGGATCCAGAACGCGGCGATGCGCGGATGCGCGGCATAGGCGTCGAGCGCCGCGCGCGCATGGCGCATGAGCTCGCCCTCGATGTCCGCCGGCAGCGTGTCCGGATAGGCTTGCGAGAATGCGGCGAGCGCATCGTGGATGATGCTGCCGCGCAGCGCCGGCCCCGGCTGCTGGCCGAGCGGATCGAGCGGCTCCAGCCCCAGGATCTCGCGCGCAAAGATCTCGTACGGGTTCGAGATCCACGTCTCGACGCGCGAGACCGAAAGCTTGCGCGGCCGCTGCGAGAGCGCGGGGCGCGGCTCCGGCGCGGAAAGGCGCGGGACGGCCGCGATGGCGTCGCGATGGCGCGCCCACGCGAGCCATGGCTGGCGGGGTTCGAGTGCCTGCGTCTGCCCCATGCCCGCGAGCAACGCCTTGAGGCGAAGCAGCCAGCGCGACGGCACCGTCGGCACGCCGTCCTTCTTCTCGGCGCGCGTCAGGATCACCTGCGGCGCGGCCAGCAGCGTCGCGAAGTCGTGCGCTGACTGGCCGATCTTCTCCTCCGGCGAGGGCAGGCCGAGCGCCTCGCGCATCGGCCGGTTGAGCCACGCGCCGGGATCGGACGACTTTGGCCACGTGCCGTCGTTGAGCGAGCCGAGGATCACCACGTCGGCCTGCTGCAGGCGCGCTTCGAACGGACCCCAGATGAAAAGCCTGGGATGCACCGGGCCGCGCGGGCGCACGGTCTCGCTGGCCGCGAGGCTGCGGTAGAGATCCGCGTAGTCCGCGGCGTCGAGATCGAGCGGCGGCAGGCGCGGATCGGTGAGGCTCGCGAGAAAGCGCGCCGCGACGGCGCCCGCCTCGTCCTGCCACAACGGGCTCGCAGCGTCCGCGCCCTCCCATTGCTCCGGCGGACGCGCGATCGCCTCGGCGGCGAGGCTGTGAGCTTCTGCGAGCGCGGCGAGCGTCGCGGGCACCGCGCCGTCATAGAGCGCGCTGAGCGGCGCGACGGCGGCCCGGAGCCGCGCGAGGAGATCGCGCGCGCCTTGCCAGTCCTCGGTCCAGAGCCGCTTGACGGCGGGATGCGCGCGCTCGCGCCGCGCGTGCCGGCTGGCGGCCGCTTCGAACGCGGTCTCGATCCCGTCGAGCCCCTCGCCGAGATAAGGCGCGCGGAACGTGGTGAGCTCGAGCGCGCGCGCCGCCCGCCGGGCCGCGAACGGGTCGAGCCCAAGCCGCGTCAGCGGATGCTTGAGCAGCGCCACCACCTCGGCCGGTGCGAACCGCGACGAGACGGCGTTGATGACGAGATCGAGGAACGCGCCGGGCGGCGTTTTGATGAGCGGACGACCGGCCGAGTCGTCGACCTTGATGCCCCAGGCTTCGAGACGGATCGCGACGCGCCGCGCGAGCAGCCGGTCCGGCGAGACGAGCGCCGCCGTGCGGCCCGGCGTTTCCGCGGCTTCGCGCAGGATGAGCGCGATCGCTTCCGCCTCGTCCTGCGCGGTCGGCGCTTCGACGAGGCTGAGGCCCTTGGGCGCGAACGCAGCCGGGTTCGCGCGCGCTTCGGCCGCGAACGCCTCCCACCGCTGCGTCGTGCCGGCCGGGCGCATCGTCTCGGCGATCAGGCGGTTGCGGGCGCGCACGGGCTCCGCCGGTGCCTTGCCGAGACGCGCCACGCTCGCCCGGTCGCATCCGAGCGCATCGAGCAGCTTCTTCAAGCCGTATTGCGGATGCTCGGGATGGCGGTCCGTCGCGTCTGCCGACGCGTCCGCCGATCCGATGGCCTGCCAGCTCGCCGCATCGAGCGCGGTGTCGAGCGCGGGCAGCACGATCGCCCCGTTTGGAAGACCCGCGACCGCGCGCATCAGCTCGACGGTCGCGGGAATGGAGCCTGTCACACCCGCGACGATGACGGGCGCGTCCGGCCGTGTCGTCGCGAGCCGCTTCGCTTCGGCGCGGATGACGGCATTGCGGCGTGCGGCGGGCGACAGCAGGGTCTGCTCCGCCAGATGCGCGGGCCAGAAGGCGGTGACGATTTCGAGGAACTGAAGGGTCTTCTGCCAATGCTCGGAGAACGTCTCCGGCACGAGCGAGGCGAGCCCGTCGAGCGAGACGTCCTCGGTCTCGACCATGTCCATGAGCGTGGTCAGCTCCTTGGCGAGAGCGGCGGCCTGCGCCGGCGTGCTGGCGCCGGCGGCCGCGAACGGCTCGGCGCCGGTGTCTGCGGCGCGCGCGTCGTGCATCGCCTGCGTCCAGCGCCGGATGAGGCTCGTCAGCACCAGCCGGCGTTCGAGCTCGCCGATGGCGGGCGCGAGGCCTTCGACGGCCGCGCCGCTCGCGGCCTGCGCCGCGTCGGAGATCAGCGACAGGTCTTCCTCGCCTTCGGAGATCGGCACGATCCTGGGCAGCAGCAGGGCGCGTCCGCCGGAAACGCGCAGAAACGCATCCTGCAGCGCGCGCGTGGCGCGCCGCGTCGGCAGGTAGAGCGTCACGCGCGCGAGCGCCAGCGGGCCGGGCGGTGCAGCGCCTTCGGGCAATCGCCCGGTGAGCAGCGCCTCCGCGAGACAATCGAGAAACGGCTCCCCGGCATCGACGGAGAAGATGTTCGCGCGAGATGTTGACGTCACGTGCCCGTTAGGGCTCCCCGGCCCGCTTGCTGACCCTGGACCGGTATAGCATCGCGGAATGGGGCCTCAGACCTGCGCCGACCGGTCTATCCACTGTTCCGCATCGCGCACCGATTGCGGTGTCCCCACGTGCATCCAGGCGCCGTCGAGCCGCAGCCCGTACAACCGCCCGCGCGCGATGGCGCGGTCCCACAGCACGTTGAGGGAGAACGCACCGTCCGGCGCGTCTTCGAACAGGCGCGGATGCGCGATCGAGACGCCGGTGAACACGAACGGCGATTCGCGCCGCTCGCCGGGGCGCGCCAAGAGGCCGTCGGCGGCCATGGTGAAATCGCCGTGCCCGTCGTAGCCGAGGCTCGTCGCGCCGAGCGCGAGCAGCATCAGGCTGTCCATGCGATCCGGGTCGAAGGCGCGGATCAGGCGCGCGATGTTCGAGCCGATCCCCTCGACCCAGACGGAATCCGAATTGTGGATGAGGAACGGCGCGGGGCCCAGCAGGGGCAGCGCGCGGACGACGCCGCCCCCTGTGTCGAGCAGCGCATCACGCTCGTCCGAGAGGACGATGGCGGGCCGCGTGCGCTCCGCCAGATGCGCCTCGATCTGGTCCGCGAGGTAATGGACGTTGACGACGGCGCGCGTGACGCCGCCGTCGGCCAGCCGGTCGAGCACATGGTCGATCAGCGGCTTCCCCTTGAGCGGCACGAGCGGCTTCGGAATGCGGTCGGTCAGCGGACGCATCCGCTTGCCGAAGCCGGCGGCGAGCACCATCGCGGTCGAAACGGAGGTCGTCATGCGGGCTGGCTCATGGGAAGAGAAAGGGTGGGCACCGCGCTGCGCATCGACGGCGGGAAGGAGCGGTCGAACCAGCCGGCGAGCGCGGCCAGCTCGGGATGGGCGAGGCCACGCGTCAGATACCTCCATATCCGCGGGATGTGACGCAAATATGCGGGCTTGCCGTCGCGCATGGCGAGGCGCGCGAAGATCCCGAGGATCTTGGTGTTCCGCTGCACGCCGAGCGCGGCATAGGCGAAGCGGAACTGGGCCGCGTCGAACGCGGGATCGACGGCGGCGCGCATGCGCAGATAGTAGGTCAGAAGCTCCTCTTCGAGGGCAGCCGGCACATCGAGCCGCGCATCCTGAAGCAGCGAGACGAGATCGTAGGCGAGCGAGCCCTGCAGCGCGTCCTGGAAGTCGAGCAGCCCCGCCCGCCGGAAGCCCTCGCGGTCCGGCATCCAGACGAGGTTCGGCGAATGGTAGTCGCGCAGCACCCAGCCCTTGGGCTCCGCGTCGAGCTTGGTGAGGATCGCATCCCACAGCGCCGTGAACTCGGCGCGCGGCGCGTCCGGAATGGCATCGCCGTGGACGGCGCGCCAATACCACTCGGGCAGCAGGTCCACCTCGATCGCGAGCACGCCCTTGTCCTGCAGCGGCACGCGGTGGGCCGGCCCCTCGGGCAGTGCGATGTGCTCAGGAACGGGCAGCGTGCTGAGCACGAGCAGCGCGTCCGTGGCAGCGCGCCAGAGCACGTTCTGCGGCGTGCCCGCCGCAAGCTCGGCGCCGTAGACGCGCGGCCCGAAGTCCTCGAGCAGCAGGAAGCCGCGGTCGAGGTCCGCCGCGTAGATCTCGGGCGCACTGAGCCCGTAGCTGCGCAGCGTCGAGGCCACGGCGACGAACGGGCGGACATCCTCGGCCAGTCCCGCGATGCGGCTATAGGGGAGGCCGTTGCGGATCGGCGGGCCATCCGGCTGGCGCGGCTGGTCCATGAGGATGGCGCTGGCGCTTGGTCCGTTGCCATCTGGTCCAACAGTCGTGTCTGGACCCCGCTCTTCAGCGGGGTGACGGAGAGTTAGGAGCGGGCGGTCTGATTTAGAAGCACCGTCATCCCGGCGAAGGCCGGGATCCAGACATGCCTCGGGATGGCGCAAGGACTGCGGCTCGGCAGGGAACAAGAGCCGCGCATAGGCCCGCGCCGAGGCGTCGCCCTGCAGATAGGCGGCGCGCGCGGTAGCCCACGGCGGGTGCGCGTCGATGAAGCTTGCCATCGCGGCCAGGCGTGCGAGCCGGCTGACCCACGTGCCATGCCCCGCAAGCGTGACATGGCGCAGATCGTCGCCCGCGCCCTGCGCAAGGCCGATGTCGAGACGCGCGGATGCGCGCAGGTGCGGGGCCCGCTCCGGCCATTCGATGATGGCGATGCCGCTCGCGAGAAGCTCGTCGAGACCCAGCTCGTCGAGCTCGTCCTCGCCCGACAAGCGGTAGAGATCGAGATGCGCGACGGGGAAGCGCGGCGCGGCATAGGTCTGCACGAGCGAGAACGTCGGGCTCGGAATTTCTGTTTCGGGGGCGTCCATGAGCGCCCGGATGAGCGCGCGCGCGAACGTCGTCTTCCCCGCGCCGAGGTCGCCCGAAAGCGCCACGACGTCGCCGGGCGCGAGCTTCAGCGCGATGCGCTGCGCGAGACGGCCCAACGCCTCCTCGGACGCGTCAGTGACGCGCCAGGCGTGCGGTGTCTGATCCGGGGATGGCAGGGGCATGGATGCTCTTCTCGGCGCCGCGTTCGGGGAACCGTACCGTGACCTTCGTGCCTCTTCCAGGCTCGCTGTCGAGCTCGGTCGTCCCGCCGTGGAGATCCACGAGACTCTTGACGATAGAAAGGCCGAGACCGGCGCCCCGGTGCTTGGAGCCCTGGCTGCGGCTTTCGAACCGGTCGAAAATGCGCGCCTGCTCGTCCTTCGGGATGCCGATACCCTGGTCCTCGACGGCGAAAACCATGGCGCCGTCCTCGCGCCAGCAGGACATATGGATGACGCCCTCCGGCTTCGAGAAGCCCACGGCGTTCGAGAGCAGGTTCTGCAGCACCTGCCGCACGCGCTGGGCGTCGCCCGTGAACGTCGTCGCATCGTCCGCAATGGCGATGTCGAGTGTCAGGCGGGCATGCGCGGCGCGGTCGCGCACGCTCATGATCGCCTGGTCGATGACGGCGCGCACGTCCACCGGCTCGACCGACAGCTCGAGCCCGCCCGCGTCGATCGTCGCGAGGTCGAGGATGTCGTCGATGATGGCGAGCAGCGTCTTGGACGAGAACGCGATGTCCTCGAGATACTCTTTCTGCCGCGGGCTCAGCGTGCCGAAGATCGGATTGGCGAGCAGCTCGCTGAAGCCGATGATGTTGGTGAGCGGCGTGCGCAACTCGTAGGAGATGTGGCCGATGAACTGGTTCTTGAGCTTGTCGGCCGTGACGAGCGCTTCGTTGCGCTCGATCAGCGCGCGCTCGTAGCGCTTCGAGACGGTCACGTCCACGAACGTGAGCAGCGTGCCGCCGTCCGGCAGCGGCGTCACGGCATAGTCGATGACGCTGGAATCCGGCCGCAGCATCTGGCCTTCGAGCGGCTCGCGCTCCTCGAACGTCGTGACCGCGCGGCTGATCTCGCCCCACGTCCCGATGCCACCATGCAGGGCCTGCGTGACGCGAATGAACTCGTCGAGGTGCGGGCTTTCCGAGAGCATCTTGGGCGACATCTTCCAGATGGCCGCGAACGACGTGTTGTGCAGCTTGAGCCGTCCGTCCGTGCCGAACACCGCCACGCCTTCCTTGAGGCTGTTCAGCGTCTCGCTTTGCACGCTGATCAGCGCATTGTAGCGGCTTTCGAGCGCGAGACGCTCGGTCTCGTCCTTGTAGAGGTACGTCACGCCGCCATCGGGACGCTGCGCGGCCATGATGTGCACCACGCGCCCGTCCGGCAGGTGCCACCAGTCCTCGTGCTCGCTCTCCTCCTTGTAGCACTTGAGCAGGCGCGACTTCCATTCGCGGTAGTTCACGACCTCCGGAAGGCGCCCCGTCTCGCGCAGGCGGTCGAGGATCGCGCCGTCGCCGGGCGAGGTCGCGAGCCAGTCCACGTCGAGCCGCCAGAGCTTCTGGTAGGCCGCGTTGAAGAACGTGAGCTTCTGGTCGGCATTGAAGATCGCGACGGCGGTCGCCACGCGGTCGAGCGTGCGGTCGTAGGCGGCGATCTGCCGGTCGAGCTCGCCCTTGGCCGTTTCGAGATCGGCGACGTCGATCGCCGCACCCGCCGTGGCGTCGCCCAAGGGCAGCACGGTCACGGCATGCACTTTACGCTCGGACCCGATGACGAGCGGCAGGCGCTCGCTGAAGGTCTGTCCGTTCTTCAGCACGCGCGCCACGGCCTTGCGCTGGCGCGATTCGAGAAGCTCGATCTGGCCATCGACGACTTCCGCCTCGCTCTCGGCGTCGACGGCTTTGACGTAGGCGCTGTTGACCCACGTGATGCGGCCGGTCGCATCGGCGAGCCAGGCGGGATGCGGCAGCGCGCTGAGCAGCGCCCGGCTCGAGCGCACGTCCCGCGCGAGACGCATGTGCTGGTCGAGGATGACGGAGAGATCGCGCTTGTAGCCCGCGACGTCCTTGAAGCGCAGTACGGCGCGTGCGCCCGCCGCGCGTCCGTCCGCCTCGATATGCCCGCCCGCGGCCGTCTTCAGGATAAGGTTGAACGCGCGGCCCTCGGCGAGCAGGCCGTCGAGCGCCGATTTGAGCGCCGCCGTACTCTTCTGGTCGAGCCAGAAGTTGAAGCGCATGAGCTCGACCGGATTGGTCGGCAGCCCCGGCACGCCCGACAGCGTATTGGTGACGAGCGAGAAGCCGCGCCCCTGCTCCCAGTGCATGAGAACCTGCGGCTCGGCCTTGATCAGCGCTTCGGCGGCGGCCAGCGCGCGGCGCAACTCGCGCGCCTCGTCCTGCGCGTGCGCGGACTGGCGGCGCAGGGTGGTGATGGTCTGGTAGAGGAGGTAGATCGTACCGGCGCTGCCGGTCGCGACCAGGAAGGCCAAAAGCCACGTGCCGCCCGGCAAACCGCCGCCATCGACGAACTGGCGCCCCGACGCGAGCGTCGCCGTGAGGAAAGCCACGCACGCCATGCTCGCGAGCACGAGCAGGACGAGTTCCACGCGGGTGTTCTGCGATCGCGACATGGACGGACGGACCTGCATCGCTCCCGGGATGAGTGAGGACGGCTTCGGGCTGGAGAGACCAGCGGTCTGAAAGCGCGCGGCGTGCGAACGCAGGACGGGTGAGAGACGCCGAATCACCGAGAATTATGGGCGGCTTCAGGTAGGGAAGCCAGCCGTAGTTGTGCCACGCGGACGTCGCTGCAAATTGGCCGGCGCGCGGTCTTTTCTGCAACAGTCGCAACGGGTTCGGAAAAACGAACGGCCCGGCGGAAGAAACCGCCGGGCCGCGCTGAAAATCGAATGTTCGATGCCGGAAATCAGTAGCGGTAGTGGTCCGGCTTGTACGGGCCCTCGACCGGCACGCCGATGTAGTCGGCCTGGTCCGGGCGCAGCTTCGTGAGCTTCACGCCGAGCTTCTCGAGGTGGAGCGCGGCCACCTTCTCGTCGAGCACCTTCGGCAGCGTGTAGACCTTCTTCTCGTACTTGCCGGAGTTGGCCCAGAGGTCGATCTGCGCCAGCGTCTGGTTCGAGAACGACGACGACATCACGAACGACGGATGGCCCATGGCGTTGCCGAGGTTCACGAGACGGCCTTCCGACAGCAGGATGATGCGGTTGCCGGACGGGAACTCGATCTCGTCGACCTGCGGCTTGATGTTCGTCCACTTGAAGTTCTTGAGGCCCGCGACCTGGATCTCGTTGTCGAAGTGGCCGATGTTGCAGACGATCGCGCGGTCCTTCATCTGGCGCATGTGATCGACGGTGATGATGTCCTTGTTGCCGGTCGCCGTGACGTAGATGTCGGCGCGGCTGAAGGCGTCCTCGATCGTCGCGACCTCGTAGCCTTCCATCGACGCCTGCAGCGCGCAGATCGGATCGACCTCCGAGACGATGACGCGCGCGCCGGCCTGGCGCAGCGAAGCCGCCGAGCCCTTGCCCACGTCGCCGAAGCCCGCGACGAACGCGACCTTGCCGGCGAGCATCACGTCCGTGCCGCGGCGGATGGCGTCCACGAGCGACTCGCGGCAGCCGTAGAGGTTGTCGAACTTCGACTTCGTGACCGAGTCGTTGACGTTGATGGCCGGGAACAGCAGCTTGCCCTGCTCGGCGAGCTTGTAGAGACGGTGCACGCCCGTCGTCGTCTCCTCCGAGACGCCACGGATCGACTTGGCGATCTCGGCGAACCAGCCCTTGGGCTTCTCGGCGAGCAGCCGCTTGATGAGTGCGAAGAAGATCTCCTCTTCCTCGGAGCCCGGCGAATTCAGGAAGGCCGTGTCGCCCTGCTCGGCCTTGAGGCCGTAGTGGACGAGCATCGTCGCATCGCCGCCGTCGTCGAGGATCATGTTCGGCACGCCGCCGCCATGCCAGTCGAACAGCTTCGCGGTGAAGTCCCAGTACTCGACGAGCGTCTCGCCCTTGAAGGCGAACACGGGCGTGCCGCCTGCAGCGATCGCGGCCGCGGCGTGGTCCTGCGTCGAGAAGATGTTGCACGAGACCCAGCGGACGTCGGCGCCGAGCGCCTTGAGCGTCTCGATCAGCACGGCAGTCTGGATGGTCATGTGCAGCGAGCCGGCGATGCGCGCGCCCTTGAGCGGCTGGCTGGGGCCGTATTCGGCGCGGATGGCCATCAGGCCGGGCATTTCGCTTTCTGCGAGCTCGATTTCCTTGCGGCCGAAATCGGCGAGCGAGATGTCTTTGACGATGGAGTCGGTCATGAGGGCCTCGATTTGCGAGCGGTTCGCTCGGGTCAAAAAGCTGTCCGGTGCAAAAGTCCGCCCTCCTATAGCCGGGCAGCCTCGCGATCGCAATAAGATATAAACAAGTCCTTATGTCTTAACGCCGGGCCATAACTGGGTGGCGAAGACGGCCCTGCCCGTGCGCGCACGCGGGCAACGAGCACGGCAGCAGACTCATGATAGATATGAGAAAATTACGTTCGCCCGCGTGTTCGCGTCCCGCGTGCCTGATGCAAATGCGCCACGCGCCGGAGGCCGTGCGCGCTTGAGATCCACGGAAACCGCCATCAGGCCGTTGCCCGGAGCGCCGGTCTCATTTACAAAGCGGATATTATAACATCCATCCAGAGGGCGCGATGACGGTAGCGTGGGGAAATCGGCAGGCGACAGCACGGAGACGCAAGGGACGGGACGTGGCCCTGGCCGCATTGCTGCCCGCCCTCATGACGACCTCGGCGCTCGCCCAGGAGATCCAGGAGCTGCCGCCCGTCGAGGTCACGACCTCGACGCCCGTCGCCAAGCCCAAGGCCGCCCGCAAGAAGCAGGGAACCGCGCCGGCCCAGGCCCAAGCCCCGGCCGCGGCCCCCGCACCGGCCCCCGCGGAGCTGGACGTGCCGGCGGGCATCGCGCTCGATGAGCAGGACTTCGTCGCCGTGACCAAGGTGAGCGGAGACGAGGTCGCATCGACCAACGGCCCGACCCTGACCGACACTCTGCAGATGAAACCCGGCATCGTCGGCACGGGCTTCGCCCCCGGCGCCAACCGCCCCATCATCCGCGGTCTCGACAGCTATCGCGTCCGCACGCAGGAGAACGGCATCGGCACGCACGACGTTGCGGCGATCTCCGAGGACCATGCGGTGCCGATCGACCCGAACTCCGCCGACAGCGTCGAGGTCGTGCGCGGCCCGGCGACGCTGCGCTACGGCTCGCAGGCCATCGGCGGCGTCGTGGCCGTCGAGAACCAGCGCATCCCCACGTTCGTCCCGAAGGGCGGCCTCAGCGCTGCCGTGCGCGGCGGCTTGACGTCCGGCGATGACGGCGCCGACGGCAGCTTCAACGTCACGGCCGGTGGCATGAACGGCGTCGTGGTGCACGCCGACGGCTTCGCCCGCTCTGCCGACGACTACGACACCCCGCGCGGCCGCGAGCTGAACTCTTTCGTCGATAGCCAGGGCGGCTCGGTCGGCATCTCGCGGGTCGGACCGGACGGCTTCATCGGCGTCGCCTTCGCGCACATCGAAAGCCTCTACGGCATCCCGGGCGAGGAAGCGCGCGAAGGCGCCGTGCCGCGCATCGACATGGAGCAGCAGAAGGTGCTGGCGCGCGGCGAGTGGCGCGTGCGCGATTTCGGCCTCGAGGCCGTGCGCTTCTGGTTCGGCGCCTCGAACTATGCGCATGACGAATTGGCCATCCACGGCCATGACGAGCATGAGGAGGACGAGCACGACCACGAGGAGGAGGAGCACGAGGATGGCTTCTCGCTGGGCTCGCGCTTCACGAACAAGGAGCAGGAAGCCCGCGTCGAGCTGCAGCATCTGCCGGTGGGCACGCTGCTCGGCCGCCTGAACGGCGCCGTCGGCGCGCAATGGGGCCACCGCAAGACGCGCGGCCAGAGCTTCGAAGGCGAGTCCCTGCTCGAGCCCGTCGAGACCCGCAGCGTCGCGGCGTTCTGGTTCGAGGAGCTGGACGTGACGCAGAAGCTTCGCCTGCAGGCCGCCGCGCGCATCGAGCACACCGCGGTCGACGGCACCGGCTGGGAAACGTTCGAAGGCGAGCTGCACGGCGATCACGGCCATTTCGAAGGCACGCTGTTCTCGGGCGAGCGGTCGTTCACGCCCGGTAGCGCGAGCCTCGGCCTCCTCTACCAGTTGCCGTTCGCCACGGTCGCCCGCCTCACAGGCCAGTACGTCGAGCGCGCACCGGACGCCGCCGAGCTGTTCTCCAAGGGCATCCACGAGGCGACGGGCACCTTCGAGGTCGGCAATCCGTTCCTCGACAAGGAGAAGGCGTTCACGATCGAAGCCGGCCTGAAAAAGCAGACGGGCGCCTTCCGCTTCGACGCGTCCGCCTATCACACGCGCTACAACGGCTTCATCTACCGGCAGCTGTCCGGCCTCGCGTGCGATGCGGCGCCGTCCGGCGGCGAGTTCAATTGCATGGAGGAAGACCACGGCGGGGACGGGGATGGCCACGATCACGACCACGCCCACGTCTTCGACCTCGTCTTCTTCCAGCAGCGCGATGCGCGGTTCTATGGCGCCGAGCTCGCCGCTGAGTACGACGTGGCGGCGATCTGGAACGGCGTCTGGGGCATCGACGGGCAATATGATTTCGTGCGCGCGACGTTCGACGGCGGCGAGAACGCGCCGCGCATTCCCCCGCACCGGCTCGGCGGCGGCCTTTACTATCGCGATGCCAACTGGTTCGCGCGCGTCGGCGTGCTGCACGCCTTCGACCAGAACAAGATCGGCGTCGAGGAGATCGCGACGCCCGGCTACACGCTGGTCTCGGCCGAGCTGAGCTACACCGTCACGAGCGGCCAGGGCGGAACGCTCGAGCCCGTCTACACCATCGGCGTCAAGGGCGAGAACCTCGCCGACGACGAGGTGCTGAACCACGCCTCGTTCAAGCGGCGCGAGGACGTGCTGGAGGCGGGCGCCCGCGTGCGCCTGTTCGGCTCGATCAAGCTCAACTGACGGCGCGGGACCGCCCACAAGGGCGGCCCCGTGCCTGCTGGGCAACACGCAGACCGACACCCCCACGCCTCCCTGCGAGGCGATTTTTCGAGCCATGAAACGGATGATATAACATCCAGAAAGGAAGACATGGGCGAGCAAGCAAGCAACGGCGGCGCGGCGATCGTCGACCGCCGCCTTCCGGTGACCGTGCTGTCCGGCTTTCTCGGCGCCGGCAAGACCACGCTGCTGAACCATATCCTGAACAACCGCGAGAACCTCAAGGTCGCGGTCATCGTCAACGACATGAGCGAGGTGAACATCGACGCGAGCCTCGTCGAGCGCGGCGGCGCGAACCTCTCGCGCACGGACGAGACGCTGGTCGAGATGTCGAACGGCTGCATCTGCTGCACGCTGCGTGACGACCTGCTGTCGGAGGTGCGCCGCCTCGCCGAGGAGCGCCGCTTCGACTACCTGCTGATCGAATCGACCGGCATCGCCGAGCCGCTTCCCGTCGCGACGACCTTCGAGTTCCGCGACGAGGCCGGCGCCAGCCTGTCGGACGTGGCGCGTCTCGACACGATGGTGACGGTGGTGGACGCGGCCCATCTCCTCAAGGACTACGCTTCGCACGATTTCCTCAAGGATCGGGGCGCGGCGAGCGGCGAGGAGGACGAGCGCTCGCTCGTGCAGCTCCTCGTCGAGCAGATCGAGTTCGCGGACGTCATCGTGCTGAACAAGCTGGATCTGGCGAGCCCGGAGCAGAGAGACTCTGCCCGCGCCATCATCCGCTCGCTCAACGCTGACGCACGCGTGATCGAAACGAGCGAGGGCCGCGTCGCGCCCCGCGACATCCTCGATACGAAGCTGTTCAGCTTCGAGACGGCCCATCGCCATCCCACATGGTTCAAGGAGCTCTACGGGCACAAGGATCATCAGCCCGAGACCGACGAATACGGCATCTCGAGCTTCGTCTATCGCGCGCGCGTTCCGTTCGAGCCGGCCAAGCTGCACGCGTTCTTCGCGCGCGCCTGGCCGGGCGTCGTCCGCGCCAAGGGCTTCTTCTGGCTGGCGACGCGGCCGCAATGGGTCGGCGAGGTCGCCCAGGCGGGCGCCCTCGTACGCCATGAGGCGATTGGCTACTGGTGGGCGGCCGTGCCGCGCAAGAACTGGCCGCAGGACAAGGATCTCGTCGCCCGCATCGACAAGGCCTGGCACAAGGTGTGGGGCGATCGCCGCCAGGAGATCGTGTTCATCGGCACGCCGGAGATGGACGAGGCGCGCATCCGGGCCGAGCTCGATGCCTGCCTGATGCCGCTGCCCGAGAACGGGCCCGTCGACGTGAGCACCTGGGCGGAGCTGCCCGATCCGTTCCCGACCTGGGAGCGCGACGCCGCGTAACGACATGCGCGTCGCGGCGAAGGACGCGAGAGCCTAGAGCATTTTCCGACGAAGTGGAGACCGGTTCGTCGTAAGAAAACGCTCTAATAGAAGAGGCTCGAGACGCTTTCTTCCCGCGACGTGCGCAGGATGGCCTCGCCCA
>CAYLSI010000011.1:0-75877 GCA_964386545.1 uncultured Hyphomicrobium sp.
ACGGCTTCCTCTCGTCGGGCTGCCGCTTGCCGTAGCCCCGCGCGTTTCCGGGAAGGGAGACTTAGTGCTTCCGCTCTTCACGATCTGATGGACGGCTCGTCCTCACCTTCCCCCTGAACGGGGAGGGCGAGGGTCGCGCGTCAGGTTCAAGCCTGAAGCAGGGGGTGGGGAGAAGCACCCTGGCGCGGCGGTCGATAGGTCTCGTCCTCAAGCTCGCCCCCCTCACCCTAACCCTCTCCCCAGGGGGAGAGGGGACCTGCTGCGGAGCGCGGGTCCCCGCCAAACGCCCATTTCCGCGAAGATTGGTCGGAGTCGTTGACGCGAGCGTCGGGAGACGCGTCGCGGGCATGGGGGAGCCTGGGTCCCAAAACCGCTGGGCGAATGGGCGGCAGCGGGCAAGCCTCCGTGCGGGGCGGCAGACAGGCTTCAGCCTGCCGCGGCCTTGATGCGCTCCAAATACTCGGCGCCGGACATGGTGATCTTGGGATCGGTCGCGCCCACCGCCTTCGCGTCCTTGTCCTTGTAGTCGATGGCGCTGAGGATCACGCGCATGGCTTCGAGCCGCGCGCGGCGCTGATCGTTGGCGTTGATGACCGTCCAGGGGCTCGCCGCCGTGTGGGTGAAGCGCAGCATGTCGGCTTCGGCGCGCGAATAGTCGTCGTACTTGCCGATGGCGGCGAGGTCGATCTCCGTGACCTTCCATTGCTTGAAGGGGTCGTGCCGGCGCTCGTGGAAGCGCTTCAACTGCATCTCGCGGCCGACGGTCAGGTAGATCTTGAAGAAGCGGATGTTGTCGCGCACGAGCAGGGCCTCGAACTCGGGCGCGTCGCGCAGGAAGCGCGCCACCTCGTCCTCCGTGCAGAAGCCCATCACGCGCTCGACGCCGGCGCGGTTGTACCAGCTCCGGTCGAACAGGACCATGTCGCCGCGCGTCGGCAGGTGGTTGATATACCTTTGAAAATACCACTGCCCGCGCTCGGCGTCGGTGGGCTTCGAGAGCGCGACCGAGCGTGAATGGCGCGGGTTGATGCGCTCCAGGATGCGCGAGATGCAGCCGCCCTTGCCCGACGTATCGCGCCCCTCGAACACGACGACGAGGCGCTCGCGCTCGGCCTGGACGTGGTTCTGCAGCTTGATCAGCTCGAGCTGCAGCTTCTGGAGCTCGTCCTCGTAGGGCGCCCGCTTGAGCTTGTCGTCATAGGGAAAGGGGCAGGCGCCGGACTTCAGCGCCCGCTCGTCCAGCGCTTTCGGGAACTCGGGGTTATCGATGTCGAACGCGGCGGCCGACGCGGCCCCCGCCGCGGCGCGCTTGTCGTCCTTGCCGGACTTCTTGGCTTTGTCCTGGTCCTTCTTATCTGGGCCGTTCTTGTCTTGGCCGTTCTTAGCCTTGTCCTTGGCCACGCGCTCTCTCCTTCCAGGTCTGCGACGTCGCGATGCGTCAGCGCCGGATCAACTGTCATACAAGTGTAGTTTATGCGGAACCCGGGTCGCCAACGCGGACCGGGAGAACGACGATGACAATCATAACGGCTCGGCCGCCGCGCCGTCACCCTTGCCGGACGGTGCGCCGTGAGGGTTGAGGCCGCTGCGGGGATCGAGGCATTATGCGGCTCCATGACGGACCGCAGGCTGCCGACACGTTTTGCCCTCCTTCTGAAATCGTGGTTTGGCCCGATCCTGTCGCCGGTGCACGCCCTGCTCGCGCGCGCCCGGGCGCGGACCGGCGCCCTGGCCGCGACGTCTCTACTGGTCGCGCTCATCGCCATCGCGGGCGGCCTGCCGGGCTGGCTCGCGCTCGCCGGGCTGGCCGGCATGGGCGCCATCATCCTGATGCAAGGCGGCGCGGACGACGACGCGGGCGGGCTCACCTCCGGCCGGCCCTCGGATGCGCCGCGGCGTCCCTCGGCCGAGGAGGGCGGCAACTGGCGGCCGCTGCTGGATGCGATTCCGGACGCCGTCGTGGCGCTGGACCCCAATTTCAACGTCATGCACTTCAACGCGCTTTTCGAGGAGCTGTTTCCGAAGGCGCGCGTCGGCCAACCGCTGAGCCACGTCTCGCGCAATCCGGAGCTCAACGAAGCCGTCGAGCGCGCGCTGGCGACGCCCGAGCCGGTGGTCGTCGATCTCTTCGAACGGGTTCCGGTGGAGCGGCGGATCTCGGCGACAGTCTCGCGGCTGGGCGGGCGGCAAGGGACGCTGCCGCTTCTCCTGATCACGCTGCGCGACCAGACCGAGCAGGACAAGCTCGCGCAGATGCGCGCGGACTTCATCGCCAACGCCAGCCACGAGCTGCGCACGCCGCTGGCCTCGCTGCGCGGCTTCGTGGAGACGCTGCAGGGACCGGCCCGCGACGATCCGGAGGCGCGCGAGCGCTTCCTCGGCATCATGTCGAGCCAGGCCAATCGCATGACGCGGCTGATCGACGACCTGCTGTCGCTGAGCCGCGTGGAGATGCGCGTCCACCTGCGGCCGCGCGGCATCGTGGAATTGAACGAGGTGGCGGGCTACGTGGCGCAGGCGCTCGAGCCCGTGGCGGCGGCGGCGAAGACCAAGATCGTCGTCACGCGCAGCGACACGCCGATCCGCATCCGCGGCGACCGCGACGAGATCGTGCAGGTGATGCAGAACCTCGTGCACAACGCGATCAAGTATGGCCGCGAGGGCGGGCATGTGGAGGTCGCCGTGTCGCGCGTGCTGGACGGCACGCCGCCGCAGCCGCGCGCGCTGGTGGCGGTGGCCGACGACGGGCCGGGCATCGCGCCCGAGCATCTGCCGCGTCTTACCGAGCGCTTCTACCGCGCCAACGTGACGGCGAGCCGCGAGAAGGGCGGCACGGGGCTGGGCCTCGCCATCGTCAAGCACATCATGAACCGACATCGCGGCGAGCTCAGGATCTCGAGCGTCGTCGGCAAGGGCTCGACGTTCTCGCTGCTGCTCGACGAGCTCGGCCCGCGGAGCTGAGCGGCGCCAGCGCGGCGGCACACGCGTTAGTCGGTGCGGTATTTCTTGAGCTCGCGCACGAGCGTCGCGAGGCGGTCGGCCACCTCGACGCCGGTGTCGACGGACACCTTGAGCGTGGCGCGGTTCTGGATCAGCTTGTTCAAACGGTCCTGGCATTCGCCGAAGCCGAAGAAGATCTCCTCCGGCGCTTCGACCGTGCCGTCCTCCACCGCGCACATCACCTCGAACGCGCTCTGGGAGGCGAGCACCAGCATCGAGGCGACGTCATTGATGGCCTGATGGTAGATCTTGGCCTGATCGCCGGTGACGCGAGGCCCGTGCACGCCGAACTTCAGCGGCGAGCCGCCCTGCGCGCCCTCGCCCGAAAAGAGGCGCGGGTTGCGCTGGAAGCGGCGGAAGATCTCCGTCAGATGCAGGCAGCAGGTTTCGAGTTCGCGCAGCGCCGTGACGGCCTTGCGCTTGGGGCGCATGCGATCGCTCGTGCGCTCGCGCGCCGCCCAGTTGATCGTGGCGATGGAGGCGATGGTGCCCAACGCGGCGATCGCCGGCAGCACGGCCGCGAACGGATCCGGCGCAATGCGCGAATCCGCGTCGTCCATGTCGTGCGGCTCGGGAGCCTTTGCCAAAGCGTGGCCTCGTGGGATGCGATCGAAGCGTGACGAAAGCGGCGGTAACACCGGCGGAGCGTCCCCGCAAGGCCGGAGCGCGACCCGCGCGCGTGCCCTGAAGGCAAGAGCATGCCAGTTCGGCAATACGGAGACCGCGGGCGGCCTCCGCTGCGGAGCGGGATCAATTTTCCGTAGGCCGATCAGCCGGGTCGCGGGACCGCGCGGGCGAACGCCGTCTCGAGTGGTTCCGGCTCGGGTGCAGGCTCAACGCCCCTCACCGCGGAGCGATGCTTCGCATCGACCATCGCAGAGCGATGCTTCGCATCACTTATCGCAGAGCGATGCTTCGCATCGACAGGCGTCCATCCAGGGCCACTTGCACAATCGTTTCAGGGTGGGCCCTGGATGGCCGGGTCAAGCCCGGCCATGACGACATGAGAAGTCGAGGGTCCACCACCTAGACCGTTTTCCGATTCGGATCGGACGGTCTAAATTCTCGTTTTGTCGCGTTTTCTTATGACGAGACGGCGCGTCTACTTCGTCGGGAAATGCGCTAGTACACGCGGGCCTTGGGCTCGATGTACTTGATCTCGTTGGTGAGCGTGTGGGTGTGGACGGGGCGGAAATCGAGCTTCACCGTCTGCTTCTCGTAATCGGCGAAGGCGAGGGTGTGCTTCATCCAGCCGATGTCGTCGCGGTTCGGATAGTCCTCGCGCGCATGCGCGCCGCGGCTTTCCTTGCGGTTCTCCGCGCCGACCACCGTGACCGCCGCCTGGGCGATCAGGTTGTCGTATTCGAGCGTCTCGATCAGGTCCGAATTCCAGATCAGCGAGCGATCAGTGACGCTGATGTCGCCGGTCTCCTTCCAGATGTCGAGAATCTGCTGCACGCCTTCCTTGAGCACGGGGCCGTCGCGGAACACGGCGCAGTTCGACTGCATGACCTTCTGCATCTTGAGGCGCAGGGACGCCGTCGGCATGCCGCCCTTGGCGTAGCGATAGCGGTCGAGGCGCGCGAGGGCCGCGTCTGTCGAGGCCTTCACGAAGTCCGGCTGCGAGGCGCCCTTCTCGATCGAGGCGGCGCAGCGCAGCGCGGCGGCACGGCCAAACACGACGAGGTCGATCAGCGAGTTCGAGCCGAGGCGGTTGGCGCCGTGAACGGAGACGCAGGCCGCCTCGCCGATGGCCATCAGGCCCGGGACGACGTGGTCCGGATTGGCGCCGCGGAGCGTCAGCACCTCACCGTGATAGTTCGTCGGGATGCCCCCCATGTTGTAGTGCACGGTCGGCAGGACGGGGATCGGCTGACGCGTGAGATCGACGCCGGCGAAGACCTTGGCGCTCTCCGTGATGCCGGGCAGGCGCTCGGCCAGGATCTTGGGATCCAAGTGGTCGAGATGCAGGAAGATGTGGTCGCCGTCAGCGCCGACGCCGCGGCCTTCGCGGATCTCGACGGTCATGGAGCGCGAGACGACGTCGCGCGAGGCGAGGTCCTTCGCGTGCGGGGCATAGCGCTCCATGAAGCGCTCGCCTTCGCTGTTGGTGAGGTAGCCGCCCTCGCCGCGTGCGCCCTCGGTGATCAGCACGCCCGCGCCGTAGATGCCGGTGGGGTGGAACTGCACGAACTCCATGTCCTGCAGCGGCAGGCCGGCGCGCAGCACCATGGCGTTGCCGTCGCCCGTGCACGTGTGTGCGGAGGTGCAGGAGAAGTAGGCGCGGCCGTAGCCGCCCGTGGCGAGGATGGTGCGCTTGGCGCGAAAGCGGTGGAGCGTGCCGTCTTCCATGTTGAGCGCGATGACGCCGCGGCAGGCGCCCTCGTCGTCCATCAGCAAATCGAGCGCGAAGTATTCGACGAAGAACTCGGCCGAGTGGCGCAGCGACTGGCCGTAGAGCGTGTGCAGCATCGCATGGCCCGTGCGGTCGGCCGCGGCGCAGGTGCGCTGCGCGGGCGGGCCCGAGCCGAACTCGGTGGTCATGCCGCCGAAGGGACGCTGGTAGATCTTGCCGTCCTCGGTGCGCGAGAACGGAACGCCGTAGTGCTCGAGCTCGTAGACGGCATCGGGCGCGTGACGGCAGAGGTATTCGATGGCGTCCTGATCGCCGAGCCAGTCCGACCCCTTGACGGTGTCGTACATGTGCCAGCGCCAGTTGTCGGGACCCATGTTGCCGAGCGAGGCGGCGACACCGCCCTGCGCCGCGACAGTATGCGAGCGCGTGGGAAACACCTTCGTGATGCACGCCGTCTTGAGGCCAGCCTCGGCCGCGCCGAGCGTTGCGCGCAATCCCGCGCCGCCCGCGCCCACGACCACGACGTCGTAGGTGTGATCCTGGGTCGGATACGCCGTGCCGATCACGGCCGGAGCGCCGATTCCGTTGGTCTTTCCCGCCATCGTGAACTTAGCCTCCGAAGGAGAGCTTGAGGATAGAGAAGATGCTCGCCGCCGCGACCGACACGGCAAAGAACGTATTGAGCATCAGGAGCGCGATCTTCGCGCCTTCTCCGTGAATGTAGTCTTCGATGATCACCTGCATGCCGATGCGCATGTGAATGGCGGCGGAGGTGACGAAGAGAATGAGCGCAACGGCGACCAGCGGGTGCTTCAGCGTGGCGACGACGGCGGCGTGATCCGCGCCGACGTGGCACACCACGAGGGTGATCGCGAACACCGACAGCACGAGATTGACGACGGCCGTGACGCGCTGCTTCCAGAAATGATCGGCGCCTTCTTTCGCGGAGCCCAAGCCGCGAACGTTCTTCAGGGGCGTGCGCATGGCCATCAGGCTGCTCCTCCGCCGGAGAGCAACACGTACGCCCAGATCAGGACGGTGCCCGTGAGCGAAAAGGCGAGCGTGCCCCACGACATCAGATCGACCGTTTCGAGATCGAAGCCGGCGCCGGTGTCCCAGATGAAATGGCGGATGCCGCCGACGAGGTGATGCAACAGCGCCCACGTGTAGCCGAACAAAACCACGAGGCCGGGCCACGTGCCGAGCAGCGCGGTGACCTTATCGTACGCCTCCGGTCCGGTGGCCGCCGCGACGAGAACGGCGGCGACGATCAACGTGCCGACATAGAGCGCGCCGCCCGTGATGCGATGGACGATCGACATCACCATGCTGACGGGCATTTTGTAGATCTGAAGATGCGGCGAAAGCGGCCGTGCGGCCCTCCCGCGCTGTTCGGCTTTGGCGTCGGCCATCGATTCTCAATCCCCGGTGCACTCAAGGGCGTTGTAGCGCGCGCAACCCGAGGCGGCAATTCGACAAATGCCGCACGATCGCGCTCAAGCACGCGCGAATTGCGATCCACGAACTCAGATTAAGTCACACGAGCGACGTCATGATCGCGCGGCCGAGGCCCTGGCCGCTCTCGTAAGCGTGCTCCGCCAGGCGGCCGAGGCACCAGTCGCCGCAGAGGCCGAGCTTGTAGTGCGTGGAGTAAATGAAGGATTCGCCGAGCGACTGATCGACGAGGCCGTGACGCCAGAGATGCGCGCTCATCTGCGACGGCGTCGAGGGCTTCAGGCCGAGCTGGCGGCAGACTTCAGCCCACACCTCCTCGGCGACGGCTTCAGGATCCGCATCCTCGGTCTCGCGGCTCCAGCTCGGCGAGGCGTGGATGACGATCGTCTCGCCGCTGGCGCTCCGGCCGGGCTTCGAGTTGTTGCGCGCGATCCAGCGCAGCACCTCGGACATGTCGGAGTAGACGTCCTGATCGGGCAAGACGCGCTGATCGAAGCGCAGCATGACCGCCCAGGTCGGCTGCATGCGCACGCGCGACAGCGTCTCGGTCATGCCCTCGATGCGCCCCACCAGCAGGCGCGCTTCGGGTGCGGGCACGGCGATGGCCACGGCGGAAAAGGGACCGGCATGGGTCTGGTCCTCGAACCAGACCGTCCAGCCTTTGCTGTCCGGGGACACGGTGTGCACGCGCTGGCCGGTGTGCACGCGGATGCTCTCCGCAAGCGGGCGCACGACCGACGACATGCCGGGCGTGCCCACGTACCAGGTGTGAAGCTGCACGGCCTTGGTGTCGCCCGTCGTCGTCTTGGGGTCCCAGCGCGCGGCGTAGCCGGCGGCCAGCAGCTCATTGAGATAGGCGCGGAATTTGTCGGACCGGGTGGACAGATACTGCGCGCCGGTATCGTAAGCGACGAGGCCGTTGCGCAGCGTGGCAATGCGTCCGCCCAGCGTGCGTTCCTGCTCGAAGACCTCGACGAAGCACCCGGCGCGGCGAAGGAAGGACGCGCAGGAGAGCCCCGCCAATCCCGCTCCAACGACAGCCACCTTATGGGTCAAATTCTCAGCAGGCGGTTGTCCCCGCCCCTCCGGTTCTTGTGTGCGCTCGGGCTCAGGTCCGCGCGGAGCGGGAGCCCGTTGTCCGGACGGGGAGCAACCGATTCGCCAGGGTCCTGAAACAGTCTTAGAGCGTTTTGCGATCCGATGGAAATCGGATCGCACGCCCTCGATGCGAGCCAAACGCTCGGACGATCAGGCTCTAGGTTCGCGCGGCCGCAATGGATCGCCGCCCGCGACGTCATCGCGGCAGGACGAGCCAGATATCGAGATCGAGGATCACGCCGTCGGCATATTCGCCGGTGTCCTTCTTGAACGGATGCGCGCTGCAATCCTGGTTCTTGACCGCGACGAGACGCGTTCGGAGCGCGCCGACGTCGGTGCGACCCGGAAGCTCAGCTTTTTCAAGCACCTCCGACCACGCATAGACCGTGTCGCCGGCAAACAGAGGCGCAACGTGGCGGCCGCCGTTGATGGCGGCGATATGGAACGCGTTGTTCAGCCCGTTGAACGACAGGGCGCGCGCGAGCGAGATCGGCACGCCGCCGTAGACGATGCGCTTGCCGAAGCGGCCCTTCGATTCCGTGTGCTGGTTGAAGTGCACCTTGGCGGTGTTCTGGTAGAGGCGCGTCGCCATCTGATGCTCGGCTTCCTCGAGCGTCATGCCGTCCACATGGTCGATGCGCTCGCCGACGCTGTAGTCGTCCCAGCGGTAGGGCGCGCCGCCCTGGGCGAAGTTGTAGGCGCTCATGTCGAGCTTGGGGACCGCGGCGCCGAGGTCCTTGGGATCGACGCGGTCGATCAGCTTCGGCACGACCGGCGCAGGCGCGGGCGAAGCCTTGTCGCGCTTCCGCACCATCACCCAGCGCGTGTACTCGAGCACGACCTCGCCGGTCTGATTGCGGCCCGTCGAGCGGACATAGACGGTGCCCGTCTCGCCGTTCGAGTTCTCCTTGAGGCCGATGACCTCCGAGACCGTCGAGAGCGTGTCGCCGGGATAGGCGGGCTTCAGGAAGCGGCCGTTAGCGTAGCCGAGGTTGGCGATGGCGTTGAGCGACACGTCGGGGACGGTCTTGCCGAACACCACGTGGAACAGCAGGAGGTCGTCCACCGGCGAGCGCGGATAGCCGATGGCGCGCGCGAACTCGTCCGACGATTGGACGGCGAAGCGGGGGCCGTAGAGGCTCATGTAGACCGCGACGTCACCCACGGTCAGGGTGCGCGGCGTGGCGTGGTTCAGGATCTGGCCGACGCGATAGTCTTCGAAGAAATTGCCCGGATTGGTCTTGGTCATGGCCTGCGCTCGGTCTCGGATTTCGGATCTGCGCCGTCCTATGGCATTTTTGGCCGCGCGGCGCGAGTGCGCGATTTATCCCAACGGACCAAGCCCATGGCGGTCCGCGGCCGCGCCAGGGGGGAGCTGGCGCACCGGCGGGGCCCGGCTCCCGCAGGAACCGGGAGCCGGCGGGCGGTGCCTCAGAACCAGTCCTCGATCTCCTTGACCGAGTTGGCGATGGTGACGGTGCGCTTGGCCTGCACGAGATGCAGCCGCTCGACCATCTTGCCATCGACCGTGATCACGCCCTTGTGGGCGTTCTCCGGCTCGTCGAACGCGCGGATGATCTTCTTCGACCAGGCGATTTCCTCGTCAGTGGGCGAGAAGATCTCGTTGCACGGCGCCACCTGCGAGGGATGGATGAGCGTCTTGCCGTCCATGCCCAGGGTGCGTCCGTGCTCGCACTCCTTGCGGAACCCCGGCTCGTCCTTGAAATCGTTGTAGACGCCGTCGATGATGTCGAGGCCATAGGCGCGCGCCGCCACCACGGCCATGGCGAGCCAGGGCACGACGGCAAATCGCTCCTGTAGCGCGCGGGCGCGGCTCTCCTTGAGGAGGTCGTTGGTGCCCATCACGAGGCAGACGAGCCTGTTCTCGGGGTCGGCGCCCACCTTGGCGATCTCGGCCGCATGCAGGATCGCCTGCGGCGTCTCCATCATGGCCCAGAGCTTGGTCTTCTCCGGTGCGTTGACCGACTTCAGGATCTTGGCCGCGCTGATGATGTCGCCGGGATGCTGCACCTTGGGCACGAGAATGGCGTCGGGCGCGGCGGCGGCGGCGGCCAGGATGTCGGCCGTGCCCCACACGGTTTCGAGCGCGTTCGGCCGGATGACGATCTCACGTCGCCCGTAGCCGCCCTCCTTGACCGCGGCGACGACGGTGCCCCGCGCGGCCACCTTGGCGTCCGGCGCGACCGAATCCTCGAGGTCCAAAATGAAGGAATCGGCCGGCAGCGAGCGCGCTTTTTCCAGCGCGCGCTCGTTGGCGCCCGGCATATAGAGAACGCTGCGGCGGGGGCGGATGGTGGTCATAGATGTCGCCTATCGCTTCAAAATTTCTTGCTGCATCGCAAATATACGAAACTGAACGGCGAACCAACGCGACCATTGTTCATTTGCACCCTTTGTTTCCGGAGCGGAAAGTTTTTGGCACACGGTTAAGGTCAATGGGGACAATCCTGGCACTTTCCTCGCACGTAGCCCGCGGATCGGTGGGCCTGCGCGCGATCTCGACGGCGATGGACACGGTGGGGCACGAGCTCATCCAGTGTCCCACCGTCCTGCTGTCGAACCATCCGAAGCATGCGCACTGCGCGGGCCGTCCTGTCGCACCCGAGATGCTCACCGCCATGATCGAGGCGCTCGACGCGAACGGCTGGCTCGCGCGCTGCGATGCCGTGCTGACGGGCTACCTGCCGACGCCGGAGCACGTGGGCGTCGCCGAAGCGCTGATGAGGCGCGTGCGTGCGCGCAATCCGGCGAGCCTCCTGGTGTGCGATCCCGTGCTCGGCGACGATCCGGGCGGGCTCTACCTGCCGAACGAAGTCGGCGAGGCCTTGCGCGATCGCCTGCTGCCGCTGGCCGACATCGTGAAGCCGAACCGGTTCGAGCTCGGCTATTTCACGGGCCGTGCCGTGACCTCCGTCGCGGAGGCGCGCGAGGCGGCGACGGCGCTCGCCGTTCCCTGCGTGCTCGCAAGCTCGATCCCGGCCGGCGACGGCGCTCTGGCGAACGTCCTCGTGACGCGCGAGCTGGCGGGCGTGGCGACCGTGCGCCATGACGCGGCTGCGCCGCACGGCACGGGCGATCTTCTGGCTTCGCTGTTCACGGGCGGGCTCGTCGCGGGCTTGCCCGTGCTGACGAGCGCCGGGCGGGCGGTGGCCGGCGTCGCGCGCGCGATCGCGGCGAGCAACGATCCGGATGCGCTGAACCTCGCCGCGGTCGCCGCAGGCCGGGCTCTCACCGACGAGGCGGCGTTCGTCTGCCTTTGACAGTTTGACAGCGGCGGGCTTGCCGCCTCTCAATCAGCGTCCCGTATTAGCGTCCCGTCGCCTCCGCGCGCGCCCTTAGACCGCGGCTTTGGTATTTCTGCGTGAGCCCTTCCCACTCGATGTCGAGCGAGCCGCCCGTGGCGCGGTGCTGACGGTCCCAGTTGGTCAGGAGATCGATGCACGCGTGGTCGATGTAGTCGAGCTTGTCGATGTGGACGTGAACCTTCGAGTCCGGCTTCAGATGCTCCAGCTCCGCGGCCAGCATGGGGAGGCGGATCAACGTCGCGGCGCCCTTGAGGTCGAGGTCGACACGATCCGTTCCCGGCTGCTCGGCTTTCGTGATCTCGAGATGCGAGAATACGTAGAGCAGCTTCATCAGCGACAGCACGAGACCGACGACCACGCCGGCGAGCAGGTTGGTCGCGACGATGGTGGCGATGGTGATGAAATAGATCGCGACCTCGCTGCGGCCGAACTTTCTCAGCGTCGGCACGATCTTCGGATAGGCGAGCTTGTAGCCGGTGTAGACGAGCACGGCGGCGAGCGCGGAAATGGGAATGTAGTTCAGCGTGAACGGGATCGCGCTCGCGAACAGGAGCAGCCAGACGCCGTGGAAGATGGCCGAGTTGCGCGTGACGGCGCCGGCGTCGACGTTGGCGCTCGAGCGCACGATCACGCCCGTCATGGGCAGCACGCCGAGGAGGCCGCAAAGCGTGTTGCCGACGCCTTGGGCGGCCAGCTCCTGGTCGTATTTCGTGCGCGGACCCTTGTGCATCTGATCGACGGCCGTGGCGCAGAGCAGCGTCTCCGCGCTCGCGATGAAGGCGATCGAGATCGCGCCGACGAAGATCGGAGCCTCGACGATGCGCAGAAGATTGTCCGGGGTGGGGAAGACAACGGTCGACCAGATGTTGTCCGGCACGTTGACGTAGGCGATGTCCGAAAGCCCGAGCAGGAACGCCGCAACCACCGCGGCGATGACGCCGGCGAGGGGCGCCGGCATGACGCGCCAGCTCTTGGGCGCATAGGACCATCCTGCGATCACCAGAATGGTGAGGACGCCGATGAGGCCGGCCTTGATGCGATGGTCGCCGGCCTGGATCGCCTCGATCAGCGTGCCGGGCATGCCGATCAGGTTCTGGATGCCGGTGCCGATCGGCTTGCCGTCGAACATGACGTGGAACTGCGCGACCAGGATCAGCACGCCGATGCCCGCCAGCATGCCGTGGATCACGGCGGGAGAGACGGCGCGAAACCACTGGCCGAGCTTGAGCAGGCCGGCCGCGAGCTGAAAGAGGCCGGCGAACAGCACGACGACGCCGAGCATCTCCACGCCGTTGGCCTGCACGAACTGGAGCACGAGCACCGAGAGGCCGGCGGCCGGACCGCTCACCTGGAGCGGCGAGCCCGCGATGACGCCGACGAAGAGGCCGCCGATGATGCCCGTTATGATGCCGGCCGTGGGCGGCATGCCCGAGGCGATCGAGATGCCCATGCAGAGTGGAAGGGCAACGAGGAACACGACGACAGACGCAAGCAAGTCGCGTCCCAACGACGCCGACAACGGTTCGGTGCTCATGAAAAAATACGCCGCGTCGTTCAGACGATCGGCGTCCCCCTTGCTTCCCCTGAGATCGTGTGCCCGTGTGACCGGACGCCGCAGACGATAGCGGGTGCTCCCGATCGCCGCAACTTGATCGCAAACAAGTTCCGATGCTTAACCACCTTTGCGTGGTGTGCAGTGCACGGTACTGCGTGGAGGCGCGGTGCGACGATTGCAGACTCGCGCCGCGGCTACCTTAAGATAAAAAAGTGGCAACCGGCTGGCGTGTTCGGATTCCGCCTCGGCCGGCCCCCAAAAAGCCGAACGCCTGACGAGGAAAAAAATGTCGAGCTTTCCCGAGGAACTTTCTGATCGCTTCCGCCGCTTCAAGCACCGTCATTTCGTTCCGAACGCCGATCAGTACGAGGAGCTCGCGACCTACGGGCAGGACCCCAAGGTCATGATCATTTCCTGCTGCGACAGCCGCGTCGATCCCGAAACCATCTTCACGGCCATGCCGGGCGAATTGTTCGTCGTGCGCAACGTGGCCAACCTCGTGCCGCCGTACGAAACGGGCGGCAAGTATCACGGCGTGTCGACGGCGATCGAGTTCGCGGTCATGAACCTGCGCGTCAAGCATTTGATTGTCATGGGACATTCCGGCTGCGGCGGCGTCAAGGCCGCGCTCGACCAGAGCGCTGCGATCCAGACCGAGGCCATGTTCATCTCGCGCTGGATGTCGATGCTCGACGACGCCCGCCTGCGCGTCGTGGCCGCCAACCAGATGGCGCCGCAGGCCGAAAAGCTCAAGCTGCTCGAGCTGGAAGGCGTCAAGACCTCGATCAAGAACCTGCGCAGCTTCCCGTTCGTCAAGGCTGCGGAGGACAAGGGCCGGCTCGCGCTGCACGGAGCTTACTTCGACATCAAGACCGGCACATTGAGCGTGCTCAACCACTCGCGCGCAGAGTTCTTCCCGCTCTAACGGGCCTGACGCGGGCGCCGGCGTCCCGGAGAGCCTCTCGGCACCGGGCGCCGGGCCTTTCCAATCTCAATCGTGACGTCAGCTTCCGCCCATCGCCGCGCGCGCCGCCGCGATGGCGGGAAGCAGCTTCGTTTCCAGGCTTTCCTTGGAAATCGGGCCGACGTGCTTATAGGCGATCTCGCCGCGGCCGTTGATCACGAACGTCTCGGGCATGCCGTAGACGCCCCATTCGATAGCGCCGCGCCCGTTGCGGTCCGTGCCGACGGCCGTGAACGGGTTGCCGAAGCGGCCGATGAAGCGGCGGCCCGCCTCCGGGGCGTCCTTGTAGTTGACGCCGTAGATGTCGATGCCCGCCTTGCTCTTGAGCTCGATCAGCAGCGGGTGCTCCTCGACGCACGGGCCGCACCACGACGCCCAGAAGTTGACGACCGAGACCTTGCCTTTCGCGAGGTCGGCCGCGCCAAAGCCCGGGACGGGCTGGCCGCCGTCGCGCAGATCCTCGAGGGCCGCGAACTCCGTCTGCGGCACGGGCCGGCCGATCAGGGCCGACGGCAGCTTCGACGGGTCGCCCGACGTCAGCGCGAAGCCGAACAGGGCGGCCATCACGATGAAGATGAGAACGGGGGCCATGGCCCAGCCGCCACGCCGGCGCCCACGGGCCGCCGCGCTGTCTCCGGCGCTATCGGCCATGTCCGGCCTCCCCGGGTTTGGCCTCGGCCGAGGAGCGGCGCTTCAGGCCGCGGCGCTCGGCATCGGCGAGCGCGCGCTCCTGGCGGCTCGCATCGAACAGCGTCCACGCGATCAAGCCGCCGACGATGAGCACGAAGATGGCGTAGGACGCCCAGATGAAGGCCGCGTGCGGTCCGAGATCCATGCGCCTCACTCCGCCTTCGCCGCGAATTGACGGTCGCCGCGCTCGATCTCGGCCAGGCGCATGGCCTTCAAGCGGCGGCGCAGGATCTCGGTTCGCATGGCCTTGAGGTGGAGCGCGACGAACAGCAGCGTAAAGCCGACCGCGGACAGCAAGAGCGGCGTGCGCATGCTCGGGTCGACGGTCGACGTGAAGCCGGTGGAGGGCTGATGCAGCGTGTTCCACCAATCGACCGAGAATTTGATGATCGGCAGGATCGCAACGCCGACGAGCGCCAGCACGGCGGTGAGCTTGCCGGCGAGCGCCTCGTCGTCCAGCGAGGAACGCAGCGCGATCAGGCCGAGATAGAGGAAGAAGAGGATCAGGACCGACGTGAGGCGCGCGTCCCAAACCCAGTAGGTGCCCCACATCGGCTTGCCCCAGAGCGAGCCGGTGATCAGCGCGCACAGGGTGAAGGCGGCGCCGATCGGCGCGGCGGCCTTGGCGGACACGTCGGCAAGCGGATGGCGAAAGACGAGGAGCCCGAAGCTCGACAACGCGACGATGGAGTAGGCCATGAGCGCCAGCCACGCCGAGGGAACGTGGATGTACATGATCTTCACGGTCTCGCCCTGCTGGTAATCCGGCGGGGCGACGAAGAAGACGAGGTACATCGCGTAGGCGATGAACAGCGCCGCTCCGCCGGCAATCCACGGCAGGATCGCGCGGGACAGCTCCATGAAGCGGGTGGGATTGGCGAGGCGTTGGGTCAGGGTTTGCATTGGCTTCATGTAAAGGTTCACCGGGCGTCCTGCAATTCGCCGCCGCGCCTCGGCTACGACATTTGCAGGCGCAAGGCCGCGGCCGAGGCGAGCGGTGCCGCCGCGACCGACGCCACGGATATGGCTAACAGAATGAGGAGCGATGCGCCGAGGCCGTCCTGCCCGAGCGTGGCGAAGCCGATGGCGGAGATGCCGAAAATCAGCGTCGGGATGTAGAGCGGCAGGACCAGCAGGGCCAGCAGCAGGCCGCCGCGCCGGGATTTCAGCGTGAGCGCCGCGCCGATGCTGCCGAGGAAGCTGATGGCCGGCGTGCCCGCGAGCATGGTCACCACCAGCATGGGCGCGAGGGCGAGGTCCAGGTTCAGCATCAGGCCGAGGACGGGCGCCATCAGCGCCAGCGGAATGCCCGTCGTGACCCAGTGCGCGAACGCCTTGGCGGCGATGGCGAGCTCCAGCGGCAGGGGCGCGGTCGCCATGACCTCGAGGGAGCCGTCCTCGTGGTCGGCTTCCAGCATGCGCGGCAGCGAGAGCAGCGCGGCCAGCAGCAGCGCGATCCAGAGCACGCCGGGCGCAATGCGCGAGAGCAGCTTCAGGTCCGGCCCGAGGCCCAACGGCAGCATGGCGACGACGACGAGATAGAAGCCGAGCGCCGTGCCCAGCGCCGCGCCCTCGCGGACGGCGAGCGCGAGGTCCCGCCTGAAGAGCGCGAGGAACGAGGTCATGCGGTCGCCTCCGGGGCGGGGCCGAGCCGCAGGTAGACCGGCTGCTCGAGGCCGAGCGGCAGATGCGTCGCCGCGACGACGATGCCGCCGCCGCCGACGTGGCGTTGAATGAGCTTGGCCAGCGCCTCGGTCGACGCCGCGTCGAGCGAGACGGTCGGCTCGTCGAGAAGCCAGACTGGACGCGTGGCGACGGCGAGTCGCGCCAAACCGAGTCGGCGCTTCTGGCCCGCCGACAGCAGGCCCGCCGGGTAGTCCGCGAGGGCCAGGAGCCCGAACTCGGCCAGCGCCGCATCGACGCGGGCCGCCGTTGCCTGCCGGCCGAGCGTCGTGCCTGAGAGATAGGCGGCCCAGAACGCGAGGTTCTCCGCGGCCGTCAGATTGGCCTTGATGCCCGTGAGGTGACCGACGTAGTGGCAGAGCTCCGGTAGATCCCGATCTGTGGAGTAGCCTTTTAATGCGACATGCCCCGCGGCCGGTCGAATGAAACCCGCTAGCGTTCGGATCAGCGTTGTTTTTCCGGCTCCGTTGGGCCCCACGAGCAGCAGCGCGTCACCCGCCTTCGCCGTGAACGACAGCCCATTGATGACGGTGCGCGCGCCGCGTTCGACCGTCAGACTGTCGGCATAGAGGAGCAAGGAAAGGGACCCGGCGCGCGTGCATCGATTTGTTGGAGACGAACGAAACTTTGCAAAATCCGCAAGCACAGTGCGTTCGTTGTCAACTTTCGTCGCCTATATAATTTGCTTGCTTCCGTGTTCGCTACTGCAAAAAATATGGGCGACGCGCACCGCGCTGATGCGCGCGCCCGGCGGCCCCACTGCCGGAAAATTCGGAAGACGACCCTCAATGGAGAACAACGTGAGCGCACCGACGACCGTTACGACCGCGCCGGCTTCCCTCGACAGCTTCAAATGCCGTAAGTCGCTTACCGTCGATGGCCAAACGTACATCTACTATTCGCTGCCCGAGGCCGAGAAGAACGGTCTCGAAGGCATTTCCAAGCTGCCCTACTCGATGAAGGTTCTGCTCGAGAACCTGCTGCGCCACGAGGACGGACGCTCCGTCACCAAGACCGACATCGTCGCGGTTTCCGAATGGCTCACCAACAAGGGCAAGGCCGAGAAGGAAATCGGCTTCCGTCCCGCGCGCGTCCTGATGCAGGACTTCACCGGCGTGCCGGCCGTCGTCGATCTCGCGGCGATGCGCGACGGCATGCTGACGCTCGGGGGCGATGCCAAGAAGATCAACCCGCTCGTGCCCGTCGATCTCGTCATCGACCACTCGGTCATCGTCGACGCGTTCGGCAATGCGGATGCGTTCACGAAGAACGTCGAGCTCGAATACTCGCGCAACGGCGAGCGCTACCTGTTCCTCAAGTGGGGCCAGGACGCGTTCGCGAACTTCCGCGTCGTGCCGCCCGGCACCGGCATCTGCCATCAGGTCAACCTCGAATACCTCGCGCAGACGGTGTGGACCGCCGTCAACGGCGCGGGCGAAACGCTCGCCTATCCCGACACGCTCGTCGGCACCGACAGCCACACGACGATGGTGAACGGCCTCGCCGTGCTCGGCTGGGGCGTCGGCGGCATCGAGGCGGAGGCGGCGATGCTCGGCCAGCCGCAGTCGATGCTGATCCCCGAGGTGATCGGCTTCAAGCTCACCGGCTCGCTCAAGGAAGGCGTGACCGCGACCGACCTCGTGCTCACCGTCACGCAGATGCTGCGCAAGAAGGGCGTGGTCAACAAGTTCGTCGAGTTCTACGGGCCGGGCCTCGCCAACCTCACGCTCGCCGACCGCGCCACCATCGCCAACATGGCGCCCGAGTACGGCGCCACGTGCGGCTTCTTCCCCGTCGACGACGAGACGCTCAACTATCTCACCATCTCGGGACGCGAGCCCGCCCGCATCGCGCTCGTCGACGCGTACTCGAAGGCGCAGGGCCTGTTCCGCACGGCGGACGCGGGCGATCCGGTCTTCACCGATACGCTCGGGCTCGACCTCGCGACCGTCGTGCCGTCGCTCGCGGGCCCCAAGCGTCCCGAGGGGCGCATCGCGCTGCCGGACGTCAAGGCGGGCTTCCTCACGGCGCTCGAAGGCGAGTACAAGAAGCCGGGTGAAGCAGACAAGCGCGTGCCCGTCGCGGGGCGCGATTTCGATCTCGGCCACGGCGATGTGGTGATCGCCGCCATCACGAGCTGCACCAATACGTCGAACCCGTCGGTGCTGATCGCGGCCGGTCTGCTCGCGCGCAACGCGGTCGCCAAGGGCCTCAAGGCGAAGCCCTGGGTCAAGACCTCGCTCGCGCCGGGAAGCCAGGTCGTCGCCGCGTACCTGGATAAAGCCGGGCTGCAGCCCTACCTCGACCAGGTCGGCTTCAACCTCGTCGGCTTCGGCTGCACGACCTGCATCGGGAACTCGGGTCCGCTGCCGGCCGACATCTCGCAGGCGATCAACGACAACGGCCTCGTGGCGGCCGCCGTGCTCTCTGGCAACCGCAACTTCGAAGGCCGCGTGAGCCCCGACGTGCAGGCGAACTATCTCGCCTCGCCCCCGCTCGTGGTGGCCTACGCGCTCGCCGGCACCGTCGTCCGCGATCTCGAGAGCGAGCCGCTCGGCACGGGCAGCGACGGCAAGCCGGTCTTCCTCAAGGACATCTGGCCGTCGAGCCAGGAGGTGCAGAAGTTCATCGCCGAGAACATCACGCGCGATCTCTTCAAGGCCAAGTATGCCGACGTGTTCCGCGGCGACGAGCACTGGCGCACGATCAAGTCGGGCACCGGCCTTACCTACGGCTGGGACGACAAGTCGACCTACGTGCAGAACCCGCCGTATTTCCGCAGCATCACGAAGACGGCGCGCCCGATCGGCGACATCGAGGGCGCGCGCGTGCTGGCGCTGTTCGGCGACAAGATCACGACCGACCACATCTCACCGGCCGGCTCGATCAAGGCCGCATCGCCCGCGGGCAAGTATCTTCTCGACGAAGGCGTGCAGCCGGCCGACTTCAACCAGTACGGCACGCGGCGCGGCAACCACGAGGTGATGATGCGCGGCACGTTCGCCAACATCCGCATCAAGAACCACATGGTGAAGGACGACGCCGGCAACGTGGTGGAGGGCGGCTACACCATCCACCATCCCTCGGGCGAGCGCATGTTCATCTATGACGCCGCGCAGCGCTACGAGGCGGAGGGCGTGCCGCTCGTCGTGTTCGCGGGCATCGAGTACGGCAACGGCTCGTCGCGCGACTGGGCGGCGAAGGGCACGAACCTGCTCGGGGTCAAGGCTGTCGTGGCGCAGTCGTTCGAGCGCATCCATCGCTCGAACCTCGTCGGCATGGGCATCATCCCGTTCGTGTTCGAGCCGGGCACGTCGTGGCAGACGCTGGGGCTCGACGGCAGCGAGAAGGTCACGCTGCGCGGGCTGCCGTCGCTGCGGCCGCGCCAGATCGTGGAAGCGGAGATCACCCGGGCGGACGGAAGCCTGCTCAAGGTGCCGCTGATCTGCCGGATCGACACCCTGGACGAGGTCGAATACTTCCGGAACGGCGGCATCCTTCAGTATGTGCTGCGCAATCTCGCGGCCTGACAGGGCCGTGCAGGGTCAGACTGGACCAGCCGCCAGTCTGACCCTATGTGTCTTGCGGGTAGATCGGGCGGCTGGATGACCAAGCGCGCACAAGCTTTGACTTTGCCGGCGGAGCCGGCGGCTCTGACTTGGCCGGCGAGACCGGCGGCCCTGCGCCTGCGCGGTCTCCTGGCTGCTGCGGGTTTCGTGGTTGCAGGCCTCTTCGCGACGGCCGCGCCTGCGCAGGACCTGCCGGCGCCGGACGCGCACACGCCCGCGACCGTGCGGCCCGGACCGCCGACCGCGGTGATCGAGCTGTTCACGAGCCAGGGGTGCTCGGACTGCCCGGCCGCGGATGCGCTGCTCAAGACCTATCTCGACAGCCGCAACGTCGTGGGCCTGACGCTGCCGGTCGACTATTGGGATTACCTCGGCTGGAAGGATACGCTCGCGGGTGCGCGCAACGTCGAGCGCCAGCGCGCCTATGCCGCCCGCTTCGGGATCGGCACGGTCTACACGCCGCAGGCCGTCGTCAACGGCGCGTCCGAGGTGCTGGGGTCGAGCGCATCCGAAATCGACCGCGCCATGAACGCCACCGAGACGGCGCTCTCCGTCAGCCGCGTGCCCGTGCACTTCTGGCACTACGGCGCGAGCATCATCATCGAGGCGGGCGCGGCGGCGCGCGACGAAAATCCCAAGGACGCCACCATCTGGCTCGCGGTCGTACAGAAATCCATCAGCGTCCCGGTCAAGGCCGGCGAGAACAAGGGCAAGACGCTGACCTACTACAACGTCGTGCGCGAGCTGACGCCGGTGGGGGTCTGGAACGGGCGGCCGACCACCATCCGGCTCGCGCGCGCGGCGATCATGCGGCCCGAGACCGAGGACCTCGTGGTGCTGGTCCAGGAGGCCGAGACGGGCCCGATCATCGGGGCGGCGCGCCTCGGCGATTAGCGAGTTTTACGTGCGGCGGGCTCGCAAGCCTCGCGCGCTACTTGCACGTCCACATCAGGCCGCGGTCGAAGTGGAAGTGGTTGGCGTGGGCGGCGTTGAACTCGGGCCCCAGCGACACGCGGAAATACTTGCAGGCGCGCCGGTGCGCTTCGCGCAGGAAGCGCGCTTCGGCGTCATTGCCTTTCCAATCGCGCAGCACGGAAATCTGCTTGCCGTCCTCGAGCGTGAAACCCGAGATGTCGAGGGCGTTGGCCGTCGCATGCTGGCTGCGCACACCCTTCCAGAACGGATTGCCGACGATGTTGCGGCAATCGTAGGTGCCCATGTCGCCGAGCGTCTTCACGCCCTGGCCGAACATCTCGCGGGCAAGCGGCTGCACCTCGTGCTCCACCCAGAGCGTGAGGGCGGCGGCCATCTCGCAGGTCAGCGGCTCGACGCCGATCGACGCGCCGCCGGTGCGGGTGAAGCGCACGGCATTGGTCCAGCCGCAGCCGTTCTTCATGGGACGGTCCGGGATCGCCGTCGCGTCGATGTGCGGGTCCTTCAGGACCGACTGACACAACGGCGCGTCGAAGCGAAGCGCGGAGAGCTTGAAGTCGACGAACAGGCCGGGCGGCTTTTCGAGCGAGATCGGGCTCAGGGGGCTCCAGCGCTGCGGCACGAGGCCGAACCAGAACGCGCCGCAGACGGCGACGAGGGTCAGCACGATCAAAAGCAGCTTGGAAAAGATCCGCCGTGGCTTCTTGCGCATGCCCCTGTCCCCCGCAACGATTGGCCCGCCAGTCCGGGACCGGCAGGCGCGCTCTCGCTCCCCGGCGCGACACTAGAGCGTTTCTCGATCCGATGGAATCGGATCGCATCCTCTCGGTCATGGGGCTTCAGGTTCTCGGGCGATCGCTCCCGGCCGCCATGCTCGGCCAGCGGATCATTGCGACAGATGGAGGTCCGACAGGCTCTGGGCGATCAGCGAGAATGCGCGCTTCAGCGCCTCGCCGTCGGAGGCGGGGAAATAGTGCAGGGGCGAGGATGCGCAGTCCTTGAGTAGCCGCTCGGCCGTGCTGTTCGCCATGAAGCCCACGGTGTAGACGATCACATCCTCGTTTTTCATGTTGCGGCAGAGCGCACGCGCCTGCGCCGACGACGAGCCGTTGGCGGCCACGTACTCGGTGTTGAACTCGCCGTCCGTCATCAGCAGTACGGCCTTCGTCACCTTGTCGGGGTTGTAGCTCGCGGGCCGGCTGTCGGATGGCCAGATGCCCTGCCACAGCGGCGAGACGAGATACCAGCCCCAGGCCGTGCCGATATGGCCGGCGGTCTGGCCGCTCGCCCGCATGCGGCCGATCTGACGCGTGAGCGTGTTGCGGTCCGAGGTCAGCGGCTGAACCGTGGCCGAGGGACAGGGGGCGTTGCGGTTATAGCCGAGATAGGTGCTCGAGCTCGGCGCGTCCTCGTCGAAGCGTGCGCCGCCCGAGCGCTCGACGACGCAGCCCGTGCCGCTGCGCTGGCCGGTGACGGCCGTGAAGTAGCCGCCCGCATTGACGCTCGCGGCATAGGGCGCGAGCGCGACGCGAACGCGGCTCGGGCGGCCGTCGTCCGGCAGAAGCTGCTCCACCACCTTGGTGGCGGCATCGCGGAGGTCGGCGATCTTGGAGGCCGGGGATCCCATGGAGCCGGTGACGTCCAGCACCATGGCGAGCTCGATCTCGCGCTGGCCGGCCGTCGTCTCGGCCATGACGGGCACGTCGATGTTTTCGAAGCCGGCAATGCGCGTCAGCGTCATCGGCACCCGGACCGAAACGTCCACCTTGACCTTGCCTGCGTCGCGGTCGATGGCGACGCCGATCGCGTCCACGTCGCCGAAGCCCCGCTGATCGGGCAGGTTGGCGCGGAAGAACGCCTCGGCCAGCTCCGTGATCTCGCCGTTGGACCGGGTGCCTTCGCCGAGCGCCCGGCCCGCCGCGAGGGCGGCTGCGTCCGCTGCCGCCGCGACGGCGAAGCGGGCGTGCAGGACGCGCGCATAGTCGAGGCCGACGCCGGCCGCCATCACCAGCACCGTCAGCACGAGGGCGAAGATCAGCGTGACGCTGCCCTGCTCGTCGGACGCGAAGGTTGGGGTACGGGCCTGGGTCTGCATGGCGGGGGTCTCACTTTGATCCGGATGATCTGCTCGACCCCTCCCTCTGCAACCCGGATGCCCAGGCGGGCGCCCGCGGCCCGCACCTCGGCGCGACTGGCGAACCGCGTAAACAAAGTCTTGATGACGTCAAAAAACAAAGGCGGATCATGGCGCTAGCAGGCGCCTCCGCCCGGCGCAGGCCGGGTCGCGCAGGCGCGACGCTGCTGCCCCGCGTCAGCGCAGGGACAGGCCCATCCCGTTGTGGGACATCCGGCTCTCAGAAATCGCTGACGATGCCGCCCTTTTCCCAATCGCCGTATCGCGTCGGCTCAGGCCCTTCGCGGCCGCCCAGCTCGGCGCGTGGCTCCGCGGCGGCGGCATCGGCCTTGGCGCGGCGCTCCGCGGCTTCCGCGAGTGCGCGCTCCGCCGCCGGGGTCAGCGGACGCTTCTCAAGGACCGCGGAGGGCGCGGCGCTGCCCCTATCGGGGGTCTGATCGGACTTCGGCTCAGCCATGACGCGAGAAAACCTCCCCTCCGGATGCTGGTCGTCGTTGCATCGCCTTACTATATAGCTCTGTCGGTACGGCAAGGGCGCGGCTGATTGGTCCGGCGCCGGAGCCGTTGTTTTGAGGAGATTTTCCGGCATGCCGATGAACTACGCCAAGACCGCGCTTCTGCTTGCAGCCCTGACCGCGATTTTCGTGGCTATGGGCGCGGCCGTGGGCGGCCAGCAGGGCATGGTGATCGCATTCGTCGTCGCCTTGGGCATGAACCTGTTCAGCCTTTGGAACTCCGACAAGATGGTGCTCAAGATGTTCGGCGCCCAGGAGGTCGACGAGCGGACGGCGCCCGAATACTACGGCCTCGTGCGCGACCTGGCGCGGCGCGCGGAGCTGCCGATGCCGCGCGTCTACGTCATGCAGAACCCGCAGCCGAACGCGTTCGCGACCGGGCGCAGCCCCGCGCGCGCGGCCGTCGCGGCGACCACGGGCCTCATGGAGCAGCTCTCGCGCGAGGAGTTCGCGGGCGTCATCGCGCACGAGCTCGCGCACATCAAGAACCGCGACACGCTGACGATGACGGTCGCCGCGACCATCGGCGGCGCGATCTCGATGCTCGCGCAGTATCTCCAGTTCGGCATGCTGTTCGGCGGTGGCCACCGCGACGACCGCGGCGGCGGCATCGGCATGATCGGCGCCCTGCTCGCGATGCTCGTCGCGCCGTTCGCGGCCATGCTCGTGCAGATGGCGATCAGCCGCTCGCGCGAATATCAGGCCGACCGCATGGGCGCGCTGATCTGCGGCAACCCGCGCTGGCTCTCGTCGGCGCTCGTCAAGATCCACAATGCGGCCAAGCGCATTCCCAACGAGGAGGCGGAGCAGATTCCGGCTGCGGCGCACATGTTCATCATCAACCCGCTGACCGGGCAGGGCATGGACAATCTGTTCTCGACCCACCCCAACACCGAGAACCGCATCGCGGCGCTCGAGGAGCTTGCGCGCGAGATGCAGCAGAGCGGCATCGATCTCGGCGGGCCTTCCGCAGACGCGGGCCCCTGGTCGCGTGGCCCGTCGCGCCGCGACGACCGCCCGTCCAGCGGCCCATGGGGTTAGGCGCGCGGGGGGTTAAGCGCGCGGGCTGCCGGCGCTTGACGGCCGCGCGCCGGAGCGCCAAGGGAGACGCGCGGCTCCTCGCACGACTTGGGAGCCTCACGCGTTTCCCTTTCACGTGAAAGTCTCTCCGATGCCTCCTCCGCGCCGCCCGCGCACGCCGCGCGCCCCGCCTTCCGGGCTCGCGGCCCGCGACCTCGCCGTCGATATTCTGAGCGCGGTGCTCGACCGCGGCCGGCCGCTCGACAGCGCGTTCGACGCGGCGAGCGAGCGGGCCTCGGGGCTCGCGCCGCGTGACCGCGCGTTCGCCCGCCTGGTGGCGCTGACGGCGCTGCGCCGCAAGGGCGAGCTCGACGCGGTGATCGCGAGCTTTCTCGAACGCCCCCTGCCCAAGGATGCCGGACGCGCGCCCGCGATCCTGCTCGCAGCGGCGGCGCAGCTTCTCTGCCTCGATACGCCGCCGCATGCCGCAATCAGCCTCGCCGTCGATCAGTGCCGCGCGGACAAGAAGGCGCAACGCTTCTCGAAGCTCGCCAATGCCGTCCTGCGGCGCGTCTCGACGACCGGGCGCGACATGCTCGCGGGCCTCGATCCCGTGACGGCGAACGTTCCCGCGCACCTGATGGAGCGCTGGACATCTGCTTATGGTTCGGAGACCGCACGCGCGATCGCGGCTGCCTCGCTCACGGAGCCGGCGCTCGATCTCTCGGTCAAGGCCGATGCAGCCGCGTGGGCCGAGCGGCTCGGCGGCCTCGTGCTGCCGACGGGCTCGGTGCGGATCGCACACGCGGGGCGCATCGAGGAGCTGGCCGGCTACGACGATGGCGCGTGGTGGGTGCAGGATGCCGCCGCGGCACTTCCGGCGCGGCTCCTGGGCGACGTGGCGGGCAAGGACGTTGCGGATCTCTGCGCGGCGCCCGGCGGCAAGACGGCGGAGCTGGCCGCGGCGGGCGCGCGCGTCACGGCCGTGGATCAATCGGGCCCGCGCCTCGCGCGGCTCAAGGACAACCTCACCCGTCTCAAGCTCGCCGCCGATGTGGTCGAGGCCGACGCGATATCCTGGGATCCGGGGCGCGCATTCGATGCCGTGCTGATCGATGCGCCGTGCAGCGCCACCGGCACCCTGCGCCGCCATCCCGACATCCTGCATCTCAAGCGCAAGGAAAGCACGGGCGACCGCGTCCGCCTGCAGCGCGCCTTGCTCGACCGGGCGGCCGACCTCGTGCGGCCGGGCGGGCTCCTCGTCTACTGCACGTGCTCGCTCGAACCCGAGGAGGGCGAGGCCGTGGTCGCGACGTTCCTCCGGGAGCATCCGGCGTTCGCGCGCGACCCCATCGCGGCGGGGGAATCCGGGATCGCCGCCGACTGGCTCACGCCGCAGGGGGAGCTGCGCACGCTGCCCTGCCATCTTCCGAATGCGGACGACGGGATGGCCGGCCTCGACGGCTTCTTCGCAGCCCGGCTCCGTAAGGGTGCGGCCTGACGCGACGAATTTGTCCCAGGGTATCAACCGGGAACGCCCTCGCACCCGATTGAGGCCACAAGCCGGCGTGCTACCATCCGGCCCGTGCCGGGGGATGAGGAGGCGGATGGCGCGGCTCAAGCTGTCTGAGCGAATCCGGATTGCGCAACTCGCCGTCGACCGGCTGAGGCGCGGAGCCGTGTCCTCCATGCTCAGCGCGCCGCCGTTCCGCTGGCAATTCGGCGCGACGGCGGCCGAGCAGCTCCTGATCGTGCCGCAGGACCTCAGGACCGCGGACCCGAGCTTCCTCAACGAGGTCGAGATCGGCCAGTTCGGCCTCGCGGGTGCCGTGGCGCATGCCGATGAGATCTCGCCATTCGACATCAAGCCGCCGAGCGATGCCTGGGCGCGCGAAATGCACGGCTTCGGATGGCTGCGCCACATGACGGCGGCGGGGCGGCCGGAGGGGCGCGAGATCGCGCGCCTGCTCGCATCGGAATGGGCGCTGCGGTATCGCGGCGGCTCGGGCATCCCGTGGGAGCCGCATGTCATCGGCCGGCGGCTCATCTCGTGGATCTCGCACTCCGGGCTGTTACTGGAGGACGCGGACGCCGAGACCTACGAGCTTCTGACCGAAAGTCTCGGTATCCAGCTCGTGCGCCTGGCGGCAAGCTGGCGCAACAGTCCGAGCGGGTATCCGCGGCTGCTCGCGCTGCTGACGCTGCTGCTGGCGCAGCTCTGCATCTCCGGCCACGAGGGCCAGGTGCCGGAAACGGAGAAGCTGTTCGTGCAGGAGCTGCGCCGGCAGATCCTGCCGGACGGCGGTCATATCAGCCGCAACCCCGAGGTTCTGGTCGAACTCATTCTGGATCTCCTGCCGTTGAGCCAATGCTTCGCCGCGCGCAGCCGCGCCGCACCGCCCGAGTTCGCCTCCGCCATGAAATCCATGCTGGGCATGCTGAAATACATGCGGCTCGGCGACGGCATGCTCGCGCGCTTCAACGGCATGGGCGTCGCAGCACCAGCAGGCCTCGCCACCGTGCTCGTCTACGACGACGACCCGGGCCGGGTGCCGCACGCCGCGCATGCATCCAAGTATCTGCGCCTCGAACGCGGCACGTCCATCCTCATCATGGACGTCGGCCCGCCGCCACCGCTGGACGCGGCCGCCGAGGCGCACGCCGGCTGCCTCTCGTTCGAGTTCAGCACCGGGACCGAGCTGATGCTCGTCAACGGCGGCGCGCCGAGCCCGGGCAACGTCGAGTGGCGGCCCGCCTCACGGGCGACCGCCAGCCACAACACGCTCTGCCTCGGCGAGAAGTCGTCCTCGAAGCTGATCCGCCACAAGACGCTCGAAGACCTCGTCGGGGGCTTGCCGATCCGCCATCCGGACGACGTGCAATCCAGCCTCCACGACCTCGGCGACTGCGTGGAGGTGAAATGCCACCACGACGGCTATCTCAAGCGGTTCGGGCTGCTGCATCACCGCACGCTCGCGCTCAGCCAGTCGGGGCGGCGGCTGCTCGGCATCGACCGGCTGTCCGGCAAGCAGGAGGCGATGCGGCTGCGCCAGGACATCCCGTACGCCATTCATTTCCACCTGCATCCGACACTGCGCTGCCGGAGAGGGGAAAACCCCAATCTGGCGGTGATTACGCTTGCCAGCGGCGCCACGTGGTGGTTCAGCCTCGAAGGCGCGCGGCTCACGATCGAGGAAAGCACCTACTTCGCCGACTCGGCCGGGCCGCGCCGGGCTCTTCAGATCGTCGCGCGCGGCGCAACTGTCGGCGAAGCCGAGGTGCGTTGGGTGCTCGAAGCGCAGACTTGAGAAACCAAAGGACGCATTGACCTCCTATGAAAGATCCGAATCCCCGCATTCGCCGCGCGCTGCTCTCGCTTTCGGACAAGTCCGGCCTCGATCGGCTGGCGCAAGCTCTCGCGGAGTGGAACGTGTCGTTGATCTCGACCGGAGGCACCTCGGCCAAGCTCAAGGGCTCGGGGTTCGCCGTGACGGACGTAGCGGAGGTGACAGGCTTCCCGGAGGTGTTCGACGGGCGCGTGAAGACGCTGCACCCGAAGATCCATGGCGGGCTTTTGGCGGTGCGTGGCAACGAAGAGCACATCGCGGCGGCGGAGAAACACAAGATCGGCGCCATCGATCTGCTCGTCGTCAACCTCTACCCGTTCGAGGAGACGCTGGCGCGGGGTGCCTCGTTCGACGACTGCGTCGAGAACATCGACATCGGCGGGCCGGCGATGATCCGCGCGGCGGCGAAGAACCACGCATCGGTGACGGTCATCGTGGACGCGGCCGACTACGACGCGCTGCTCAAGGAAATGGCCGAGCACAACGGGCGCACCACGCCCGCGTTCCGCAAGCGCATGGCCGCAAAGGCGTATGCGCGCACCGCCGCCTACGACGGCGCGATCAGCAACTGGCTGGGCGCCGTGGCCGAAGCCGGTGACGGCGACGTCTCGCCGTTCCCGCCGACGTTCTCCGCACAGTACCGCAAGTCGATCGACATGCGGTATGGCGAGAACCCGCATCAGCGCGGCGCGTTCTACGTGGCGAACCCAGTGCAGCCCGGCACCGTCTCGGGCGCACAACAGCTCCTCGGCAAGGAGCTGTCCTACAACAACGTCGCCGATAGCGATGCGGCGCTCGAATGCGTGAAAGCCTTCTCCGGCGCGCCGGCGTGCGTGATCGTCAAGCACGCCAATCCGTGCGGCGTCGCGCAGTCCGACTCTCTGCTCGCTGCTTACGACCGCGCCTATCGCACGGACCCCGAATCCGCGTTCGGCGGCATCATCGCGTTCAACCGCGAGCTCGACGCGGCGACGGCCGCCGCCATCGTCGAGCGCCAGTTCGTCGAAGTGATCCTCGCGCCCTCCGTGAGCGAGGAGGCCAAGCTCGCGATCTCCGCCAAGAAGAACGTGCGCCTGCTCGAAACCGGGGCGTGGCCGCAATCGCCCGCGCCGCGCATCGACATCAAGTCCGTCGCGGGGGGGCTGCTCGCGCAGGACGCGGACCTCGCGTTCTACGAGCGCCTCGAGGTCGTGACCGAGCGCAAACCCACAGAGCAGGAGATGGAAGACCTGCTGTTCGCCTGGACGGTCGCGAAGTTCGTGAAGTCCAACGCCATCGTCTACGCCAAGGACGGCGCGACCGTCGGCATCGGCGCCGGACAGATGAGCCGCGTGAACTCGTCACGGATCGCCGCGATCAAGGCGGAGATGGCGGGTCTCGACGTGGCGGGGTCGGCGGTGGCGTCCGACGCATTCTTCCCGTTCCCGGACGGCCTCCTGGCCGCGGCGCAAGCCGGCGCCACGGCCGTGATCCAGCCGGGCGGCTCCGTGCGCGACGAGGACGTCATCCGCGCCGCGGACGAGAAGGGCCTGGCGATGGTGCTGACCGGCATGCGCCACTTCCGGCACTGATGCAGGCGCCGGGCCATATCGTGCTGAGGCCCGCGACGCGGACGGACTTCGACCTCATCCGCGGCTGGCTGCGCCGCGCCGACATCCAGGAGTGGTGGGGTCCGGCGACGGCTACGGAAGCCGAGGTCAATCTGGCGCTGGCCTCGGATCACGCCATCTGCCGCATCATCGAAGCGGACGGCCAGCCGGTGGGCTATGCGCACGCGGTCGACGCGTCGCTCTGGGGCGAAAGCCTGCCCGACGACCTCGAGCCCGGCACCTGGGATCTCGACCTCTTCATCGCCTCGGAAGAGCATCGCGGGCGCGGCGTCGGGCATGTGGCGCTGGCGAAGCTGCGCGAGGAGGTGTTCGCGACGACGCTGGCGGTGGCGGTGTGCGTGTTCCCGTCGATCAAGAACGAGCGCGCCGTGCGGGCCTACGAGAAGGCCGGATTCCGCTGGCAGCGGGTGTGGAACGATCCGCTGACCGGGCCGAGCTGGTTCATGGTGGCGCGCCGCGGCGATCCGGTGCCGCCGGCGGCTGGAGCCTGAAACCGGCCGGCCGCAGCAGAAATCCCGCTCGCAGGCCCGACGTCAAACGTTTCGTACAATCATTCTGCGTAGAATTGGCGCAAACGCGGTGCTGCGCGACCCGAAGGGGGGTCTTTTCTCATGCCTATTCTGCGACTGGCCCTCCTGCCCCGTTACTTTCTGTTAACGGCTTCCCTCGCCGGCACGGCAGGGCTCGGGCTGATGCTGCTTTGCGGCTTCGCCAGCCTCAATGCGGTGACGGCGCCGCTGCTTTGCCTCCTCGCCGGGTTCGCGCTCATCGGGCTGCGCGACGTCACGCAGACGAAGCACGCGATCCTGCGCAACTATCCGATCGCGGCGCACCTGCGCTTCATCCTCGAGAACATCCGTCCCGAGATGCGCCAGTACTTCTTCGAAGCGGACACGGACGGCATGCCGTTTCCGCGCGACAAGCGTGCGATCGTCTACCAGCGCGCCAAGAAGGAGCTCGACAAGCGTCCCTTCGGCACGATGTACGACGTCTACGAGAGTCGGTACGAGTGGCTGCATCACTCGATGGCGCCGAAGCGCGCGGCGGGCGATCCCTTCCGCATCATGATCGGCGGGCCGTCCTGCGCGCAGCCCTATTCCGCATCCGTCTTCAACATCTCGGCCATGAGCTACGGCTCGCTCTCGGCCAACGCCATTCGCTCCCTGAACAAAGGCGCGAAGCTCGGCGGCTTTGCGCACGACACCGGCGAAGGGGGCTTCTCGCCCTATCACCAGGAGCACGGCGGCGACATCATCCTGCAGATCGGCTCCGGCTATTTCGCCTGCCGCAACCCGGACGGCTCGTTCTCGCCGGAGAAGTTCGCGGAGATCTCGGCGAACCCGCAGGTCAAGATGATCGAGCTCAAGCTGTCGCAAGGGGCCAAGCCCGGCCATGGCGGCGTGCTGCCGGCGGCGAAGGTGACGGAGGAGGTCGCGCGCATCCGCGGCATCGAAGCCGGGCGCGATTGCATCTCGCCGGCGCGCCATCCCGCCTTTTCGACGCCGCTCGAACTGATGGCGTTCATCGCCGAGCTGCGGCTGCTGTCGCGCGGCAAGCCGGTCGGGATCAAGCTCTGCATCGGCCATCCGTGGGAGTTCCTGGCCGTCGTCAAGGCGATGCTGGAAACGGGCGTCACGCCGGATTTCATCGTCGTCGACGGCAAGGAAGGCGGCACGGGCGCGGCCCCGCTCGAGTTCATGGATCACATGGGCATGCCATTACGCGACGGCCTCGCGTTCGTGCATGCGGCGCTCGTGGGCGCCAACCTGCGCGACCGCATCAAGATCGGCGCCTCGGGCAAGATCACGACAGCGTTCGACATGGCGCGCATCATGGCGCTCGGCGCGGACTGGTGCAACGCGGCGCGCGGCTTCATGTTCGCGGTGGGCTGCATCCAGGCGCAGCAGTGCCATACGGACCGCTGCCCGACGGGCGTCGCCACGCAGGACCCGTTGCGCCAGCGCGCGATCGACGTTCCGAGCAAGGCCGAGCGCGTGGCGCAGTTCCACAAGGAGACCGTGAAGGCGCTCGGCGAGCTGGTGGCCGCAGCCGGGCTCGACCATCCGCGCGATCTCCAGCCGCACCATTTCATGCACCGGGCGGCGCCGGACCGCGTCGTGACGTTTGCGGAGCTCTATCGCCCGCTGAGGACCGGCGAGCTTCTGCTCGGCACCAGCGATCCGCGGTTCGTGGCCGCGTGGGACATGGCCACGGCGGCGAGCTTCGAGCCGCAAGTCCGCGGGGCCACGCCATCGCGGCCTCACGCTGTGGCGGCGGAATAGGTCAGCGCATACGCTTCAGCGCGCACGCCTCAGCGTACGCCGGGTGCGGGTGCGCGCACCTTCAGCATCAGCACGAACCCCGCGATCAGGAACACCGCGATCGACGCCATGCCCATGCGCTGGTCGCCCGTCGCCTGCGTGACCGCGGCCACGAGCAGCGGCGCCATGAACGCGGTGACCTTTCCGGAGAAGGCGAAGAGGCCGAAATATTGCGTCATCTTCTCAGGGGGTGCGAGGCGCGCGAGGAGGGCGCGGCTCGCCGCCTGCACGGGGGCGGCGACGAGGCCGACCAGCACGGCGAACGCCAGGAACACCTGCTCGCCCGCCGACGAGAACGGCGCCGACGCGAATGCCTTCGGCACGACCTCCGTCACGTAGAGCACGTGGTTCGGATCGACGGAGAGGATGCCGAACGCGCCGATCAGCAGCAGCACGAGCGAGACGATGATGACCTTCTTCGATCCCACCCGATCGTCCAGCACGCCGCCGATCAGCGCGCCAAAGATGCCGGCGAACGTCAGCACGATGCCGAAAAGGCCCAGCTCCAGCGCGCCCCAGGCGAACACGGCCGCGCCATAGATGCCGCCGAAGGCGAAGATGGCCGCGAGGCCGTCCGAATAGAGCATGCGGGCGGCGAGGAAGTAGAGCATGTCGCGATCGGCTGGCAGCGCCTTGATGGTGGACCAGAGCTCGGCGAGCGCGGGCCGCGCCGCGCCATGCCCCGCGCCGCGCGGCTTGTCCGGCACGAACAGGAAGAACGGGATCATGAAGAGCGCGTACCAGACGGCCGCGAACGGACCGACGAGGCGGTCGCCCTCGCGCTCCAGCGTGTCGAGCGCCAACAGCGGATCCAGCCCCAGCATGGTGCGGCCCGACGACGGATCCGCCACGATCAGCCCGGCCATGACGGCGAGGCTCACGAGGCCGCCGGCGTAGCCGACCGCCCAGGCCGTCCCCGAGAGGCGGCCGAGCTGATGATGCGGCACGAGGGTCGGCATCATCGCGTTGGTAAACACGGTCGTGAACTCGGCCATGGCGGTCGCCGCGACGAACGCCGCGAGCACGAGCAGCACGGTCGAGCTGTCCGCGCCGGGCTTTGCCAGCCAGAGCGTGGCGAGACCCGCCACGAAGACGATGGAGAACAGGGCGATCCACGGTTTGCGCCGTCCGCCACCGTCGGCCATGGCGCCGAGGAAGGGGCTGCCGATGGCGATCAAAATTCCGGCCACGGCGGCGGCATAGCCCCAGAGCGCCTGGCCCTGCGCCGGGGACGTGGCGACGACATTGGCGAAGTAGGGCGCGAACAGGAACGTCAGCACGAGGGTGTAGTAGGGCTGGGCGGCCCAATCGAACAAAACCCAGGAGACGAGGGCGCTGCGCGGCGCGGCCTCGCGCACCTCGGACCCTGCGTTCAGAGCATCCTGCACGGCTATCCCTCCCCCGGCCACGACGTCGATGGCCACTCATAGAGCGTTTTGCGATCCGTTGGGATCGCACGCTCCAGCTTTTTGATCGGTCGCCCTTTTTTAGGACGCGGAGGTTTAGGACGCGCGACGACTGCACCAGCAGGCCACGACCCTCCGAATACGGCGCATCAACCCGACCGTTCAACATACGGTAAAAGATGTGTTTGCGGGCGGCGTCGCTATCCTTTAAATCGGTAGACGACCTGCAGTAATCGCGGTGCAGGCCGGCTATTTTTTATCGTTAAGGATTGCGTGCCGTGCGTCTCCGCCTGCTCTTGCTCGCCGCCATCGCGTGCTTTGCGGCCTTCGATTACTTCAAAGAGCCCGCCGCAAGCCCGGGCGCAGAGTCCGACGTTCTCGGATCGGGCATGAGCCTGTCGGACGTCGTTTCCGGCACGTACGATCGTCCCGAAGAGGGGGGCCGGCGCAAGAAGGCCAAGGTCCAGCTCGCCTCCCAGAAGACGCCCAAGCGCAAGCCGCATCAGGTGGCCTCGAAGCGGCCGAAGATGCGCGACCTCGCCTCCGGCTATCGCACGCTCTGCGTCCGCCTTTGCGACGGATATTATTTCCCCGTCAGCGCCGCGGCCGTCCCGGGCGAGTTCGCGCGCGACGAGGCGACGTGCCAGTCGAGCTGCTCGTCGCCCGCGATGCTGTTCGTCTACAAGAACGCCGACGGCGCGCCCGAAACGATGACCAGCCTCGACGGCAAGCCCTACACCTCGCTCGCAACAGCCTTCAAGCATCGCGTCTCCTACGACGCCTCCTGCACCTGCACGGCCAATCCGTGGACGGAAGCGGCCGCGGAGCGGCACCGCCTCTACGCCACCGAGGCTGCCGTCAAAGCCGGAGATCTTTCCGCCGAGCCGCAACGACGCAAGCTGGCGTTCGCCGTGGCCGAGACCGCGCGCAAGACGCGGGCCCGCACGGGTGCCGATCTCGTCGCGAGCCGTGCCGCCGAAGTCATCGCCGGAGGTCCGCGCCAGCGGATCGAGACGACGGCGGCGCGCAACAAGGCTGCCGCGCGCACGCCTGTCGTGCGGGCCAAGGTGCGCAATGCCGGCCGGCGCAACGTCCGCGCCGTGCGTCAGGCCGACATGAAGCGCGCCATCCGCGCTGCTGCGGCCGTGCGCGGGACCGCGCGCCCGATCCGCGTCTCGGACGTCCGCACCACCGTCGGCCGCTAGAACCGCGATCCGACTGGCGCGCTTCGGGCAGAGCGCGGAGCACCTCGCGACCCACGAGGAGTTTGGCCTCTCAACCGATCAGCTTTCGCGCGGGTCGCGCGCCCAGGCGTACGTGTCGTCGGCGCCGCCGCGCAGGGCGAAGCTCTCCTCGATCACATAGGGACCGCCGCCGACCTTGGGCCGCGACGAATAAAGCGAAAAGCGGTCCACGGAAAACGGCGCGCTGCGGAAGGCGCCGAGCGTCTCCAGCACGCGGGCGACCGCCTCGGGCCGCGTTCCCTTGAGACGCGCCAGCGTGACGTGCGGCTTGAACCCATGCTTCTCGGGCTTCAGCCCCGCCATGCGCGCCGCGCGCTCGTTGGCGCGCGCGAGCTGGTCGAGCCAGGGATTGTCCTCCACGCCGGCCCAGAGCGTGCGCGGCTGCTGGCCGCCGAACGCACCGAACCCGGCGAGGCGCAGGCTGAACGCCGGCTCGTCGATGGCGGACAGGCCGGCGTGGAACTCGCACGCCGTCGCATTGTCGATGTCGCCCGCGAAGCGCAGCGTCAGGTGCATGTCCTCGGGCTCGATCCAGCGCGCACCCGCAAGGGGCGTCGCGAAACTGGCCAACTCGTCGGCCAGCGCGTTCGGCAGCGCGATCGCTGTGAAAAGGCGGAGCATGGCTAATCCAATGCGGTTCCGATCGCTCAGGACTTCGAGGCGGCGGCGCGACGCGCCTCGACGCGCGCGATCAGCTCCTCCACCTTGGGCAGGATGCGCTCGACGATCACGCCGATGCCCTTGCCCGTGGGATGCAGGCCGTCGGGCAGGTTGAGCTTGGCATCGAGCGCGACGCCGTCGAGGAAGAACGGATAGAGCAGCACGCCGTGCTTGGCGGCGAGGTCCGTGTAGATCGTCGCAAACTCGTCCTCGTAAGCCTTGCCCCAGTTCTTCGGCGCGGCCATGCCGGCGAGCAGGACCTCGATGTTGCGCGCCTTGAGACGCGTCAGGATCTCATCGAGGTTCTTGCGCGCGATGGCAGGCCCGATGCCGCGCAGCGCGTCGTTCGCGCCAAGCTCGAGGATGACCGCCTCGGTGCCGTCGGGAATCGCCCAGTCGAACCGCTCGAGTCCGGCGGCCGTCGTGTCGCCCGAGACGCCCGCATTCTGGATCTCGGCTTTGACCCCTTTGGCGGCGAGCGCCGCCGCGAGCTGCACCGGAAACGCCTCGGACGGCTTCAGCATGTAACCCGCGGTCAAGCTGTCGCCGAACGCCACGATGCGCACCGGGCGCTGGCTCTCGGCCGCCGCTGCCACACCCAGCGTCGCGGCCAGCCAAAGGTTGACGACGGCCATCATGCGCACCATTTGACGTGCGAGGGCGGAAGCGCGTTGCTTTGCCTTCATTTTTTTGCCTCACCACCCCGCGACACTCGGTTGAGCCTCTTCTCTCGCAATCCCCACGGGGTCGACCCGCGTCCCGAACTGGAGCCCATCCTCTTGTCCGATCCGATCATCCGCCTCGCCGACGTGCGCCTCACGCTTGAAAGCCGGGCGGGTCCCGTCGAGATCTTGAAGGGGATTACGCTCGACGTCGAGCGCGGCCAGTCTCTGGCCATCGTCGGGCCGTCCGGGTCGGGGAAAACGTCTCTGCTCATGATCCTCGCGGGCCTCGAACGGGCGACCTCAGGGCATGTGCACGTTGCGGGCCGCGATTTCAATGCCCTCGGCGAGGACGCGCTGGCGCTCGCGCGCGGCGCCGATATCGGCATCGTGTTCCAGTCGTTCCACCTGATCCCGACCATGACGGCACTCGAAAACGCCGCGCTGCCGCTCGAATTCGCAGGCGTGCCGGAGGCGCGGAGCCGGGCGCAGGCCCTGCTCTCGGACGTGGGCCTCGCGCCGCGGCTCGATCATTTTCCGGCGCAGCTTTCCGGCGGCGAGCAGCAGCGCGTGGCGCTGGCGCGCGCGCTCGCGCCGCGGCCGAAGCTCCTCCTCGCGGACGAGCCCACGGGCAATCTCGACGGCAAGACGGGCCGCGCCGTCGTCGATCTCCTGTTCGGCCTCAAGCAGCAAAGCGGCGCGACGCTCGTGCTCGTCACGCACGACGAGCGGCTCGCCAAGCAATGCGAACGCACGATCCGCATGGCGGACGGGCGGATCGTCTCGGACGAGCAAGCCGTGGTGGCCGCATGACCGTGGCCGCCACCGCGCCCGACATCGCCGGCCCGACACGGCCCGGCCTCTCGACGTCCCGCCTCGTCACGATTGCGCTGCGCGACCTGCGCTCGGGGCTCAGCGGGTTTTACATCTTCATGGCCTGCGTCGCGCTCGGGGTCGCGGTGATCGCGACGGTCGGTGCGCTCTCGGACGCGTTGCGCGCGGGCTTCGAGCGGCAGGGGCAGATCATTCTCGGCGGCGACGTCGCGTTCTCCCGCATGCACGCGCGCGCTACCGAGGCGGAGCGCGCCTGGTTCGACGCGCGCGGCACGGTCAGCGAAGCGGCCACGCTCAGGACGATGGCACGCCGGCTCGACGGCAACGAGCAGGCGCTCATCGAGCTCAAGAGCGTCGATCCGGCCTATCCGCTGGCGGGCGCGGTCGAGGTGTCGGGCACGCCGTTCGCGCAGGCGCTCGGCGGCGCCGAGCCCGGCGTGGTGGCGGATCCCGTGCTGCTGAGCCAGCTCCGTCTCGCGGTCGGGGATACGCTCAAGATCGGCGAGGGCGTGTTCACCGTGCGGGCGGCGCTCGAAACCGAGCCCGATGCCGTGGCGGACCGCCTGACCTACGGGCCGCGCGTGTTCATGGCGCTTCAGGATCTCGACAAGACGGGGCTCGTCCAGCCCGGCACGCTGGTGCGCTGGCGCTATGCGCTGAAGCTGCCCGAGGCGGGCGGGGCGAGCCTGCAGGACGTGGGCGCGTTCAGCACGGCGGCGAAGGCCGAGCTGCAATCGGCGGGCTTCGTCGTCGCCGACCGGCGCAATCCCTCGCCGCAGGTCACCCGCACGCTGGACCGGCTGCGCCAGTTCCTGACGTTCCTCGGCCTCGCCGCGCTGCTCGTCGGCGGCGTCGGCATCGCGAGCGCAGTGCAGACGTTCATCGACCGGCGCCGCAACGTCATCGCCACCATGAAGGCGGTCGGCGCGACCAGCCGGTCGGTGCTCTGGATCTTTCTCATTCAGGTGCTGGTCATCACGCTGATCGGCGTCGCGATCGGGCTTCTGATCGGCGTCTCCGCGCCGCGGGTTCTGATCGCGGCCTACGGCGATCAGCTTCCGATCCAGGCCGAGGTCGCGACGTCGCCGTTGAGCCTCGGCATCAGCGCGCTCTACGGCCTTCTGGTCGCGCTCCTCTTCACGCTCTGGCCGCTCGGGCGGGCAGAGCTGATCAAGCCGAGCGTGCTCTTCCGCGACGAGGTGGCGCCGTCGCGCGTCTGGCCGCGTGCGCCGATCATCGCCGCCACCGTTCTCATCGCGGCGCTCTTGCTCGGCTTCGTGCTGGCGATGGCCGAATCGGTGCGGATCGCGCTCTATTTCTGCGGCGCGCTGATCCTCGTGTTCCTGGTGTTCACCGGGCTCGGCAGCCTCGTGACGCTGCTCGCGCGGCGTGCGCCGCGGCCGCGCTGGCCGGAGCTCGCGCTCGCCATCGGCAACCTCGGCGCGCCCGGCGGGCTTACGCGGTCGGTCGTCATCTCGCTCGGGTCGGGGCTGTCGCTGCTGGTCGCGGTGGCGCTGGCGGATGCCTCCCTCGTCAACGAGCTGACGAGCCGCCTCCCGGAGAAGGCGCCGAGCCACTTCCTGCTCGACGTGCCCAAGGCGGACGCGGCCGAGCTCATTCGCATCGTCACGGACACCGCGCCCGACGCGCACGTGGTCGAAGCGCCGATGCTGCGCGGCCGGCTGGTCGAGATGAAGGGGCAGAAGGCCGAGGAGTTCAAGCTGCCGCCGGAAGCCCAGTGGGTGCTCAACGGCGACCGCGGGCTCACCTATTCCGATACGCTGCCCGAAGGCTCGACGCTGGTCGAAGGCCATTGGTGGCCGGCGGATTATGCCGGCGAGCCGCTGGTCTCGTTCGAGCGCGATCTTGCCGGCCATCTCGGCCTCAAGATCGGCGACCTCGTGACCGTCAACGTGCTCGGCCGCAATCTCACGGCGCGGATCGCCAACCTGCGCGAGGTGAAGTGGGAGAGCCTGACGCTCAACTTCGTCATGGTGTTCTCGCCGAACGCGCTGAAAGCCGCGCCGCACAACCTGCTCGCGACCGTCAGCCTGCCGGACGGCACGCCGGTCGCGACGGAAGCGCAGGTGGGCCGCGCGATCGGAAAAGCCTTCCCGTCCGTCACCGTCATCCGCGTGCGCGATGCGCTCAACGCGGTGACGACGATCCTGGCCAAGGTCATGGTGGCGATCCGGGTGGCGGGCGCCGTCACGCTGATCGCGGGGGCGCTCGTGCTGGCGGGCGCGCTCGTCACGGCGCAGCGGCGGCGCATCCTCGATGCAGTCGTGCTCAAGGTGCTGGGGGCGACGCGGCGGCGCGTGATCGTCTCGCACGCGGTCGAATATCTCCTGCTCGCGGTGATCGCGGCGCTGTTCGCGGTCGGGCTCGGGTCCATCGCGGCGTGGATCGCCGTCGAGGAGGTCATGAAAATCCCGTTCAGCTTCAGCCTCGAAGCCGTGCTGCTCGCGCTTTCGGTTGCCATCGGCCTGGTGCTGGCGTTCGGCGCGGCCGGAACGTGGGCCGTTTTACGGGCGAAACCCACGACCGCCCTGCGCTCGGCCTAGAATTACCTGCTGCGTTCCTCACGACCGGTCCCGAAGCGCGGTAGAATCGGCACCTCATCTCGGCCGTCGGTAAGCATACCTCAGTATTGTCGAAGAATTTGCCGCGGCGGCAACATTAACATTCTGACCGAATTGCCCTATATAAATTGGCAACCGCCCCGGCGCGCGGAACGATGCACTCTTGAATGGGAGACCGCGTCTTCCGATATGTGCTGGGGCAAATTTCGGTTTGCGCTGGAAGTCTTTAAGGGGACTCGAAACACGATGGCACAGTTTGACAGCAGATATACGCAGGCTACGACGGTCGGCCGCGCCGACGTCGACGAGGGCCTGCGCTCATACATGCTGGGCGTCTATAACTACATGGCGGCGGGTGTCGCCCTCACCGGTATCGTCGCTTACCTCATCTTCTCGATGGCTGTGACCACCGATCCGACCGGCGCGAAGGCGCTGACGGCGTTCGGTCAGGCGATCTACACCACCCCGCTGCGTTGGGTTCTGTTCCTCGCTCCGATCGCGTTCGTCTTCTTCTTCGCGTTCAAGGCGAACACCATGAGCGTCGGCGCCGCGCAGGCGTCATTCTGGATCTACGCCGCGCTCGTTGGCGCGTCGCTGTCGTCCATCCTCTTGGTGTTCACCGGCTCGTCGGTCGCGAACGTGTTCTTCATCACGGCCGCCACCTTCGCCGCGCTGAGCCTCTGGGGCTACACGACGAAGAAGGACATCTCCGGCTGGGGATCGTTCCTGTTCATGGGCCTGATCGGCGTCATCATCGCCAGCGTCGTGAACATCTTCATGCAGTCGTCGGCCATGCAGTTCGCGATCTCCGTGATCGGCGTCCTGGTGTTCGCGGGCCTGACGGCGTACGACACGCAGCGGATCAAGGACACCTACTTCGAGGTGGCCGGTAACGCAGAAGCCGCCGCCAAGGCTTCGATCTTCGGCGCGCTGTCGCTCTACCAGGACTTCGTGGGTCTGTTCGTCAACCTGCTGTCGCTGCTCGGCGACCGCGAGTAATTCGGAAGCGCCCAGAAACGACGAAGGCCCTGCCGCGAGGCGGGGCCTTTTCTTTTGTGTCTCTCTCTTCTTGTGTCCGTTTCGACCGCTCGGGTGAGCCCTTATGCTCCCGTGCGACGCTCAGCGCCCGGTGAGCTTCACGCTCTCGCAGGCCGCCAGCACGCGGGCGAGGTCGTGGCCGCGCTTCAGCACCGCGCCGCTGCGCAACACGACGCTGTAGGCCCCCTGGCGGCGTGCCAGGAGCGGACACTTCTCGACGCGGAACAGCGGATATTCGCTCGCGCGCTGGAAGATGGCGAAGACGGCCTTGTCGCGACCCATCTCGAGCGCGTAGTCGCGCCATTCGCCGGCGGCGACCTTGCGGGCATAGACGTTCAGGATGGCGTCCAGCTCCTCGCGATTGAACGCGACGACCTTGGCCGTACCGAACGCAGGATGGGAGACGACGGAGGAGAGGGAAGTTTGTGAGCGCGTGCCGCCCGCTTCCCGCGGGCGAAATCGTATGGGATCGGATTCGCTCAAAGCGCGCCTCCTTGACGATGCCCTGTGATGATTGCGCCGCATCGCGGATTTTTCAAGTCGTCCCTCCGCTCTTTTCACGGCTCTGCCACAAAGCGTCCCTGGCCGCGCCCCATTGCCCTCTACGATGACGACACTGACTGGCCCGGTCCAATCCCCAGTCTCGGATCAATCCCAAGCCCCCATCCGAGGCCAAACTCCCTGGACCGGGCCGACTTTTTTCCGGACCGACGGGTCCCCCTCAGCACACAAATTCCTTCGTGCCGCCCCGAAGGCGTCGCGCGGCGGCCCAAGGGCGGCCCAAACTCGCGTGCATGCTGCTTCCATTGATCCCGCTCGGCGGCCCGTCTCGAACCGGAACCCCGAGCCCCCTGTCCGGCCCTTGGTGGACTGACGAGCGGGCCAATGCCCTCCATGTTGCTTTCTTCGTACCCGAAAGCGAAGAGCCGGCTCCCCCCAGCCGGCTCTTTGTTGTTTTGCGCGTGCGTCCGCCATCGGCTATCGATCGTGCGGCAACGAGAAGAGGACGACGCATGGCCAAGGCACGCGAGCACGCTCAGGGATCCGGCAAGCCCACGAACCCCTTGCTTCAGCCATGGCGCGGGCCGTTCAAGTCGCCGCCGTTCGCGCAGATCAAGCCGAGCCATTTCGGCCCCGCGTTCGCCGCCGCGCTCAAGGCGCACAAGGCCGAGATCGCGGAGATCGCCGGGCGCGACGCAAAGCCGACCTTCGCCAATACCATCGTCGCGCTCGAAAAGAGCGGCGCGCTGCTGACGAAGGTGGCGGACGTGTTCTTCAACCTGGCCAGCGCCGACACCACCCCAGCCCTGCAGGCGATCGAGCGGGACATCGCGCCCAAGCTCGCCAAGCATCAGAGCGCCCTGTTCCTCAACCGCAAGCTCTTCCTGCGCATCCAGGACCTCTACGAGCGGCGCAACGACCTCGGGCTCGACGCGGAGGCGCTGCGGCTCCTCGAGCGGACCTATAAGGGGTTCGTGCGCTCGGGCGCGGCGCTCGACGCCACGGCGCGCAAGCGCATCGCCGAGATCAACATGGAGCTCGCGACGCTCGGCACGGCGTTCGTGCAGAACGTTCTCGCCGACGAGCAGTCGTGGCACATGATGCTCGACGGCGCGCGCGACCTCGACGGCCTGCCGCCCTCGCTGCGCGCCGCCGCCGCTCAATCTGCGGTGGAGCTGGGCCAGCCGGGCCGCTACGCGATCACGCTGGCGCGGTCGAGCGTCGAGCCGTTCCTGCAGTTCTCCTCCCGGCGCGACCTGCGCGAGGAGGCCTGGAAAGCCTGGATCAAGCGCGGCGAGAACGGCGGCAAGACCGACAACCGCACAATCGTCGTGCGCATGATGGGCCTGCGCAGTGAGCTGGCAAGGCTGCTCGGCTATGAGACCTACGCGGCCTACGTGCTCGACGACACGATGGCCAAGACGCCGGAGGCGGTGCGCAAGCTGCTCGACAAGGTGTGGCCCGCGGCGCTGCGCAGCGCCCGCCTCGAACGCGACGCCTTGGAGAAGCAGGCCCGCGCCGAGGGCGGCAACTTCAAGATCGCCGCCTGGGACTGGCGCTATTACGCCGAGAAGGAACGGAAAGCGCGCTATGCGCTCGACGAGGCGGAGGTGCGCTCGTACCTCACGCTCGACAACATGCTCAAGGCCGCCTTCGACACGGCGGGCCGGCTGTTCGGGATCGTGTTCGAGCCGCGGCCCGACATTCCCGTCTATCACCCCGACGTCACGGCCTGGGAGGTCAAGACCAAGGGCGGCGAGCACGTGGGCCTCTTCTTCGGCGACTACATCGCGCGGCCCTCCAAGCGCTCGGGCGCGTGGATGTCGTCGTACCGCGGCCAGCACAAGCTCGGCGGCAGCGTGCGCCCCATCGTCGTCAACGTGATGAGCGTGCCGCGCGGGGCGCCCGGCACGCCGACGCTGCTGTCGTTCGACGATGCGCGCACGCTGTTCCACGAGCTGGGACACGGGTTGCACGGGCTTCTGTCGGACGTCACCTATCCGTCGCTCGCCATGACGAACGTGCTGCACGATTTCGTCGAGCTGCCCTCGCAGCTCTACGAGCACTGGCTCTCGCGGCCGGAGGTGCTCAAGAAGTTCGCGCTGCACGAGAAGACCGGCAAGCCGATTCCGGACCGCATCCTGAAACAGCTCGAGGCGGCGCGGACGTTCAACCAGGGCTTCCAGACGGTGGAGTACACGGCCTCCACGCTGCTGGACCTCGAGCTCCACACGCTCGCCGATACGTCGGTCCTCGATGTGGACGCGTTCGAAAGCGAGGTGCTCGCGAAGATCGGCATGCCGGCGGAGATCGTGCCGCGCCATCGCATCCCGCATTTCCAGCACATCATCGGCGGCTATGCGGCGGGCTATTACAGCTACCTGTGGTCCGAGGTCATGGATGCGGACGCCTTTGCGGCGTTCGAGGAGGCGGGCAACATCTTCGACCGCAAGACGGCGAACAAGCTCAAGACCTACATCTACTCTGCCGGCAACAGGCAGGACGCGCTCGATGCGTACATCGCGTTCCGCGGCCGCGCGCCCGAGATCGACGGCCTATTGCGCAAGCGCGGGCTCGCCTGAGGTCCATTCGGTGCAAATAAAAAAGGCCGCTTTCCCGTTGAGGAAGGCGGCCTTTTTTACAAGAGCCGGGCGGGTCATGCCCGGCCGTGACGTTGGGTGAGAGGCGGTCAGCCCGCTTTGCGGTTCTGACGGTTCTCGATCAGGTCATCGACCACCGAGGGATCCGCGAGCGTCGACGTATCGCCGAGGCTCGAGAACTCGTCCTCCGCGATCTTGCGCAGGATGCGGCGCATGATCTTGCCCGAGCGCGTCTTCGGCAGGCCCGGCGCGAACTGCACGGCATCGGGCGAGGCGATGGGGCCGATCTCGCGGCGCACGTGCTGCACCAGCTCCTTGCGCAGCTCGTCCGACGGCGTCTCGCCGGCGTTGAGCGTGATGTAGCAGTAGATGCCCTGGCCCTTGAGGTCGTGCGGGTAGCCGACGACGGCGGCCTCCGCGACCTTGGGATGGCTGACGAGCGCGCTTTCGACCTCGGCCGTGCCCATGCGGTGGCCGGAGACGTTGATGACGTCGTCGACGCGGCCGGTGATCCAGTAGTAGCCGTCCTCGTCGCGCCGGCAGCCGTCACCCGTGAAGTAGGTGCCGGGATAGGTGCTGAAGTAGGTCTGCACGAACCGCTCGTGATCGCAGTAGAGCGTCCGGGCCTGGCCCGGCCAGCTATCGAGGATCACGAGGTTGCCGGTGGCGGCGCCGTCGATCGTCGCGCCCTTGTCGTCGACGAGCGAGGGCTGGACGCCGAAGAACGGGCGCGTGGCCGAGCCGGGCTTCAGCGTGGTCGCGCCGGGCAGCGGCGTTATGAGGATGCCGCCGGTCTCCGTCTGCCACCACGTATCCACGATCGGGCAGCGGCTCTCGCCGACGACGCGGTAATACCATTCCCACGCTTCGGGGTTGATGGGCTCGCCGACGCTGCCGAGCAGGCGGAGCGACGAGCGGTCGGAGGCCTTCACGAGGTCGTCGCCGGCGCCCATGAGCGAGCGGATCGCGGTGGGCGCGGTGTAGAAGATGTTGACCTTCCACTTGTCGACGACGCTCCAGAAGCGCGCGGCATTCGGATAGGTGGGCACGCCCTCGAACATCAGCGTCGTGCCGCCGTTGGCGAGCGGGCCGTAGACGATGTAGCTGTGGCCGGTCACCCAGCCCACGTCGGCCGTGCACCAGTAGATGTCGCCGGGGTGATAATCGAAGACGTACTGATGCGTCATCGCGGCGTAGAGAAGATAGCCGCCCGTCGTGTGCACGACGCCCTTCGGCTTGCCGGTCGAGCCCGAGGTGTAGAGGATGAACAGCGGATGCTCGGCGTTCACCGGCTCCACCGGGCAATCGGCCGAGACCTTCGCCACCTCGTCGTGCAGCCAGAGGTCACGGCCCGGCGTCCACGGAATGGGGTTGCCGGTGCGGCGGACGACGAGCACCTTCTCGGTGCCCTTGGCGCACTTCTTCAGCGCCTCGTCGGTGTTCTTCTTGAGCGCGACGGGCTTGCCGCCGCGGAGGCCCTCGTCGGCCGTGATGATGAAGGTCGAGCCTGCGTCCTCGATGCGGCCGGCGAGGCTGTCGGGCGAGAAGCCGGCGAATACGATCGAGTGGATGGCGCCGATGCGGGCCGACGCCAGCATGGCGTAGGCGGCCTCCGGAATCATCGGCAGGTAGATGGTGACGCGATCGCCCTTCTTGACGCCGTGCGCCTTCAGCACGTTCGCGAACTTGCAGACCTCCTCATGGAGCTGCTTGTAGGTGATCGTCTTGTCCTCGGTCGGGTCGTCGCCCTCCCAGATGATCGCGATCTGGTCGCCGCGCGTTTCGAGATGGCGGTCGATGCAGTTCGCCGCGACGTTGAGGGCACCGTCCTCGAACCACTTGATCGAGACCTCGTCCGGGCCGAACGTGGTGTTCTTCACCTTGGTGTAGGGCGTGATCCAATCCAGCCGCAGCCCGTTCTCGCCCCAGAACTTTTCGGGGTTCTTGACCGACTCCTCGTACAGCGCCTGGTACTTGGCGTCGTCGAGCCACGCACGGCTCGCCCATTCGGGCGTGACGGGGTACGCCTTCTCCGACATCGTGTAGTCCTCCCGGAAGCAGTTATTGTTCTGAGTTCATTATGGTCTAAAGGCGGAGGAGGCGACAACTTCCCCCTTGGTCGAATGCAGCAGGGCTTGGCGCGAGGCACGGCTTGCCTCGTCGCCACCATAGCCCACCCCTTCAAGCTCTTGATAGCTTGAAGGAATAGATCCCCTTCTCGTCCGCCGCCGTGCCGCGCTCAGGCGCGCTCGGCCGCTCTCAGAGGCTCCTTGTCGGTCTCCCCGTCCTCGTCGAGGCCCGGATCGTCGGGCGGACGCGGGGACGTGAAGATCGCCGTGCGGTCCTTGCCGGCGCGCGCGGCAGGCTCCGTGCGCTCCGGTTTGGCGGACACGTTCGCGGAGAGGGCGGCCGCGGGCGGCGCCTCCGCTTTCGCGGGCGTGGCGACCTCCACCGGCTTTGCCGGCTCTTCGGGGGGTGCGGGGGAGGGCGCGGGTTTCGCCGGCTCCGTCCGTTCCGGCGTGACCGTCACGGTGTCCTCGGCCGTGGCGATCACGGTGTCGGGCTCCGGGGCGGCCATCAGCTCGGTCAGACCCGAGCCCAGGATGCGGTCGTCGCTGCCTTCGAACTCCTCCACGGGCACGCGCCACTCGAACGCGTCGAGCGCGCCCGTGACGGGTGAAACGGGCGCCCAGCGGTCGGACGTGACGCCGTCGGCGATCCAGGCCGCGTCGCGCGGGGCGGTGACGGCGCGGGCCAGCCACTCGCGCGCGCGGCCCTTGTCGCCGTCCTCGGCCTCGATGCGGGCCAGGAGCGCGGCGATGCGGCGGGTGAACCCCTGCTCGGTGAACGGATGCAGGATGCGGCGCGCCTCGTCATAGTCGCGGGCCTCGATGGCGGCGAGCGCGACCGCAATCGAGCTTTCGATCGAGTGCGGGTTCGACGCAAAGAGCTGCTTCACGCGGTCCAAGCGATCGCGCGGGCTGTCGCCGATGCGGGCATAGGCATAGGCCGTCGCCAGCTCGGGATGCGGGGACTTGGCCCACGTCCGCTGCAGGATCTTGGCGGCGCGGGGCGTGTTGCCTCTGGCCGCCAGCAGGCGGCCGGCGATGGCGGCCGCGGGAATGAGCGACGGGGCGAGGCCATGCGCCTCGAGCGACAGCGTCAGCGCGCGCTCGGGATCGTCCTCCTCCAGCGCCTGCGCCTGGGCGGCCAGCAGCACGGCGCGGCGGCGGTCTGCCACGGGGCGCTCGATGTGGCCATGACGCTTCGCGAGCGCGAGCGTCTGCAGCGCGCCGGCCCAGTCGCCGCTCTTGCATTGCAGCTCGAACAGCGCTTCCACCGGCCAGGCGAGCTTGGGGTTCAGCTTCAGCGCGCGCTCGGCGAACTGGCGCTGCGCTTCCGCCTCGTTCTCGCGGCCGGCCTCCAGGAAGAGGCCACGCAAGCCGAGCTGCTCGGTGTCGGGCGTGGCGAGCATCGCCTCGAAGATGCGCCGCGCGGTCGCCTTGTCGCCGGACAACTGGGCGGCCTGGGCGCGCAGCAGATGCGTCAGCGGCTCGTTGGGCAGCGACTTGCGCGCCTGCAGCGCGTAGCGCGTCGCCATGGAGCGGTCGCCGGCGCCGATCGCGATCATGCCGCTCGACAGCGCGTCGAGGCCGCGCCGCTGACGGCGGCGGCGCAGGAAGTGGCTGACGGCGGCCGGGCTCGACCAGATCTGGCTCAGGAGCGACCACAGGAACAGCAGCAGGCCGATCACCGCCGCGAAAATCACGACGGCGCGGAACACGCTCGTCTCGATTTCGTAGCCTTGCCACGTGACGAGCAGCGAGCCCGGACGATCGGCGAGCCAGGCGAGGCCCGTCGCCAGTGCAATGACACCGAGAAGAAACAGCACAAGACGCGTCATCGGCGCACGACCCTTCAGTTCTGAGCGGGCGCCGGAGGCGCGGGAGCGTCTTGCGCGGCCGGAGCCTGGCCATCGGTCGCGCCGGCGAGCGATGCCTTGAGCTGGCCGTCGATGGCGGCAATCGCCTGGTCGACCGCATGGCGCGCCTCGACCTTGCTCAGCCAATCCTCGATGGGCACCTGGGCGCGCTGCGGCAGGGTCCTGGCTTGCGCGATCACGTCGCCGAGGCGGCTGTCGTCGAGCGCGGTCTCGATGCGGGCAACGATGGCCTCGGCGCTGTTGTCGCCCGCCTCGTGACTGACCTTGCGCACGCGGACGACGGACTTGGCGCCGGCCATCAGGCGGTCGAGCACGGAGCCGTCGACCGGATCGAGCTCGGCGTCGATGACCGCGTTCATGACGGGACGGAACTGGGATTTCAGCTCGGCCACCGTGGCGACGCCGGTCGTGGCGTAGCGCTCGAGCGGCGCGAGATCGAGCTTGCCGGCCTGGGAGGCGTTGCGCACCTCGGCCAGCTCGGCGGCATAGCCCTGGCCCTCGCCACGGTCGAGCGCGCGCTTCAGGTTGGACAATTCGAGCGAGAGAACGATGCGCTCGACGTTCTGCTTGCGGCTCTTCTCGTTCATCACGACGCCTTGGACGTTCTGCTCGATCTCGGCGAGCTTGGTCGTGACGGGGGTGATGGCGGCCGCGATGTCGGCGGGCCGCGAGACGGCCTTGAGCTGCGAATCGAGCAGGCTGCGCAATTCGCCGAGCGAGCTGGAGAGACGCCCGGTCTCCTCCTTCACCGCGTCGACGGCGGAGGTCAGGCGCTGCAGATCGGCCTCCGTGCCTTCGTCGCGCTGCGCGCTGCGGGCCTGGTCCGTACGGATCTGCGACATCTCGCGGTCGAGGCGCGCGGCGGCGGCCTTGGCGGATTCGCTCGTCTCGGCGGTCGCGGCGAGGCGCTGATCGACCTCGGCCGGCAGCGATTTGCGCAGGTCCGCGATCTGGCTTGTGAACGTGCTTTCGAGGTCGGCGATCTTGCCGGTGATCGCGGCAAGCTGAGGGACCTTGCCGTCGGAGGTGCCCGCCGCGCTCGACGCGAGCATCGACAGTTGCTCCTCGAGCTTCGAAAGCCGCGGGCCGGGCTCCTGGCCATCCTGCGCGGCGGATTTCGACGCGAGCTTCTCGTGCTCGTCCTTGAGTGCGGCGAGCGACTGCTTCAACGCGTCGATCTCGGCGAGCCTGCTCTCGGCGTCGCCGACCTTGGCGGTCAGGGCGGGGATCGCCGCGTCGCTCTTGGGTGCGTTCTCCAGCGCCGCCACGCGCTGTGCCAGCTCGCTGTCCGCGCCGCTGGAGCCCGGAAGCCACGAGGGGCCGAGATAGGACGCGCCCGAATAGACGAGCGCGCCGCCGATGATGCCGGCGGCCAGATGCGAGAAGAAGCCGCCGCCGCTGCGCGCGGCTTCGGGTTTCGCCTCCGGTTTCGGCGGCGGGACCGGCTTCGACGCGCCGGGCGGCACCGTCTTGGCTGCGGCGGCGGCCGCCGCGTCCTTGTCCTTCGCGGTCGTGTCCTTCGCGCTCGCGTCCTTCGCCGTGGAGGCGGCGGACGCCGTGCCGGCCGAGGCCGCGGAGGCGGCGCTCGCGCTCGACGGCGGCGGCGCAGACGACGGCACCTCGGTGGCCTTCAAATCAAGCGTCGCATGCGGACGCTTTCCGGCAGAATTATCGGTCCGGCCAGCATCCTTGGCGGGATCAGGCTTATCGGTCATGGAAGCAGGGTCTCCGGCAACTGGGGGCTGTTCGCGCCTCTGAGGGGCAGCGGGCCTAGGCTGAGTCTGACGCCTCGCGGGCGATGAGAGCAAGCATTTCTTGCGAATTGGGCGCTTGAGCGACGACAGCGTTAACGGGTCCCAGCGCGCCGAGTTCCTGGGCCACCGCTTCCGACAGGCAAAAGTGAACCAGACCTTGCGTTGCGCCCGTGAGCCCGGCCGCCGCGACCAGGCCGCCATAGACTTTCGCCGTACGTGGCGACATCAGCACGACGCCGTCGAAGGCCGCGGTTTCGAGGCCGTCGCGGGCGGCTTGGGGTAGGACGGCTGCGGGCTCGGTCCGGTAAACGGTGTGCGGTCTGACCTCGAACCCGTGCTGGGCCAGAGCGGATTTGAGATCGAACGCCACCTGCTCTCCCGCGAGGTGCAAGAGCGCCCCGTCCTCCGGCCGGGCGCGTGCGCGGATCAGGCCGGCCAGCTCGCGCGCGCCGCCGTCTCCGGCCACGATATTCCGGAACCCGGCCTGGGTCGCCCGGGCGGCCGTTGCCGCTCCCACGGCGTAGACGGTCAGGTTCCTCACGGCATCCGTGGCCGCGTCGAGGCCGCGCAGGCCGTTGCGGCTGGTGACGATGAGCGCCTGCACGCCTTCGAGCGGCGGTAGGCTCCCGGTCAGCACGACGTCGAGCAGAGGCGCGGACGTGACCGCGTGGCCGCGCGCCTGCAGCTCCGTTTTGAGAGCGTCGCCGTCCTGGCTTTCCGGCCGTGTCAGCAGCAGGCGCATCACACGGCCCGCTGGACGACGGCCCCCGCGCCCCGTTCGAGAAGCACGTCGGCCGCCGCGATGCCGATGGCTTCGGCGTCCTTGGCCGCGCCATCGCGCACGACGTCGAAGCACTCCTCGCCGTCCGGCGTGAACACCATGCCGCGGAAGGACAACGCCTCGCCGTCGAGCACGGCGAGGCCGGCGATCGCCGTGCGGCAGGAGCCTTCGAGGCGACGCAGGAACGCGCGCTCGGCCGTGACGCGGATGGCGGTCAGCGCATCATTGAGCAGGGCCACGCGCGCGGCGGTCTCGGCATCGCCGTCGCGGATCTCGATGGCGATGGCGCCTTGCGCCACGGCCGGCAGCAGCTCGCTCGTCGCGATCTCCGACGTGATGCGGTCGGCGAGACCGAGGCGGCGCAGGCCGGCGCAGGCCAGCAGCGTCGCGTCGGCGACGCCGTCGGCCAGCTTCTTCAGGCGCGTCTGCACGTTGCCGCGGAAGCCGATGACCTTGAGATCCGGCCGCAGGCGCTTCACCTGGGCCTGGCGGCGCAGGCTCGACGTGCCGACCACCGCGCCCTCGGGAAGGTCCGCGAGGGACGCGTGTTTCAGCGACAGGAACGCGTCGCGCACGTCCTCGCGCGGCAGCACGGCGCCGACCGTCAGCCCGCGGGGAAGCTGCGTCTGCATATCCTTCATGGAATGGACGGCGAGGTCGATCTCGCCCGCGAACAGCGCCTCCTCGATTTCCTTCGTGAAGAGGCCCTTGCCGCCGAACTCGGCCAGCGGACGGTCGACGATCACGTCGCCGGTCGTCTTGTAGGTGCGAATCTCGAACGCGGCCTCCGGCAGGCCGTGTGCCGCCATCAGGCGGGCGCGGACCTCATGCGCCTGGGCGAGGGCGAGCGGAGAGCCGCGGGTACCGATGCGTAGGACGTGCGCTTGCAACTTCGATGCTCCGGATGTAGTGGCCACGGGCTGAGCCCCGGCCGGCGGCGCCATTAATGCCCGCCCCTTGGCATGAACGCAAACGAGACCAGGACGTGCCGCCCGAACAAAGTGAATGGACGCCGCCTGACGGCCCGCTGACCGTGCTCGGGATCGAAACGAGCTGCGACGAGACGGCTGCGGCCGTCGTCGTGCGCGAGGGGCCGGCGCGTGGGCGCATCCTCTCCAATGTCGTGCGCTCGCAATTCGCCGAGCACAAACCTTACGGCGGCGTCGTTCCGGAGATCGCCGCGCGGGCGCATGTGGAGTGCCTCGACGGCATCGTCGCCGCCGCCATGACAGAGGCGAGCGTCGGCTGGCGCGATCTTTCGGCCGTGGCCGCCACGGCCGGGCCAGGCCTCAACGGCGGCCTCGTCGTCGGGCTCGTGACGGGAAAGGCGCTGGCGCTCGCGCAGGACCTGCCGTTCGTGGCCGTCAACCATCTCGAAGCCCATGCGCTGACCGTGGGGCTCACGGACGGCGTGGCGCCGCCCTACCTCATGCTGCTCGTCTCGGGCGGGCACACGCAGACCTTGCTGGTCGAGGACGTGGGCCGCTACCGCCGCCTCGGCACCACGATCGACGACGCCATCGGCGAAGCCTTCGACAAGACCGCCAAGCTCTTGGGGCTCGGCTACCCGGGCGGCCCCGCCGTGGAGCGGCTCGCGCGCTCCGGCGATCCGGCGCGCTTTCCTCTGCCGCGGCCCATGCTCGGGCGCGAGGAGCCGCATTTTTCCCTGGCCGGGCTCAAGACCGCCGTGCGGCTCCGCGCGGAAGCCGCCGCGCCTCTCCGGGACCAGGACGTGGCCGATCTCTGCGCCGCGTTCGAAGCCGCCGTCTGCGACATCGTCGCGGATCGCGTGGGCCGGGCGATGGACCTCGCGGAGGATACACTCGGTCCGGACAAGCCGCGGTGGCTGACGGTGGCGGGCGGCGTCGCAGCGAATGCGCGGATCAGCGCGGCGCTTTCGGCTCTGGCGGAGCGGCGCGGGTTCCGACTCGCCGTGCCGCCGCCTGCGCTCTGCACGGACAATGGCGTCATGATCGCGTGGGCGGGCGCGGAACGGCTGGCGCGGGGCCTCACCGACGGCCTCGATTTCCCCGCCAAGCCGCGCTGGCCGCTGGATCCCACCGCCCCGGCGGCGATCGGCGCGGGCGTCAAGGCGTGAGCGTGGCGCCATGAGGCGGGGCGGGCAGTCAATTCTCTGTGTCGTGCTGCGGCCCATGAAAAAGTGCTAGACCGTTTTCCGATCCGATAGGATCGGACGCTCTAGATTCTTGCTTTGTCGCATTTTCTTACGACGAACCGGCATCCACTTCGTCGGAAAATGCTTGAGGCATGCACAGCGCGGAAACGGAAGGCGTCATGACTACTACGATCGATCGGGTTGGCGTCATCGGCGCGGGCGCGTGGGGCACGGCGCTAGCACAGACGCTGACGCAGTCCGGACGCGACGTGACGCTCTGGGCGCGCGAGCCGGAGACGGTGGCCGACATCAACGAGCGGCGCGTCAATCGCGCGTTCCTGCCGGGCGTCGCGCTCGACGCGCGGTTGCGCGCCACCGGCAACCTCGCCGACTGCGCGGCGGCCGACGCGATCCTGCTCGTCTGCCCGGCGCAGCATGTGCGCGCCGTCACGGCCGATCTCGGCCGGCTCGCCCGGCCCGGCGTTCCGCTCGTCGTCTGCGCCAAGGGCATCGAGCAGGCGACCGGCAAGCTCATGGGCGATGTCGTGGCGGCGTCGGCGCCGGACCTCACGCTCGCGGCGCTTTCGGGGCCGAGCTTCGCGGCCGACGTGGCGCGCGGATTGCCGGCCGCGCTCACCATCGCCTGCCGCGACGAGCGGCTCGGCAAGCTGCTCGCGCAGCAGCTCGGAGACCGCCAGCTCCGCCTCTACTGGTCGGACGACATCGTCGGCGTCGAGCTCGGGGGGGCGCTCAAGAACGTACTCGCCATCGCGGCCGGCATCGTCGACGGCAAGGGGCTCGGCGCCAGCGCGCATGCCGCCATCGTCACGCGCGGCTTTGCTGAAATGCGCCGCCTGGGCCATGCGCTCGGGGCGCGACGCGAGACGATGATGGGGCTTTCGGGCCTCGGCGATCTCGTCCTCACCTGCGGCAGCCCGCAGTCGCGCAACATGAGCCTGGGCCGCGCCCTGGGCCAGGGCGAAAAGCTCGCGGCCGTGCTCGGCGCGCGCAACTCGGTGACGGAGGGCGTGTTCACGGCGGCCGCCGTCGTGCGGCTCGCCGGCGAGCACAAGATCGACATGCCGATTACGGCGGCCGTGCACGCAGTGCTCGAAGGTCACCAGTCGGTGGACGACGCCATCGCGGGCCTCATGAGCCGGCCGTTCAAGGCCGAGGATTGATCGGCGCGGCGCAATTGCGCACACTTCCTCCGGATCAACACGCGAGAGCTTCAAGCGATGGCCTATTGGCTTCTCAAATCCGAGCCCGACGCCTTCTCCTGGGATCAACTGGTCGCCAAGGGCGCGAAGGGCGAGCCGTGGACGGGCGTGCGCAATTTCACCGCCCGCAACAACATGAAGGCGATGCAGATCGGCGATCGCTGCTTCTTCTACCATTCGAACATCGGCAAGGAGGTCGTCGGCCTCTGCGAGGTCATCCGCCTCGCCCATCCGGATCCGACGGACGACACCGGCAAATGGCAGTGCGTGGACGTGCGCGCGGTTGCGCCGGTGCCGACGCCGGTGACGCTGGCGGACGTCAAAGCCAACCCGCGGCTTCAAAAAATGGCGCTCGTCACGACGGCGCGGCTCTCGGTTCAGCCGGTGACGGAGACCGAGTGGGCCGAGGTGTGCCGCATGGCGGGCGTGGCTCCGGCCGGCCCCGCGAAGAGCAAGCCCGCGAAGAAAAAGACATGAGCGGTTCGCCCGGCGCCACGAACCCGAAGCTCGATCTCGACGACCCGACCGCGAGCGGCACGTTCATCGTTACCAACACGCGAGTCCTGACCCCGCCGCTGGTGCCGGAGATCCGCCTGCACCTCGCCGAGGAAAGCGTCCCCATCTGGCAGAAGACCGAGGAGGAGCTCGGCGAGATGAACGTGCCGCCGCCCTACTGGGCCTTCGCCTGGGCCGGCGGGCAGGCGCTCGCACGCTACATTCTCGACACGCCCGCGCTCGTCGCGGGAAAGGCCGTCCTCGACCTCGGCTGCGGCTCCGGCCTCACGGCCATCGCGGCCGCGCAAGCCGGCGCGGCCTCCGTGCTGGCCGCCGACATCGACCGCCTCGCACTCGCCGCCGTTGCGCTCAACGCGCCACTGAATGACGTCAGCATCGCGACCACGGATGCGGATCTGCTGGCGCGCCCGCCCGAGACCTTCGGCACGGTTCTCGTCGGCGATCTCTTCTACGAGCGCGAGCTGGCGGCGCGCGTCACCGCGTTCATCGAGGAAGCCGCGGCCGGCGGGGCGACGGTGCTCATCGGCGACCCCAAGCGCAGCTATTTCCCCATGGACCGCTTCACGCGCGTGGCCGAGTACCAGGTGCCGGTGACGCGCGAGCTCGAGGATGCGGAGATCAAGCGCACGTCCGTCTGGCGGATCGGGGCGGGTCCGATGGATCGGGCGGGCTGATTTGCCCACGTGCATATCCGTCATGGTCCTTCACTGGGTCGTGCCTGGATCGTCGTGGCGGCGCAGCAGCTTGGCGTGCAGGGCGCGCGCCGTCGCCTCGATCTCGCGCAGGCGCCCATGCCGCATCTCGCCGCCGACGATTTTCATGGCCGCAGCCAGCGTTATCGGGTGCGTCAGGCCGTAGCGGACCATGATGCGCAGCGCCTCCTCCTCGGCGGCGTCGTGCAATTGGATCGGCTGGCGCATGCGCGCGATCAGATCGTCCAAAAGGGGGTTGCGGGACGGCATGGCGGGCTCCCCTCGGAGTGGCGGCCGTGACCCCAATTAAAGCCTTGAGGCGGCTTAGAGGTTCCGCGCCGATCCGGGAGCGGCCTGCGGCGCGGCCCGCGGCTGGCCTGCGACCAAATCGGCGCCCACCAAATCGGCGCACGTCGGCCTTGAACCGGGGGCCAATTCAGCCTATCAAGGCGCGCCGTACGACGGCACAGCCGCAATAGCTCAGTTGGTAGAGCACGTCATTCGTAATGACGGGGTCACAGGTTCGAGTCCTGTTTGCGGCACCATTATTTGCTCACGCGCCCATCGGCGCTCCGCAGGGGCGGCGCTTGCGCCGGGTCGCCTTGCTCCCCGGCCCTTCGGGCGGTAGTCGCGATTCAAACTCAGTTCCCTAGGCGGCACCATTATTTGCTCACGCGCCCATCGGCGCTCCGCAGGGGCGGCGCTTGCGCCGGGTCGCCTTGCTCCCCGGCCCTTCGGGCGGTAGTCGCGGCTCAAACTCAGTTCCTCCGAACGGGGATTGCGGTCTCACACCGCCCGCTCGTCTTCTAGACGCCGCCTGACGGCTTTCCGGACCCGATACCAATAGGTCTGCTCCGCCCCGTCACTGTCGTACCACGCGCGCTCTTGGCGGGCGAACGCCTCGCGTTCCGGGTCGGCCGAGCTGGCGATAAGCTCGTCCGTTGCGCGCTCGATGTCCTCGGCGGGGATGAGCCTCGGCTTGATCGCGTCGGTCCAGATCATCTGCAGAATCAGACCGATAAACATCAGCGTGGGAACGCCAAACACCGCGACCATCAGCCAACGTCCGGTCTCGAGAAGAAGGTCGCTTACCGCCATATCGGAACCAGATGGCTGTCATCACTCAATTAGGATGTTCTACATCTGGTTTTCAAGAATCCATAGTTCCTATCTATGGTTTTAGAAAGCTGCATGCCGTCCACCTTTGGCTGAGGCGGACGCATGGACCTTCAACTTCTCTTCGGCGCGAATGTGCGCCATCACCGGAAGGCTAAAGGCTGGACTCTCGAACGGCTCGCCGAGCTGGTCGGCGTGTCCCAGGAAACCATCGGCAAAATCGAGCGGGGCAAGGCCGCGCCGCTTTTCGAGACGGCCGAGAAAATTGCCGCCGCCCTCGACGTTCCCGCATCCGTCCTGTTTGGTGCCGACGCCCTCCCGGGTGTCGGCGAACGCGCCCGGCTTCTCGCCGACATTCACCGCACGCTGTCGCGGATGAACGACGACCAACTGGGCCGCGCGGCGCGGATGCTGAAGGCGTTCGTGAGCTAGCGGACGGCCCCTCGGGACACCGATATTCGGGCGACCGGCCAAGGTCTTACCTACTGCCCCTTGACCTGGCTGACGACTTGTCCCGCGCGCCCGTGAGGCGGCGTTTGCCTGCGGGCCGGCGCAACGTCTCGGCCCCATGAAAAAGGCCGGCTCCCTGGCCGCCATACCCGGGGCTCGGCGAAGCCCGGGACGTTTGCAGCTTTGGGAACCGGCCAGACCTTCGCGGCGGGAGACGCCACGGAGGGGAGCTCGGCTATTCGTTGGCGAGATCCGCTAGGCGATCGAGGTCGAGCAGGCGGACCTTGGTGCCGCCTTGCTCTACGGCGATCACGCCCATCTCGCGCAGCTTGGTCAGCGTGCGGCTCACCGTTTCGATGGTGAGGCCGAGCAGGTCGGCGATGTCGCTGCGGCGCATGGCGAGGCGGACGATGTCTTTCGCGTCGTCGCCTGCGCGCCGATGCAACGCGAGCAGGAAGGCCGCCATGCGCTCGACGGCGCTGCGCTGACCCACGGTGACGAGCAGGCTGCGGGCGGCGACGAGATCCTGGCAGACGGACTTGTAGAGCTTGAGGGCCAGCGAGGCGTCGGTCTCGGCGAGGCGCTCGAGCGCCGACGCCGACAGGCAGCGGACCTTGGCGGCGCAGGTGGCCTGGGCGCTCATGATGTGCTCGCCGAGGACGCCGAGGCCGATGAAGTCGCCGGGATAGGCGAAATCGATGATGCGGCGGCGGCCGTCGAAGAGCGTCTTGTAGATGGCGATGACGCCGTCCTCAACGCGGTAGACATGCGTGCGCGGATCGCCTTCGCAGAACACGTGCTCCTTGGACTCCAGCCGGCGCTCCGCAGCCTGCGACAGGCTTTCCTCCAGAACGCGGCTGCGGATCTCCGGCCGATGAGACGCTTTCTGAGGATGGGATTCGTGGGACGGGCTCGCGAGCATGGTCTCTCCTCGAACGCTCAAGCCGGCGGTTCGCCGCTGGGTCAATGCGAGCATTAAAGTTGCCTCACGCTCCACGCGTATGCCCGGCACGTATCGAATTGTGAGAGTTTGTAACGGGCGCGCGCGGGAACTCCCGAAGGGCCGCCCATGATCGCGATCAAATGGCGCAGGCCGCTCTGCGGCTAAGGTCGGTCGTCCGAGAAAATCCATGAAGTCTCGTGTCCCTTTGGCTCCCAAGTTCGCTGACCGACCCAGCGCGAACTCTGGCGAACCGCGGAACCGGGACACGAGGAGACGCCCCGATCATGCGCTCGCCCCCCACGCCGCCTGACCCGCCGATGATCGATCTCGCGCGCACGTTCGCCGCAGATCGGTATCTGCAGCAGGAGATCGACAAGGGGATCGAGAGCCTCGCGAGCGGGCCGCCGCAAGGCGTGATCGTGCGCGTGGTGCGCATTCTCGAAACGGTGCTCGATCCGTGCTGGGCGGAGCACATGGCGTTTCAGGAGGAGGCGCTGTTTCCGCTCATCACCAAGAGCGCCGACACAACCCTCGAAATGCGCGCGCTGCTCAATGCGTTGCGCCGCGAGCATGCCGAGATCGACGCGCGCCAGCGGGATTTTCTAGCCGATATCAGCCGGCGCGCGTCCGACGGCCGGACCGCGTCTCCGCTGGGTCCGGATTTCGCGGATCTCATCACGCTGCGGCGCGGCCACCGGGAGACGGAAGCGGCCCTCACGCCCTATATCCCCGCCGTGCTGGACGATCGCGAGCGCGCCGCGCTGGACCGCTGGCTCGCGAGCCGCGGCAAGCCGCCGTTTCCGCTGAGCCTCATCCTGACGCTTTGGGATTCCTAGGAGCTTTTGGAGGCGGCCCCTGGATGGCGGGGTGTCGATGCGAAGCATCGCGCCGCGATGACCCCGGCCATGACGACATGCGGAGGCGACGAAATACGACGAAACAAGGGGGTCGCGAGGGGCCACCTAAACGGAGCCGCCTAAAGGCCGCCTGAAGCTCGCGACCGGCTGGTCTCCCCGGCCTCCCCGTCAGCAGACGGCGGGGGCGCAGGCCTCGAGCGAGAACTTCGGCTGATCGCCCTTGCGCGCGAAGTTGAACTCGCGCCCGTCGATGCAGGAGATGCGCCCATCGATGCCGACCGTGTTGCCGAGGGGAATTTCCTGGAAGGTGATCACCTCGTTCAGGTCGCACTCTTTTTCCGCCTTGAGCTGGTCCTTCAGCACCACGCGCCAGTGCGACTCGTTGGGCGGGGCGACGTTCTCCTCGGCGACGGCCGCGGCCGCCGCCAGCGCCGCGACCAGGGTGAGTGCCGGGACAAGGGAAACGACGCGCATGGCGGGCCTCTTCGGTTGGGGTTCGGCGCAGGCTGGCGCGTTCCCGCGGAGCGGGCTTTGACGCGCGTCAAACACCGCGCACGGGCGGCTGGCTAGCTTAGCGCGTCGCATTCGGCGGAGCGCGGACCATGGCCGGCTATCTCATCGACCTCTTTTTCTCCCTCAAGGGCGCCGTGAGCCGCCGTGAGTGGCTGGCGGGAGGCGCGGCTCTCGCCCTCGCTGCCGTGTTGGGCGTGTTCCTCTTCAACGACGCGAGCTTCGACGAGAGCGCCAACGCCGTGCCGGATGTGCCGACGATGGCGGCGGTGTTCTGGGTTTTCCTCTGCTGCGCCGCGTTTGCCGTGCTCAGCACGAAGGGCAGCCACGATGCCGGGCTCGGCCGGCGCGGGCTTCTCGCCACCGTTGCGCCCGTCGCCACGCTGGCTCTCGCCTGGAGCACCGGATACGCGGGCCATGGCTTGATGTCGCTCTGGCTGTTGCTCATGTGCCTCGGCCCGCTCGTGCTCGTCGGCCTTGCGCCGCCCAAGACCGCCTCGTGACATGGCGGCCGATCCCCTGATCATCGCCGGCGGATTCGGGCTCGGGCTCGCGAGCACGCTCCACTGCGCGGGCATGTGCGGCGGGCTGTCGGCGAGCCTCATGCACCTCAACGCACCATCCCACGCGCGACCGAGCGTGCAGCGCATGGCCGGAACCGCGGCCCTCACGCATGCGGGGCGCATCGCGTCCTATGCGCTTGCGGGCATGCTGGCCGGCTCGCTCGGCGCGCCCGCCATCGACTGGCTGGATCGCGAGCTCGCCTTCCGGATGGCGCAATGGGCGGCCGCCGTCGCGCTGATGTGGATCGGCCTTTCCACGGCCGGGTTGCTGCCGTCGGTCGCCGGGCTCGACCGCGTGCTCGCGCCGGTTTCGAACGTGGTCGCGAAGCTCGCGCTGCCGCGCGGACGGACGCCCGCGGCGTTCGTCAGCGGCCTCGCGTGGGGGCTGATGCCATGCGCGATGGTCTACGGCGCGCTCTTCACCGCGATGCTGAGCGGCTCGGCGCTCGGCGGCGGCGCGGTCATGGCCGCGTTCGGCGCGGGCACGCTGCCGGGGCTCGTGGCCGCGACGGCGGGGTACGGCGCGCTGCGCGCGGCCTCCGCGCGCCAACGGCTGCGCGTCGCGGCCGGCCTGGCCATTGCGGCGGCGGGATTCCTCACCATTTGGGTGCCACACGCGAACCTCGAGGCGCTCTGCGGACCGACGGTGCGCGCGGCGTTGACGCAGATCAAAATCTGGCTCTGATACGCGCGCTAGATTCTCCCCCTCAGGAGGATCGTCTCATGCGAGTCATGCTCATCGCCCTACTTCTGGCCGGGATCGGCGCGCCGGCCCGCGCCGATCAGCTCGGCAACGCCGCGGACGGCCTCGCCTATGCGCGGGCCCATTGCGCCGAGTGCCACGGCGTCGAAACCGGCCGTGACGATTTCTCGCCCAATGTGGACGCGCCCGACTTCTCGGTGGTCGCCAATACGCCGGGCATGACGGAGCGGGCCATCGCCGTGTGGCTGCAGACCTCTCATCCCACCATGCCGAACCTCATGATCCCCGAGGACGCGCGCGACAATCTCGTGGCCTACATCATGAGCCTCAAGGTGACCGATAAAAAATGAGAGGCCCCGCTCTGCGCACCACGCTGCTCGCACTGATGGGCGCGCTTTCGCTTTCGCTCTCGCTCACCGCAACCGCCGGTGCGCCGTCGGACGCGTCCGAGCCGGCGCCGGCGGACGCCGCGCTGCTCGAACAGGGCCGCCATGCGCTCGAAACGCGATGCGCGCGCTGCCATGCCATCGGTGCTCAAGGCACCAGCCCGCACGCCTCCGCGCCGCCGTTCCGGGAGGTCATCAAGCGCTATCCGCCGGAGAGCCTCGAGGAGGCGTTGGGCGAGGGCATCATGTCGGGCCATCCCGACATGCCCGAATATATCCTCTCGCCCGAGGAGATCGCGGCCGTCATCGCCTATCTTCACACGCTGGAGGGGCCGTGAGCGGCGGGCGGCCGGAACGTCTTGTTCGCGTGGCGCCGATGATCTAAGGCTCGATCCAGCAAGCCTCGTTCGCGAGCCGCGATGGAACCCGACGCCCAAAGCCCGATAGACCGCCCGACAGAGACCCCAACCGATCCTGCCGGTACGTCCGAGGCCCTGGCGCAAGCCCAGGTCTCGGCGATTCTCGCCATTGCGGCCGACGCCATCATCTCGCTCGACGAAACGCTGCGCATCACGCTCTTCAACGAAGGCGCGGCCACGATCTTCGGCTATTGCCCTCACGAGATCATCGGCAAGCCGCTGGAGCTTCTCATTCCGGAACGCATGCGCTCCAATCACAAGCGCCATGTGGCGGATTTTTCCCAGTCGCCGGTCGCGGCGCGGAAAATGGGAGACCGACAGGAGATCTTCGCGCGCCGCAAGGACGGCACCGAGTTCCCCGCCGAGGCCTCGATCGCCAAGCAGGTCGTCGACGGGCACAAGGCCTACATGGTGGTTCTGCGCGACGTGACGGAACGCAAAGAGGCCGAGCACGCGCTCGCCGCCGCCAACGAGCTGCTCGAAGCCCGCGTGGCGGAGCGCACGCGGGCGCTCGAGGCGGAAATCCGCCGCCGCGAGGAGGCGCACGCCGCGCTGATCCAGGCGCAGCGCATGGAGGCGTTCGGCCAGCTCACGGGCGGCGTGGCGCACGACTTCAACAACCTCCTGACGATCGTGACGGGCAACCTCGAGCTGCTCGGCGGCCAGCTCGACAGCGAGCGACAGGCCGTCCTCCTCAAGCGCGCCACCGATGCGGCCGACATGGGCGCTGCGCTCACCAAGCGGCTGCTGACGTTTGCGCGGCGGCGCCGGCTCACGCCGCAGGTGCTCGACGTCAACGAGATGATCCTCAACCTCACGCAGCTTCTGCAGCGCTCGCTCGGGGAGCCGATCTCGCTCACGACGATGCTCGCCGGCAACGTCTGGCCCACGCGCGCGGATGCGAGCGAGCTCGAGAACGCGATCCTGAACCTCGCGATCAATGCGCGCGATGCCATGCCGCACGGCGGCAACCTCATCATCGAAAGCCGCAACACCGTGCGCGAGGACGGCGGCGAGTTCGTCCAGATCTCGGTGAGCGACACCGGCACCGGCATGACGACCGACGTGCTCGAACGCGCGTTCGAGCCGTTCTTCACGACCAAGGAGACGGGCCGCGGCACCGGGCTCGGCCTCAGCACCGTCTATGGCTTCGCCGAGCAATCCGGCGGGCACGCCACGATCGAGAGCGTTCCGGGCCAGGGCACGACCGTGAACATCCTTCTGCCCCGCGCGGACGAGGAGGCTACCGCCGCGCAGACGCGCGCCGAGCCGGTGCCGCTGTCCGAAAACTGCGAGGTCGTGCTCGTGGTCGAGGACAACCCCGACGTTCGCGAGCTGACCATGCAGCGCGTCGAGGGGCTTGGCTATGTCGTGCGCGAGGCGGAGAGCGGCGCGGCGGCGATCCGCATCCTCGAATCGGGCGAGGACGTGCAACTCGTCCTGAGCGACATCGTCATGGCGGGCGGCGTGTCCGGCTACGACGTGGCGCGGTGGGTCGCGCAGCACGCGCCGCAGATCAAGGTGCTGCTGACGACCGGCTATGCCGCGGAGGAAGCGCAGTCCGGACCTCAGAGCGGGGCCATTCTGCGCAAGCCCTACAAGCGCGACGAGCTGGCGCGCGCCCTGCACGACGCGCTGAACTCTTGAGGCGCTTTCGTGCGCGGGCGTTGCGGTTGCGTCAAAGGTCGCGGGCTCGGACCTTCGTCACGTTCAGACTTTCGTCACCGTGCCCGCGAACGCATAGCCGACGCCGCGCACCGTTTTCACGAACTGCGGGCGCTCGCTCTCGGGCTCGATCTTCTTGCGCAGGCGCGCAACGAGGCCGTCGATCGAGCGGTCCATCGGCGTCCAGTCGTGACCTTTCAGGAGATCCATCAGCTCGTCGCGCGAGAGCACGCGGCCGGCGCGCTGGACGAGAATCGCGAGCAGGTTGAACTCGGCCGTGGTCAGGTCGCAGGGCGCGCCGGCCGGCGTCTTGACCTCGCGACGGCGCAGATCGAGCGTCCAGCCGTCGAACGCGAGCCGCGAGCCGTCCGGCGCGGCGTCGATCGGGGCCGCGGCGGTGGCCTGATAGCGGCGCAGCACGGCGCGCGTGCGCGCCACGACCTCGCGCATCAGGAACGGCTTGGCGATGTAGTCGTCGGCGCCGAGCTCGAGGCCCACCACGCGATCGATGGCGTCGCCCTTGCCGGTGATCATGATGATCGGCGTGTTGCGCTTGGCGCGGAGATCGCGCGCGAGGCGCAGGCCGTCCTCGCCGCCGAGCTTCAGATCGAGCGTGACGAGGCTGACGGGGGCGCGCGCGAGCTGGGATTCGGCCTCGGCGCTGTTGCCCGCCTCGACCACGGAGAACCCCTCGGCTTCGAGGCCCGTGCGCAGCAGCGTGCGCACTTCCGGTTCATCGTCCACGATCAGGATGGTGTCAGGCATGGCTCACGGGTTCGTTCAAGCGACAGTGGCGGTCCACCTCTAGACCGTTTTCCGCTCCGATACACTCGGATCGGACGGTCTAGATTCTTGTTTTGTCGCATTTTCTTACGACGAACCGGTCTCCACTTCGTCGGAAAATGCTCTAGCAAGGGTCGACGGAAGATCGACTGTCACATCATGTCACACAATCTCACAATTGCGGCACACCCAGTCTACGCCACTGGCGCTACCCTCCGGTGACTTCGGTCACAGAGCGGACTGCGCTGCTGGAGGTTCAGTGGACTTGCACAACACAGCCGAGCCCTGCGAACCCGGGTCGGGGGCCGCATCGGGGGCCCCTGGCCCGGCCGCGCCGGCGTTCGTGCTGGCGCGCGAGGGCCGCCGGCAGCGGTACGTTATCGGCATATTCGCCGACCCTGCCAACGCCGACCGCGCTCTCTCAGATCTCGCCCTCAAGCCCTGCGAGGTCCTCGTGGTTGCGGATACGGCGCGTTCGACGGGTGCCGCGCCGGATTCGAATTTTCCAGATGCGCTCGCCATTCCCGGCCTGTGGGATGGGTCCTCCGCCCACCCCCCGGCAACATCCCTCGGTACGCCCATCCATACGCCGGCCAATACTCAGCGGCTCGTCCAGACCCTGGACCGGCATCGCAAGGCCGGCGCGACCATCGTGATCGTGCACACGGCCAACCAGCACCTGCAGCTCGAGATCTCGCGCGCCATCCTCGATGCGAAGTGCGATGCGCTCCTGACGCACGAAGTGGCGACCGCGCCCCGACCTGCGGCGGCCGACGCGCCCCACGACAAGGAGGAGGACGCCTGCTGCGGCGCCTGCACGAAAAAATCCTGTCGCGCGGATTGATCATAATCACACCATCGTAGCGTGTGCTTGTCCAACCTGGCCGCGTGCCTATGGTGCGCTGCGGCGTGCCGCACGCCTTTGGGCGAATGGCTGTCCCGGCCTCGCCAGGGCATGCTATCCGCGATCCGTCCGCGTCCGCCGGAGATCTATCCTCAATGACCATCCGCAATCTCGAAGCCCTGTTCACGCCGGCGTCCGTCGCCCTCATCGGCGCCAGCGACAAGCCCGGCAGCGTGGGGCGCATCGTGGCCGCCAACCTCGCCAGCGGCGGGTTCACGGGCGACATCTTTCTCGTCAACCCCAAGTACGCCTCCCTCGGCGGCGTGACCTGCTATCCCTCGATCGCGGCGCTGCCGGAGGCGCCCGAGCTGGCCGTCGTCGCGACGCCGCCCCAGACGGTGCCGGGCGTGATCGCGGAGCTTGCGGCCCGCGGCACGCGCGCGGCCGTCGTCATCACGGCCGGGCTCGATGCGGACCTCAAGCAGCGCATGCTGGATGCGGCGCAGCCCACGTGCCTGCGGATCCAAGGTCCGAACTGCCTCGGCCTCCTCTTGCCGCGCCTGGGCGTCAACGCGAGCTTCGCCCAATGCATGCCGCCCAAGGGCGACCTCGCCTTCGTCTCGCAATCGGGCGCGCTGGTGACGGCCGTCATCGACTGGGCGGCAGGGCGCGGCATCGGCTTTTCCAAGATCGTCTCGATGGGGGAGATGGCCGACATCGACTTCGGCGACACGCTCGATTTCCTCGCCGGCGATCCCGACAGCCGCGCCATCCTGCTCTATGTAGAACAGGTGACGCATGCGGCGAAGTTCATGTCGGCGGCGCGGCGGGCGGCGCGCGCCAAGCCCGTCATCGTGCTCAAGTCGGGGCGGCATGAAGCGGGCGCCAAGGCCGCGCATTCGCACACGGGCGCGCTTTCGGGATCAGATTCCGTCTACGACGCCGCCTTCCGCCGCGCCGGCCTCGTGCGCGTGCGGGACCTCGACGGTCTGTTCGAGGCAGCGGAAATGCTGTCGTTCACGCCGCGTCTCGAAGGCGAGCGCCTCGCCATCCTGACCAACGGCGGCGGCGCGGGCGTGCTCGCGGCCGACCGCCTCGAGGACTATCGCGGCAAGCTCGCGACGCTGTCGCCGTCCACGCTCGCCGCGCTCGACGCCGCGCTGCCGCCGACCTGGTCGAAGGGCAATCCGATCGACATCATCGGCGACGCCGGTCCCGACCGCTACAAGGCGGCCATGACGGCGCTTCTCGCCGATGCGGAGACCGACGCCATTCTCGTCATCAACTGCCCGACGGCACTGGCGTCGAGCGACGCGGCCGCGACCGCCGTGCTCGACGCGCTGGCCGCCGCGCCCAAGGATCGCCATCGCAAGCCGGTGCTCACCAACTGGCTCGGAGAGGGTGCCGCCGCGGAGTCCCGCCGCATGTTCTCCGACGCGCGCATTCCGTCGTTCGAGACGCCCGGCTCCGCCATCGACGGCTACATGCAGCTCGTGCGCTACCGGCGCTCGCAGGACGAGCTGATGCGCACGCCGCCGGCGCAGCCCGCGTCCTTCGAGGTCGATCGCGCCGAGGTCCACGCCATCATCTCGGCTGCCCTCGCACGCGGGCGAACGGAGCTCACGCAATCCGAATGCAAGGCCATTCTCGCGGCCTACGGCATCCCCGTCGCCGAAACCACGCTGTGCGTGAACCCCGAGGCCGTCTCGTCGGCTGCCGCGGCGGTGCTCGCGAAGTTCCGCGCGTGCGTCGTCAAGATCCAATCGGAGGACATCTCGCACAAATCGGATGTGGGCGGCGTGCGTCTCGGCATCACGAGCGCGAACGAGGCGCGGGAAGCCGCGCTCGCCATGTCGGCTGCCATCGCGCGCCTCAGGCCGGGCGCGCGCATCGAAGGCTGGACGGTCGAACCGATGATCGAGCGCGCGCACGCGCACGAGCTGATCATCGGCATGAGCGAGGACGCGACGTTCGGACCAACGCTGCTGTTCGGCGCGGGCGGCACCGCCGTCGAGGTCATGAAAGACACTGCCCACGCACTGCCGCCGCTCGACTACGGCCTGGCGCGCGACGTCATCCAGCAGACGCGCATCAACAGCCTGCTCGAAGGCTACCGGGACCGGCCGGCGGCGAACTTCGAGGCCATCTCGGACGTGCTGGTGCGCGTGAGCGTGCTCGTGGCCGATCATCCGGAGCTGCGCGAGCTCGACGTCAACCCGCTGCTCGCGGACGAAAGCGGCGTCATCGCGCTGGACGCGCGCATGCGCATCGCAAGCGAACGATCCGGCGCGCGCAAGCGCATGGCCATCCGGCCGTATCCCGTGCAGTGGGAAGCGACCGAGCGCCTGCCGCAGATCGGGCCGGTGCATGTCCGCCCCGTGCGCCCCGACGACGAGCCGCTCTACGAGCGCTTCTTCGCCGGCGTCGTGCCTCAAGACCTGATGATGCGGTTCTTCACGGCCTCGCCGGGGCGCTCGCACCGCTTCATCGCGCGCCTCACGCAGATCGACTATGCGCGCGAGATGGCGTTCGTGGCGCTTTCGGAGGATCGCGACGAGCTTCTCGGCGTGGCGCGCCTCACGGCCGATCCCGACTACACGCGCGCCGAGTACGCGGTGATCGTGCGGTCCGACCTCAAGGGCAAGGGTCTCGGCTGGGCGATCATGCAGCACCTCATCGCCTATGCGCGCGCGGAGGGGCTGGGCGAGCTGTTCGGCCAGGTGCTGGCGGAGAACACGACGATGCTCGACATGTGCCGCGAGCTGGGCTTCCGCGTCACGCTCGATCCGGACGACGCGACCTTGCGCAACGTGACGCTGCTGCTCAAGACGACGACCTCGCCTTGAGCAGGATCAGCGTCAGCGCGGGGGATCGTCGTCGGTCTCCTTGGGCTTGTCGTCGCCGTCCTGGATGGCGCGCCAGCCCGCGCCGTCGAGATCCTCGAACTGGCCAGACTTGAGCGACCAGAGGAAGGCAGCGAGACCCACGCCGCCGAGCACGAGCGCGCAGGGAATGAGCCAGGCGAGGGCGCTCATGACGGCCTCCCACTCCGCGCTGGCGCGAGCTTGCGCGACCGCAGGCGCAGCGCATTCGCGGTGACCGCGATGGACGACAGCGACATCGCCAAGGCGGCGATCAGCGGCGTGACGTAGCCCGCGACCGCGAGCGGCACGAACACGACGTTGTAGCCGATGGCGATGGCGAAGTTCTCGAGCGACATGCGCTTCGTCGCGCGCGCGACCTCGATCGTCTCCAGGATCGGAGCCAGCGCCTGGCCCTGGAACACGGCGTCGGCCGCGGTCTGGCTGATGTCGGCCGCGCTCGACGGCGACAGCGACGCGTGCGCGGCGGCGAGCGCCGGCGCATCGTTGAGGCCATCGCCCACCATCAGCACCTTGCGTCCGTTCGCCGTCATGTCCTCGATGATCGCGATCTTGCCGTCGGGCTTCACGCTGCTCCACCAGCGGGCGATATGCGCCGCGTCCGCCACGCGCGCGACCGCATCCGGCCGGTCGCCCGAGACGAGCGCGATCTCGCAGCCGTCGGCCGCCAGCCGGTCGACCACGTCGGCCGTGTCCTCGCGGACGGCGTCCTCGAAATGCAGCGCGATGGGTTTTCCGTCCGGCCCGGACAGCCAGAGCGAGGCGACGCCCGCCGCCGGCGTTTCCGCACCCGCCGTGACCCATTCGTACGAGCCGAGGCGTAGTTCCTGGCCGCCCTCGTGAGACACGAGCCCGGCGCCGGGAACCTCGGTGACGTTGGACCGCGTCTTGATCTCGAGACCGCGCTCCTTGGCGGCACGCACGACCGCGACGGAATAGGGATGGCGGCTCGCCGCGGCGAGCGAGGCGGCCGCATCAAGCGTTTCGTCCGAGATGGCATGGCCGTTCTGAAGCGCGGGCTCACCGCGCGTCAGCGTGCCGGTCTTGTCGAAGACGACGGTGTCGATCTCGGCCAGGCGCTCGAGCCCGTCGGCGGCTTTGACGATCACGCCTTTCGCGAACAGACGGCTCGTCGCCGCCACCTGCACGGCGGGAACCGCGAGCGCCAGGGCGCAGGGGCACGTGATGATCAACACGGCGACGGCATAGGTGAGCGCCTGCTCCCAGCCCGCGCCCCAGAGCATCCAGCCCGCGAAGGTGGCCGCGCCGAGCACGTGGACGGCGGGTGCATAGAGCCGCGACGCGCGGTCGGCGAGGCGCACATATTGCCCGCGTGCCTGCTCGGCGGACTGCATGAGACGGGCGATCTCCGCCAGCAACGTGCCGTCGTCCGTCGCGGTGGCCTCGACCGTGATGGCGCGCGACATGTTCACCGTGCCGGCGTGCACCTGCGCGCCGGCCTCGGCCACGCGCGGCACCGTCTCGCCCGAGATCAGGCTTTCGTCGACTTCCGTCCTGCCCTCGACGATGCGGCCGTCGACGGGAATGCGCTCGCCGGCTGCGACCTGCACCAGCATGCCCGGCGCGAGGCTGCGCGCGGCGATGCGCGTCAGCACGCCATCAGCACCGATGACAGTGGCGGTGAGCGCCTTGAGGCCGATCAGGTTCTCCGCCGCGCCGCGCGCCTTGAGGCGCACCTGCTCGTCCAGATAGCGGCCGATCAGCAGGAAAAACGTCAGCATGATCGCGGCGTCGAAATAGACCTGGTGCGTGCCGCGCATGGTCTGGAACAGGCTCATGCCGGTGGCGAGGATGATGCCGAGGGAGATCGGCACGTCCATATTGAGGCGGCCCGCGCCGAGCGCCGCGTATGCCGAGCGGAAGAACGGCTGGGCCGCATAGGCGATCGCCGGCATCGCGATCAGCGCCGACAGCCAATGGAACATCGAGGCGACGGCCGGGTCCATGTCGCTGACGGCGCCGGCCCATACGGAGACGGAGAGCAGCATGACGTTGGCCGCGGCGAAGCCGGCCACGCCGAGCCGGCGCAGGAGATCGTCGGCGCGGCGGCCCTGGTCGGCGTCCGGCGCGCCGACGGCTTCCGCGGCGCGAAAGCCTACGCCGGCGAGCGCGTCGATCAGCGCGAGCCCGTTGGTCCGTGTCGGATCAAACACCACCGTGGCGCGGCGCGCCGACAGGTTGGCGCGCGCGTCGCGGACGCCCTCGACCTGGCGCAGCGCGCGCTCGACGGTAGTCATGCAGGCGCCGCAATGCATGTCCTCCACGACCAGGGTCAGCGTTTCGCTGGCCTGGCGCGTGGAGGTGTCTTTCGTGCGCGCGTGCGTGAACGACGGCGCGACTGCTACGGCTCGACCCATAAGCGCCTCCGCATCCGATACTCGGGTTCGCCGCCCGCGTTTGCCGCCCGCGCGGCGCGCACGGTCGCGATCCAGCTTCCGCCCTCGATGTCGGCGCCGACCGCCGCCTCGAAGACTCCGGGAGCGACCTCCGCCAGCTTCAGCGTCGTATCCGCGCGGATGGTCGCCGGGCGGCCGAGCGTGGCTTCCACGCTGAGGCCGTGAAGCGGCTGGCCGGCGGCGTCGCGCATCGTCACGCGCACGCGGGCCGGATCCTTGAGAAGCTCCGCCGTGTCCTGCCAGCCGAGGCCGGCCTGGCGCTCGGCGCTGGCGATGCGGGCGTTGTAGGCGAGCCCATCGCGGTAGGCGTTCGTGTTGTCCACGCCGCCGAAGGTGGAGACGGCGTTGTAGATCATGATCGCGTCCGCAACGACGATGACGCCAAAGAACGCCAGCATGGATAGCAGGACGTGGCGTCCGTTCAATCCGCGGGCGGCGGGGCGATTGCGTTGGGGTGCCGTCATGGTCCGGGGCTCCTGAAAGAGGTGTCGCGGGTGATCGCCTTGCCCTCCGCGCGGTCCGTCACGACGAAGCGCAACGGCATCGCCGTTTCCTTGAGCGTGGCGCGGGCGGCAACGGGTACGGTGACGAAGACCTTGATCGCGCGGACGCTGTTCGCCTCGACCTGAACATCGCCGCCGCCGGCATCCTGGCCCAGCACGGAGATCTGCGTTTCCGGCAACCCTTCGACCGCGATGCCGAACTGCTGGCGCGCGTGGCTCTTGTTCAGGATCTTGAGCGTGTAGCCGTTGCGGATGCCGCCGTCGGAGAGGCGCACGAACAACGGATTGCGATCCTCGATGACGCTGATCTCCACGGGCGCCCGCACGAACCAGGCCCAGCCCATGATGGCCAGCACCACGGCGATGAGCGCCGAGTAAAGCATGGTGCGCGGACGCATGAGGCGCACGGGCCGGCGATCGCTCTCCGAGAGAGCTTCCATGTTGTGGAACGTCTCGTAGGAGATGAGGCCCTTGGGGCGGCCGACCTTGCCCATGATGTCGTCGCACGCGTCGACGCAGAGCGCGCACTGGATGCATTCCATCTGCACGCCGTCGCGGATGTCGATGCCCATCGGGCATACGGCCACGCATGCCTTGCAGTCGACGCAGTCGCCGCGGTTGAGCCACGTCTGGCCCTTCTTGTGCGGGCCGCGCGGCTCGCCGCGCAGGTCGCTGTAGGAGACGAGCAGGGAGTCGGAATCGAACATCGCCGCCTGGATGCGCGGCCACGGGCACATATAGATGCACACCTGCTCGCGGGCGATGCCGCCGAGCAGGTAGGTCGTGAACGTGAAGAGGCCCATGAACACGTAGGCGACAGCAGGCGCCTCGCCCGTCAGAAGCTCATGCGCGAGCGTCGGGGCGTCGCGGAAATAGAAGACGAAGACGCCGCCGGTCGCGACCGCGATCAGCAGCCACGTGATGTGCGTCGCGCTCTTCTTCCAGACCTTCTCGAGCGTCCAGGGGCTCTGGTCGAGGCGCATGCGCGCGTTGCGGTCGCCCTGCCAGAAGCGCTCGACGGCGATCATGAGATCGGTCCAGACGGTCTGCGGACACGCGTAGCCGCACCACATGCGGCCCGCGAGCGACGTCACCAGGAACAGGCCCAGCGCCGAGACGATCAGCACGCCCGTGATGAAGTAGAGCTCCTGCGGCCAGATCTCGATCGGGCCGAAGAAGAGACGCTGGTTGGCGAAATCGAGCAGGAACGCCTGGTTGGGAAGGCCCGCCCCCCGCTCCCAGCGCACCCACGGCAAGAGATAGTAGATCGACAGCGTCACCGCCATCACGACCCACTTCACGTTACGGAAGAAGCCTTTCGCGCGTTTCGGATAGATCGGCTGGCGCGAAGCATACAGGCTCCGCGCCGCCTTCGACGAGACGGCGTCGACGTCGATACGTGCAACGCCCGGGGCGGCCTCCGCGGGAGGATCAGTTATGAAATTCGATACGGGATCCATCTCGTCACGGCCGCCTTCCGTCTGCTACTTGCCGCCACCCAGCGAGTGGACATAGATCACCAGCATCTTGATCGTCACCGGATCGAGCTTGCCGCTCCACGCCGGCATGACGCCACCGCGGCCGGTCCGGATCGATTCCTCGACGTCCGCCTTGCGGTTGCCATAGAGCCAGATGCCGTCCGTCAGGTTCGGCGCGCCCATCTCCTTGTTGCCCTTGCCGTCGGCGCCGTGGCAGGCCGCGCACTGCTCGACGAAGACCGTCGTGCCGCGCTCCACCGCCGCCTTGTCTTCGGTCTGTCCCGCCAGCGACAGCACATAGGCGGCCGTGTCGGCGATCTGCGCGCTCGTCAGCACCTGGTCGATGCCGAAGCGCGGCATGGCGCTGTCGTGCGTGCCGTCCTGGCCCGCGCGGATGCCGTCGGCGATGGTCTTCTCGATCTCCGCGAGCGAGCCGCCCCAGAGCCAGTCGTCGTCGTTGAGGTTGGGATAGCCCTTGAAGCCTTGTGCACCGCGGCCGTGACAGGGCGCGCAGTTGTTCGAGAACTGCGCCGCGCCGCCGCGCAGCACGAACTCCATCAGGTCCGGATCCTTCTCGATCTCGGCCGGCGTGCGCGCGGCGATCATGGCGACGAAGCGCGCCTGGCTTTCCTTCGAGGCGGCGACTTCCTTGGCGACCTCATTGCGCTGGCTGTAGCCGATCATGCCCTTCGTATACGAATCGACGAGCGGCCACGCCGGATAGACGATCCAGTATCCGATCGCCCAGACGATGCTGGCGTAGAGGACATAGAGCCACCACCGCGGCAGCGGCTTGTTCAGCTCTTTGAGGTCGCCGTCCCAGACGTGTCCGGTCGTTTCGACGCCGGTCACCGAGTCGATTTCTTTATGCCCGGCCATTCGGCTCGTCTCCCTCTTCATTCTCGTCCCGCAGCAGCGGCACTCTCGCCGCCGCATCGAAGCGCGCCTTGTTGCCGGGGCGCAGCGCATAGACGAGCACACCCGCCATGACCGTGCCGAAAATCACCATCGCGATGACCTGGGACCACCCCAGAATGTCGTGGTAGCTCATTGCCCCCTCCTCAGCGCAGGTTCGGGCCGGCGGCATCGAAGGTCGTGAAATCGACCAACGTGCCGAGCATCTGCAGGTACGCGATCATCGCGTCCATCTCCGTCACGGGACCTTCCGGATTGCCGTCGAACTTACGCACCTGCGCCTTCGGATAGCGGGCGAGCACGGCCTTGCCCTCTTTCGAATCCGGGTTCACCTGCCCCTTGAGATCCGACTCGGCGCTCGTGATCATCTCCTCGGAGTACGGCACGCCGGCGAGCTTCAGCGCCTGCATGTCGGCCGCGATGCCGCTCGTCTTCAGCGCCGTCTCGGCCAGGAACGGATAGCCCGGCATCACGGAGCCCGGCACCGTCTCGCGCGGCGCCTTCAGGTGGTCGACGTGCCAGGCGTCGGAATACTTGCCGCCGACGCGCGCCAAGTCCGGGCCTGTCCGCTTCGAGCCCCACTGGAAGGGATGGTCGTACATGCTCTCGGCCGCGAGGCTGTAGTGGCCGTAGCGCTCGACCTCGTCGCGCAGCGAGCGGATCATCTGGCTATGGCAATTGTAGCAGCCTTCGCGGATGTAGATGTTGCGGCCGGCGAGCTCCAGCGGGGAGTAGGGCCGCATGCCCTGCACCTTCTCGATGGTCGAGCCGAGGAAGAAGAGCGGCGCGATCTCCACCAGGCCGCCGATCGAAACGACGATCAGAATGCCGATGAGGAGGACGAGCGAGTTCTTCTCGAAGAACGCGTGAGAGAATTTCATGTGTCCGTTCTCCGTTATTCGGCCGGGGCCGCAAGGGGCGCGCCGCGCAGCTCGGGAGCCGCCGCCACGCGCGGCTGGTCGGCGATGTCCACGGGCTTGTCGCCGCGCACCGTCTTCCAGACGTTCCAGGCCATGAACAGCGAGCCGATCACGAACAGGAGGCCGCCGGTGGCACGGATGATGTAGGGCCAGTGCATGGCCTCGACCGTCTCCACGAAGGAGTAGGTGAGGAAGCCGAGGTGATCATAGGCACGCCACATCAGACCCTGCATGATGCCCGACACCCACATCGACGTGATGTAGAGAACGATGCCGATGGTCGCGATCCAGAAGTGCCACTCGACGAGGCGCAGCGAGTAGAGGCCCTCGCGCTTCCAGAGCCAGGGGACGAGGCAGTAGATGGCGCCGAACGACACCATGCCGACCCAACCCAGCGCACCCGAGTGCACGTGGCCGATGGTCCAGTCGGTGTAGTGGCTGAGCGAGTTCACCGCCTTGATCGACATCAGCGGGCCTTCGAAGGTCGACATGCCGTAGAAGGCGACCGACACGACGAGCAGGCGCACGACGGGATCGGTGCGGAGGCGGTCCCATGCGCCGGAGAGCGTCATGAGGCCGTTGATCATGCCGCCCCACGAGGGCATCCACAGCATGATCGAGAACGTCATGCCGAGCGTCTGCGCCCAGTCGGGCAGGGCCGTGTAGTGCAGATGGTGCGGGCCGGCCCAGATGTAGAGGAAGATCAGGCTCCAGAAGTGGATGATCGAGAGCCGGTAGGAATAGACCGGCCGCTCCACCCGCTTCGGAATGAAGTAGTACATGATGCCGAGGAAGCCCGCGGTCAGGAAGAAGCCGACCGCGTTGTGGCCGTACCACCATTGCGTCATCGCGTCCTGGACGCCGGCGAAGAGCGAATAGCTCTTCGAGCCGAGCAGCGACACGGGCACCGCCAGGTTATTGACGATGTGCAGCATCGCGATGGTGACGATGAAGGCGAGATAGAACCAGTTCGCCACGTAGATGTGCGGCTCTTTGCGCTTCCAGATCGTGCCGAGGAAGACGAGCAGGTAGGCGACCCAGACGATCGTCAGCCAGATGTCGACATACCATTCGGGCTCCGCGTACTCCTTGCTCTGGGTCGAGCCGAGCAGGTAGCCGGTGGCGGCGAGGACGATGAAGATCTGATAGCCGTAGACGACGAACCACGGCGTCCAGTAGCCGGCCATGCGGGCGCGGCACGTGCGCTGGACGACGTAGAGCGACGTCGCGATCAGCACGTTGCCGCCGAACGCAAAAATGACCGCCGAGGTGTGCAGCGGGCGCAGGCGGCCGAAGTTGGTCCAGGGGAGGTCGAAGTTCAGCGCGGGGAAGGCGAGCTGCCAGGCGATGATGTCGCCGACGAGAAAGCCGACGACGCCCCAGACGACGGCCGCGAGGGTCGCGAACTTGATCGGGCCGTCCATGTACTGGCCTTGCTCGGCCGGTCCGCCCGCGCGCGGGTTGGACATGACGTAGAGGGCGCCCACGATCGCAAAGACGACCAGCAGCGCCCCGTGAAAGCGGATGACCTCGTCCTGGCCGGCGAGCGCGAATACGCCGCCTATAAATACAAAGAGCGCGGCTGCGACCACCGCGCCGGCGCCCGATAGCGCAATAACCTCGTCGGTGGTTGCTTTCATATGCCCCTCGCCCACTGCGAACCCTTTTTCGCGGAAGACACTGAGGGCGGACCGGTGGCCGAGCCTTGATCCCAATCAAGCTGCGGCGAAAGACGCAGGCTGATCGAACCCTTCCGGAGCGACAGGCCGCCGCATCCGGCGCGGCGCACAAAACTCGCTGCGTCGCACTTGATTTGAGGCTCCAAAACCGCGATCAAAGGCGATCGCTTCGGATCAACAGCGGACAGATCGAGCCCCCCGTGCCCTCTCCCTTCGCTCCAAAGCCGCCGGCCGCCGGATCGCACCTCGGCGCGCGCGGTCGATCACCCCGAACGGCGACATGACGCACGCGGGGGGCGAGGGGGAGCCGGGCGGAACCCCGGCAACGATGCTGCGCTTCATCACGTGCGGCTCGGTGGACGACGGCAAATCCACGCTGATCGGGCGGCTGCTCTACGATTCCAACCTTATCCTCGACGACGAGCTCGCCATGCTCGAACAGGACAGCCGACGCGTCGGCACCCAAGGCCAGGATCTCGACTTCGCCCTGCTCGTCGACGGCCTTGCGGCGGAGCGCGAGCAGGGCATCACGATCGATGTCGCCTACCGCTTCTTCTCGACGGCGAGGCGAACGTTCATCGTGGCCGACACCCCCGGACACGAGCAGTACACGCGCAACATGGTCACCGGGGCTTCGACGGCCGACCTCGCCGTCATCCTGATCGATGCCCGCAAGGGCGTGCTCACGCAGACACGGCGGCACAGCTACCTGGTACGGCTGCTCGGCATCCGGCACGTCGTGCTCGCCATCAACAAAATGGACCTTGCCGGGTACAGCCAAGCCGTTTTCGACAAGATCGTCGCCGACTATGCCGCCTTCGCGACGTCCATCGGCATGGAGCACTTCACGCCGCTACCCATCTCCGGCCTCAAGGGCGACAACGTCGCCGCGCGCTCCCCGCATATGCCCTGGTACACCGGGCCTACGCTCATCTCGCATCTCGAATCCGTCGAGATCGACACCAGCAGCAATGCCAAGAAGCCGTTCCGCATGGCGGTTCAGTGGGTTAATCGGCCCAACCTGGATTTCCGCGGTTTCTCGGGCCTGATCTCCAGCGGCACGGTGAGAGTTCAAGATCCGATCCGCGTGCTGCCCTCGGGAAAGACGACGACCGTCAGCCGGATCGCAGCCTTCGACGGGGATCTCGCCGAGGCCGTGGCCGGCCAGTCCGTCACGATCTGCTTTGCCGACGAGATCGACTGCTCGCGCGGCGATGTCCTCACGGCCGCCGATAGCCCGGTGGAGGCGGCCGATCAGTTCGAGGCGACGCTGGTCTGGATGGACGAGGCGCCGATGCTGCCGGGCCGTCCGTATTGGATGATGATGGGCTCGCAGAGCGCGTCCGCCACCATCACCGAGCCCAAGTACAAGATCAACGTCAACACGATGGAGCACTTGGCGGCGAAGACGCTGGAGCTCAATGCCATCGGCGCCGTCAACATTGCCACGGACCGGTCGATCCCGTTCGAGCCTTACGCCGAAAACCGCGATCTCGGCGGGTTCATCCTGATCGACAAGCTGAGCAACAGCACCGTTGCCGCCGGCATGATCCGCTTTGCGCTGAGGCGCGCGGCCAACGTGCATTGGCAGGCGACCGACATCAGCCGCGAGCACCATGCCGCCATCAAGAACCAGAGGCCTGCCGTCCTCTGGCTCACGGGCCCTTCTGCGCCTACTCTCAGCGCACATCGGGCTCGATCTCCCGGACCCAGCACGCG
>CAYLSI010000012.1:0-74711 GCA_964386545.1 uncultured Hyphomicrobium sp.
CTAAAACTGGGCCACGTTTCTGGATCGCAAACACCCCGTATTGGGCAAGGGCGACGCTGACCATGGCCCGCGCGCCTGCCACCCACGAGATCGAGGAGTTTTCCGAGGCCGATCGCCTCGACGGCTTCCTGCATCCGCGCGCGACGCCGCGCCTCTACGGCCACGAGCGCGCCGAGGAGACGCTGCGCACGGCCTTCGCGTCGGGGCGCATGCATCACGGCTGGCTGATCGCCGGACCCGAAGGCATCGGCAAGGCGACGCTCGCCTACCGCTTCGCGCGCCATGCCCTGGCGGATGCGACCGAGCGCGCGCCGGACAGCCTCGACGTCGGCATGGAGACGCGCGCCGCGCGCCAGATCCTGTCGTTCGCGCATCCCTCGCTGCTCACGATCCGCCGCGCCTACGATCTCAAGACGAAGCGTTTCCCCGCCTCGATCCCCATCGACGAGGTGCGCCGCCTGAAATCGTTCCTGGGCCGCACCGCGGACGAGAACGCCTGGCGCGTCGTCGTCGTCGACCGCGCCGACGAGCTCAACGTCTCGGCCGCCAACGCGCTCTTGAAGTCGCTGGAGGAGCCGCCGCCGCGCACGGTCTTCCTATTGATCTCCTCCGCGCCGGGCCGCCTGCTCGTGACGCTGCGCTCGCGCGTGCGCACGCTCGAGCTGGCGCCGCTGGCGGACGAGCCGCTGCGCCGCGCCCTGACGCAAGCGTTCGCGGAGGCCGGAGACGAGGCGCCCGCCGCCGCACCGTCGCCCTCCGAATGGGAGCGCCTCGCGCGGCTCTCCGGCGGCAGCGTTCGGCGCGCGCTGTCGCTGCACGCTGCCAAGGGCCTCGCGCTGCAGGACAAGATCACGGCGCTGCTGGGCGGCCTCCCGTCCGTCGATTGGGCCGCCGCTCATGCCCTCGGCGACGAGCTGGCCGGCCAGGCCGCCGACCAGCGCTACGAGCTCTTCTTCGAGCTGCTGACGGGCGCCATCGGCCGCCTGATCGCCGTCGAGGCGCGTGGCGAGGGGCTCCCCGACGAGGTGGCTCTGGCGAAGCGTCTCATCGGCCCGGCCCGGCTTGCCACCTGGGCCGGCTTGTGGGAAAGAGTGGCCGCGGACAAAGCCGACGTGGACGCCTTGAACCTGGATCGGAAAGCCCTGATCCTGAACGTATTTTCAAAGATCGAGGCCGCTTCCCGCGCGTGAGGCCGGCCCCCGCCCGCATCACAGCCGCGGCCGATCCGGCCCGGCGCACCGCATAACGTTTCGACGGCAGGTTGGCCCAACGAGGTTTCATGAGCGGGCGAGAGAAGTTCTACATCACGACGGCGATCTCCTACCCCAACGGCGTGCCCCACATCGGCCACGCCTACGAGGCCATCGCCACCGACGCGATCGCGCGCTTCGAGCGCCTGGACGGCAAGGACGTTTTCTTCCTGACCGGCACGGACGAGCACGGCCTCAAGATGAAGCAGACGGCCGTCAAGGAAGGGCTGTCGCCCAAGGCCCTGGCCGACCGCAACGCGGCCCGCTTCGTCGAGATGGCGGCCGTCCTGGGCCTCTCCAACGACGATTTCATCCGCACGACCGAGGCGCGCCATTACGAAGCCTGCGCCGAGATCTGGCGGCGCATGGAGAAGGCCGGCGACATCTTCAAGAAGAAGTACGGCGGCTGGTACTCCGTGCGCGACGAGACCTACTACAAGGAATCCGAGACCGAGGTCCGCGACGACGGCGTCCGCTATGCAACTCCAACCGGCACGCCCGTCGAGTGGACGGAGGAGGAGACCTATTTCTTCCGCCTCTCGGCCTACGAGGAGCGCCTGCTGGCCCACTACGAGGCGAACCCGGATTTCATCCTGCCGGTCGAGCGCAAGAACGAGGTCGTGAGCTTCGTCAGGAGCGGCCTTGAGGATCTCTCGATCTCGCGCTCGACGCTCGACTGGGGCATTCCCGTGCCGGACGCGCCGGGCCACGTCATGTACGTGTGGGTCGACGCGCTGACGAACTACGTGACCGCGACCGGGCTCCTGAACGAGCCGAAAGGCGCGCGCGCCGACTTCTGGCCGGCGGACGTGCACGTCATCGGCAAGGACATCGTGCGCTTCCATGCCGTCTACTGGCCCGCGTTCCTGATGTCGGCGGGCATTCCCCTGCCGAAGCGGATCTTCTCGCACGGGTTCGTGCTCAACAAGGGCGAGAAGATGTCGAAGTCGGTCGGCAACGTCGTCGATCCGTTCGACCTCGTGCGCGCCTACGGCCGCGACCAGCTCCGCTACTTCTTCCTGCGCGAGGTGATGTTCGGCCAGGACGGCAACTATTCGCCGGAGGCCATCGCCAACCGCATCAACGCCGACCTCGCCAACAACCTCGGCAACCTGGCGCAGCGCTCGCTGTCGATGATCTACAAGAACTGCGACGGCAAGGTGCCCGAGCCCGGCGCGTTCTCGGCGGAGGATGCGGCGATCCTCGCCGCGGCGGATGCGCTGTACGCGGACGCGCGCGCCGCCATGGATAAGCAGGCCGTCACGCGCTACCTCGACGCGGTCTGGAGCGTAATCGCCGACGCCAACCGCTACTTCGCCGCCGAGGAGCCGTGGGCGAAGAAGAAGACCGATCCGAAACGCATGGAGACGATCCTCTATGTGACGGCGGAGATCGTGCGCCAGTTCGCCATCCTCGCCCAGCCCGTGATGCCGGAGCTGGCCGGCAAGCTGCTCGATCTCCTGGCGTTGACGGACGCCGATCGCGCCTTCGCCAAGCTCGGCCCCGCCGGGCGCCTGGCGCCGGGAGCCGCGATCCCCGAGCCGCAAGGCGTCTTCCCGCGCTATGTCGATCCGGACGAGCAACCCAAGCCCCAGCCGCCGCCGAAGCCGAAGAAAGACAAGCCGGAGAAGAGCTAACAACACCCGACGCGAGCTGCTGTCTCCCTAAACAAGAGTGTCTGGATCCCGGCCTTCCCCGGGATGACGGATTTATAGGGTAAACGGCGCCCTGCAATTGAGACGTCACCCCGACGGAGGTCGGGGTCCAGACACGCCTTAGAGTTTCGCCATGCTTCCCACCGAGGAGAGGGAAGCGAGCTGGATGCAAGAGCATGCTCGTTGACCACCACTGCCACCTCGATTTCCCGGACTTCGCGCCCGACCTCGACGCGGTCGTTGCGCGCGCCAAGGCGGCCGGCGTCGCGACGATGGTGACGATCTCGACGCGCATCCGCCAATTCGACCGGATCCGCGCCATCGCCGAGCGCTACGACGATGTCTGGTGCTCGGTCGGCACGCACCCGCACAACGCCGACGAGGAGCGCGGCATCACGGCGGACGAGATCGTGCGCCTGTCGCGCCATCCCAAGGTCGTCGCCATCGGCGAGGCCGGGCTCGACTATCACTATAAGCTCGGCACGCCCGCCGCGCAGGCCGAGGGTTTCCGCGCCCACATCGCGGCCGCGCGCGAGACGGGTCTGCCGCTCGAGATCCACACGCGCGAGGCCGACGCCGACACGCTCGCCATCCTCGCGGACGAGCATCGGACGAACGGCGCGTTCCCGGCCGTGCTGCATTGCTATACCGGCGGGCGCGAGCTCGCGATGCGGGCCGTCGATCTCGGCCTCTATGTCTCGTTCACGGGCGTCATCAGCTTCAAGAAGACGGAAGCGCTGCAGGAGATCGCGCGCGACGTCCCGGCCGACCGCCTCCTCGTGGAGACGGACGCGCCCTTCCTGGCGCCCGTGCCCTACCGCGGCAAGACGAACGAGCCGGCCTATGTCGTGCATACGGCAGCGGCGCTCGCGCGCATCCGCGGCGTCACCGACGCCGAGATCGCCCGGACGACGACCGACAACTTTTTCCGCCTCTACACGAAGGCGAAGCGGCCGCAGGCCGGAGGGCCCGCCGCCCCATGAGCAGAATGCGCTTCACCATCCTGGGCTGCGGATCGTCCGGCGGCGTGCCGCGCATCGGCGCGATGTGGGGCAAATGCGATCCGACCAATCCGAAGAACCGCCGGCGCCGTTGCGCGCTGCTCGTCGAGAAGCGCGGGCCGGGCGGCACCACCGCGGTGCTGATCGATACGCCGCCGGATCTGCGCGAGCAGCTCTTGTCCGTGCGCGCCGAGGCGCTGGACGCCGTGCTCTTCACGCACGATCACGCCGATCATACGCACGGCATCGACGACCTGCGCATGGTCGCCTACGCCATGAAGAAGCGCGTGCCCTGCTATTTCGATGCCGCAACGCAGGCGAGCCTCGTCGGCCGCTTCGCCTATTGCTTCGTCCAGCCGCCCGGGTCCACCTATCCGCCGATCCTCGTGCCGCGCCAGCTCACGCACGGCGAGACGGTGACGATCGAAGGCGCGGGCGGCGACATCGACGTGCTGCCCATCCGCCAATTTCACGGCGACATCGAGAGCCTGGCATTCCGCTTCGGCGACGTCGCGTATTCGCCGGATGTCTCGGCGCTGCCGCTGGATTCGATCGCCCTCTTGGAAGACCTCGACGTCTGGATCGTCGATGCGCTGCGCCATGAGCGCCATCCGAGCCACTTCTCCGTGAAGGAGGCGCTGGAGCACATCGCGCGCCTGCGCGCCCGGCGAGCGGTGCTCACGCACATGACCGGCGACCTCGATTACGAGGCGCTGAAGCGCACGCTGCCGGACCACATCGAGCCCGCGTACGACAACATGGTGATCGAGGTCTGACGCCGAGAGCGTGCGATCCGACGCTCTACGCGTCCGTCCGGACCGCCTTGGTCATGGATCCGTTGCCGAGCCGGCCCGCGTAACGGCGCAGCGTGCCGTTCTCCGTGAACGATGGCAGCAGCATCGACAGCGCGAACTCCGCGACGTCGTTGGGATCCGTCAGCTTGTTGCGGTCCTCGCCGGGGAAGGCCTTGGCGCGCATCGTGGTCCGCATGGGCCCGGGGTCGAGCAGGTTGACGCGCACGGGCGTGTTGGCCACCTCTTGCGCGTAGGATTTCGCGAGCGCTTCGAGGCCGGCCTTCGAGACCGCGTACGGGCCCCAGTAGGCCGTCTCCTCGTCGGCCGCATGCCAGGTGAAGAACAGCGCGCGGGCCGCATCCGAAAACTTCAGCACCGGATCGAGCGTGCGGATTAGCCGCCAGTTGGCGGTGATGTTGATGTCGAGCGTGCTCTGCCACGCGTCGGCGCTGATGTGCGGCAGCGGCGACAACGGCCCGAGGATGCCGCCCGCCGCCACGAGGATGTCGAGCTTGCGCCAGCGCTGATAGAGGAGGGGGCCGATCTGGTCGATGCGATCGCCCGCCTTGAGGTCGAGCCGCAGGATGGTCGCCGAGCCGCCGCTCGCCTGGATCTCGTCGTCCAGCTCTTCGAGCGCGCCGCCGGAGCGTGCCGAGATCACGACATGCGCGCCCTCCCGCGCCAGCGCCAGCGCAATGGAGCGCCCGAGGCCGCGCGAGGCCCCCGTGACGAGTGCGATGCGTTCGGTGAAGCGGGCGCGGGGAGGGGCCATGGCTGCCTTCTTTGCGTGCGATTTGCCGCTCCGGCTCCGAGGCGCGGGGAACGCCAACGATGAGGCCGGTCGGGGTCGTTTCGATCAGGAGAGAGAATAGCAGAGCAGCGCGGCGTCAACGCAAGCGTTTCCGCATGCGGGCACCGCATCAAGGTTCATGCGGGCCCCGCATCAAGGTTCACGCGGGCACCGCATCAGGCGTCATGCGGGCGCCGCATCACGCTTAAGGTTAAGGCTGTCCGGGACGTCCTTAACCAACTTCCGCCAACAGCGAGAGCTGCCGCGTGCTGCCGGCGAGACCGTTCTGATCCGTCAGCTCGGTCGGATACTCGCCCGTGAAGCAGTGATCGGTGAACTGCGGCGCGCGCGGATCGCGGCCCTCGTAGCCGACCGCCCGGTAGATGCCGTCCACCGACAGGAAGGCGAGGCTGTCCGCGCCCATGAAGGCCCGCATGCCTTCGAGGTCGTAGTTCGCCGCCAGCAGCGCCGCCTTGCTCGGCGTGTCGATGCCGTAATAGTCGGAGTGCGTGATCGGCGGCGACGAGATGCGCATGTGCACCTCGCGCGCGCCCGCTTCGTACATCAGCCCGACGATCTTCTTCGACGTCGTGCCGCGCACGACGCTGTCGTCGATCAGAACGATGCGCTTGCCGCGGATGACGCCCGCGTTGGCCGAATGCTTGAGCTTCACGCCGAGCTGGCGGATGCGCTGCTCGGGCTCGATGAAGGTGCGGCCGACATAGTGATTGCGGATGATGCCGAGTTCGAACGGCAATCCGGATTCGCGCGCATAGCCGATGGCGGCCGGAACGCCCGAGTCCGGGATCGGCACGATCACGTCGGCGTCCGCCGGCGACTCGCGCGCGAGCTGCACGCCCATCTGCTGGCGCACGTCGTAGACCGAGCGCCCCCCGATCACGCTGTCGGGGCGCGCGAAGTAGATGTATTCGAAGATGCAGGGCCGCGCGGCACGGCGCGGATAGGGCCGATGGCTCTCGAGACCGGCGCTCGTGATGACGACGACCTCGCCGTTCTCGATCTCGCGCACGAACTCGGCGCCGACGATGTCGAGCGCGCACGTCTCGGACGCGAGCACATAGGCTTCGCCCAGCCGGCCGAGCACGAGCGGGCGAATGCCGACCGGATCGCGCGCGGCGATCATCATGTCGTTGGTCAGCGCGACGAGCGACCAGGCGCCCTCGATCTGGCGCGTCGCCTCCACGAAGCGCTCGACCATGCGCCGCTTCTTGGAGCGCGAGAGAAGGTGGAGGATGACCTCCGTGTCGGAGGTCGAGGGGAAGATGGCGCCGGTGCGGATCAGCTCCTCGCGCAGCGTCAGCGCATTGGTGAGGTTGCCGTTGTGGGCGACCGCGAAACCGCCGGTGTCGATGTCGGCATAGAGCGGCTGCACGTTCTTGAGCGCCGGCTCGCCCGTCGTCGAGTAGCGGTTGTGGCCGACCGCCATGGAGCCCTTGAGGCGGTGGATGATCGAGGCGTCGTTGAAGTTGTCGCCGACGAGGCCGAGGTGGCGCTCGGCGTGGAACTGCTGCCCGTCGTAGGTGACGATGCCGGCCGCTTCCTGGCCGCGGTGCTGGAGGGCGTGGAGACCGAGCGCCGTCAGCGCGGCGGCATCCGGATGCCCAAAAACGCCGAAGACCCCGCATTCCTCGCGGAGTCTGTCATCGCCCATCTTGGACAGGCCGAAATCCGGAAAAGGGTCGTGCCCGCTCCCGAGCGACCGATCGTGCGTCATGGCTGCCTCCCGCTAAAGCATCCGCCGCAACTGGCTTACGCAAACACCAATCGGCGCCCAAGGCGCCCGACACGGGGGCGCCTCCGGCCCCGTCTCGCATGCGCGGAATATATGATAACCGGGGCCCTGTTAAAGAGCTTTATTGAAACCATTGCAGATCTGTCGCGGCCTATTGCGCCGGCGGCTCAGTCGGCTCCTGCGGCGGGGCTTCCTGAGGCTGCGAAAGCGATGTCGGCATATAGGTTTCGAGCGTGCCGCGGATCGCATTGCCCGTGGAGCGGATATAGGGCGTGGACAGACCGTCGCGCACCCAGGGCAGGTGATTCTGCTCGTCCGGCACGAACGAGGCGTAGAACATGTAAGGGATGACGACGAGCAGGAAGCCGCGCGCGAGCCCGAACAGGAAGCCCAGGATCCGGTCCACCATGCCGACGCTGCTGTCCAGGATGACATCCGAGATGCGCGACGTGATCAGGTGGACAATAATCAGCACGATCAGAAAGATAACCGCGCCGATCGCGATCTGCGCAACCGGCACCTGCGTGTTCATCTGGGCGGCCATGTCCTCGGCCACCTTGCGGTAGTTGAGGACGAAATAGAGCGTCGCGCCGGCGGCCGCGACCCACGACAGGATGGACATCAGCTCCCGCGTCAGCCCGCGGTACATGGCGAGCAAGGCGGAGATGAAGCAGATCGCCAGAACGGCGGCATCGAGATACGTGAGCGGCCCGATCATGGCCTAGGCTCCTATAGGCTGGCGCCGGACGGGACGGCCCGCGCGCCGCGGCTTTTCGAAAGATCCCTGGCGTTTCAGTCGCATGGGCCGAGCGCCTCTGCAAGCTCCTTGAGGTGAGCGATCCGGCGCAAACCGAGCTTGCTGAGTCCCTCCGAGATGGCCTCGCCGCCGGCCGGCAGCACCGCCTCCGTAAATCCCAGCTTGGCGGCTTCCTTGAGGCGCAAACCGGTGTGCGGCGCGGGCCGGACGGCCCCCGACAGCGAAATTTCCCCGAAATGGATCTGCTTGGGGTCGAGCGCGCGGTTGCTGATCGAGGCGAGGAGGGCGGCCGCCGCTGCGAGATCGGCCGCCGGCTCGACGATGCGCAGGCCGCCGGCCACGTTGAGGTAGACGTCGTGATGGGCGAACGAGACCCCGCAGCGCGCTTCGAGCACGGCGATCAGCATGGCGAGCCGGCTCTGCTCCCAGCCGACGACGGCGCGCCGCGGCACGCCGAGCCCCGAGGGCGCGACGAGGGCCTGGATCTCGACGAGGATCGGCCGCGTGCCTTCCATGCCGGCGAACACCGCCGTGCCGGGCGTTTCGGTGTCGCGCTCGCCGAGGAACAGCTCGGACGGGTTGGCGACCTCGCGGAGGCCCGATCCCGCCATCTCGAACACGCCGATCTCGTCCGTCGCGCCGAAGCGGTTCTTGGTCGCGCGCAGGATGCGATAGCTGTGGCCGCGGTCGCCTTCGAAGGAGAGCACCGTATCGACGACATGCTCGATCGCCTTGGGTCCGGCGATCTGCCCGTCCTTCGTCACGTGCCCGACGAGCAGCAGCGCAGGGCCGGCGCTCTTGGCGTAGCGCACGAGCGACTGCGTCGCGGCCCGCACCTGGCTCACCGAGCCGGGCGCGGCTTCGAGCGCATCCGTCCAGAGCGTCTGAATGGAATCGACCACGACCAGGTCCGCGCGTTTCTCGGAGCCGAGCGTCGCGAGAATGTTGGTGAGGCTCGTCTCCGATGCCAGCGCCACCGGCGCGTCGGCGAGCCCGAGCCGCGCCGCGCGCAGCCGCACCTGCGCCGAGGCCTCCTCGCCCGAGAAGTAGATGGCGCGCCGCCCCGCCCGGCCGAGCGCGGCCGCGAGCTGCAGCAGCAGCGTCGATTTCCCGATCCCCGGCTCGCCCGCGATCAGGAGGACCGAGCCCGGCACGATGCCGCCGCCCGTGACGCGGTCGAGCTCCGGCATGCCGGTGAGGAAGCGCGGCGCTTCCTCGGGCGCGCCCGCGAGCGTTTCGAGCCGGAGCGCCTTGCCCTTGCTGGCCCCCGCGAGGCCGGAGCCGGGAGGCGCGGCCGCGCCGGCTTCCTCGACGATGGTGTTCCAGTCGCCGCAGGAGGCGCATTTTCCCGACCAGCGCGAGGCAACCGCACCGCAGCTCTGGCAGACGAAGCTCGACTTCGGGGCCTTGCCCATCAGCCCGGCCCTCCCGTGTAGCGCCGCGCGAAGCGCGGGCCGAGCCGCGTCAGCACCTCGTAGCCAATGGTGCCCGCCGCGCGTCCCAGGCTTTCGAGCGTGGCGCCGGGTCCGACCAGCGTCACGAGATCGCCGCGCGCGACCTCGCCCGCGACGTCCGTCACGTCGACCGTGATGAGATCCATCGACACGCGCCCGACGATCGGTGCGCGCTCGCCGGCGACGAGCACCGCGCCGCCGCCTTTGCCGGTCGCCGCGCTGAGCGCGCGCGCAACGCCGTCCGCGTATCCCGCCGCCACGATCGCGAGACGCGTGCGCCGCTGCGCCACCCACGTCGCCGAGTAGCCGACCGTATCGCCGGACTTGAGCGTCCGCACCTGCAGCACGCGCGCCTCGACCGTCACGACGGGCGCGACCGGCGTCGGGCCGCCCTTGAACGCCTGGCCGCCGTAGAGCGCATAGCCCGGGCGCACGAGGTCATAATGAAAATCCGCGCCGAGCATGAGCCCGTCCGACGCGGCGAGGCTGGCCGGCGCGTCAGGAAGCTGCGCGCGCAGGCGGTTGAAGGCGGTGCGCTGGCGCGCGTTGTGCGGATGGTCGGGATCGTCGGCGCAGGCGAGGTGGCTCATGACGAGCCGCACGTCGAGGGTCGCGAGCCGCTTGGGATCCGCCGCGAGCGCGCCGACGTCGGATCCGGAAAGCCCGAGCCGATGCAACCCAGAATCGACCTGCAGCGCCGCGGGAAGCCTCTTGCGGAGCTGCCGCGCGCGGGCCCCCCACTCGTCGATGTCGTCGAGGCTCGACAGCACCGGGATGGCGTTGGCTTGAATGAACGTCTCCGCCGCCCCGTAGAGCAGGCCGTCGAGCGCGAAGATGCGTGCGCCCGGCGCCAGCGCGCGCGCGGCGACCGCCTCGCTCGGCGTCGCGACGAAAAAGGTCGTGCAGCCCGCCGCCGCCAGCGCGGGAATGACGCGCGCCGCGCCGAGGCCATAGGCGTCGGCCTTGACCACGGCGCCGCATTCGGACGGCGCCACGAGATCGGCGAGCGTGCGCCAGTTGCGGACGAGCGCGGCGAGGTCGATCGTGATGAGGCCCGTGGCTTCGGGCGGCAGCTCGAGCCCGCTCATGGCGCTTCTCTTTCCCCCAATCCTGGCGGGGAAGGAAATGTCGCGCGAAGGAGAGCGTCGGTGCCGACTGTGCCGAATCTGGATCCCGGCCGCCCATGCGCAGCATGGCTCCGCCATGACCGCCATGACCGCCGGGATGACGGTGGAATATGGGTAACCGGCTTCCACCAACTCAACGTCACCCCGACGGAGGTCGGGGTCCAGATACGTGTGTTAAGGACGGAGCCGTCGCGTCCGCACTCCCGCGCCGACATCCTCACTCGTAGCGCTCGGGAAGCTGGAACTCGCGCGCGAGGTTGCCGAAGCGCGTGAACTGGCTCTCGAACGCGAGCTGCACTGTGCCCACGGGGCCGTGACGCTGCTTGCCGATGATCACCTCGGCCTTGCCGCTCACCGCCATCATCTGCGTTTGCCAATCGTTGAACTCCGCCGTTCCCTCGCGCGGCTTCTGCCGCTCGACGTAGTATTCCTCGCGGAACACGAACATGACAACGTCGGCGTCCTGCTCGATGGAGCCCGATTCACGCAGGTCCGAGAGCTGCGGGCGCTTGTCCTCGCGCTGCTCGACCTGACGCGAGAGCTGCGACAGCGCGATGATCGGAACCGCGAGCTCCTTGGCCAGCGCCTTGAGCCCGGTCGTGATCTCCGTGATTTCCTGCACGCGGTTGTCGCCCCGCTTGGACGAGCCCGAGAGGAGCTGCAGGTAGTCGACGATCAGGAGATCGAGGCCCTTCTGCCGCTTGAGCTTGCGGGCGCGGGCCGCGAGCTGCGCGATCGAGATGCCGCCCGTCTGGTCGATGAAGAGCGGCGCGCGGCTCATCTCCTGCGAGACCTGCACGAGCTTGCGGAACTCGTCCTCGGTGATCATGCCGCGGCGGATGCGCTCGGAGGCGATCTCGGCCTGCTCGGAGAGAATACGCGTGGCGAGCTGCTCGGCGCTCATTTCGAGCGAGAAGAAGCCGACCCGTCCGCCGTCGACGGTTTTCTCGGTGCCGTCCTGCTGGCGCTCGGACCGGTAGGCCTTGGCGATATTGTAGGCGATGTTGGTGACGAGCGCCGTCTTGCCCATCGAGGGACGGCCCGCGAGGATGATGAGGTCCGACGACTGCAGGCCGCCCATCTTGTTGTCGAGATCGTTGAGCCCGGTCGAGAGGCCCGAAAGGTGGCCGTCGCGCTCGTAAGCGGCGTTCGCCATGTCGATGGCATGCGTCAGCGCCGTGCCGAACGCCATGAAGCCCTGGCCGTACTTGCCGCGCTCGGCGAGATCGTAGAGGCGCGTCTCGGCTTCCTGGATCTGGCTCTCGGGCGGAAAATCGATCGGCGCGTCGTAGGCCGAGTTGACGATGTCCTCGCCGAGCATGATCAGCGAGCGGCGCACGGCGAGATCGTAGATCGTGCGGCCGTAGTCGTGCGCGTTGATGATCGACGTGGCGTTCGCGGCGAGGCGACCGAGATACTGCGGCACCGTCAGGTGCGCATCGATCGGCTCGGCCGTGTCGAAGAACGTCTTGAGCGTGATCGGCGTGGCCTGCTTGCCCGCGTGGATCATCTTGCCCGCGGTCTCGTAGATCTGCCCGTGCAAGGGATCGAAGAAGTGCGCCGGCTCGAGGAACGCGGAGACCCGGTCCATCGCCTCATTGTTGATGAGGATCGCGCCGAGCAGCGCCTGCTCGGCCTCGATGTTGTGGGGAGCTTCGCGGAACTGCACCGGCTCGGTCGCTTCGGCGGCCGCGCGCAGTTGATCGGTCTGGAGAACGGAGGGGTTTGCCATGGGCTCACTCTACTCCAGGGGCCCTTGAGCCGCGAGCCGATCCCCCCTCTCTCCACACTACCCACACCCCTCCGACTTGGCGCTTGTGTGAGGCGAATCGAGCGGGCTAGTGCAATGTCCCTACAACGGAAAAGCGGCCCGGCACGTAAGGCCGGACCGCTCCGATAGAACCGAGGCCAACAGGCGTTGGCCGCACGCCTCAGGCCTGCTCTTCGCCTTCGGCCGGCTGAGCGCCCTCCTCGAACACCGCATCGGGGTTGAAGGTTTCGAGCTCGAGCGCCTCGTCCTTGATGACCGTGACGTCCTCGCCGCGTGCCTGCTTCTCGGCTTCTTCCTCCGAGCGGGCGACGTTGAGCGTCACCTTCAAGAGCACCTCGGGATGCAGCGCGACGGTCGCGTCGTGCAGGCCGAGCGTCTTGATCGGGCGGTCGAGCACGATCTGGCGGCGGTCGACGGTGAAGCCGCCGGCCGTGATGGCCTCGGCGATGTCGCGCGTCGAGACCGAGCCGTAGAGCTGGCCCGTGTCGCCGGCCGAGCGGATGGCCGTGAAGACCTTGCCTTCGAGCTTGCCGGCGACGGCCTCGGCTTCCTTCTTGTGCTCGAGGTTGGTGGCTTCGAGCTGCGCGCGCTGGGTTTCGAAGTGCGCGAGGTTCTCCTTGGTGGCGCGGAGCGCCTTCTTCTGCGGCAGCAGGAAGTTGCGCGCGTAGCCGTTCTTGACGGTCACGACGTCGCCCATCTGGCCGAGGCTGCCGATACGCTGAAGTAGAATGACTTGCATGGGTCTTGCTCCTATCGAGATGTCATGAGTTGGGAGGAAGGGACGGCGGGCGCGGCGCATTCGACCGGGCCCGGAGGTGCAGTGCGGATTCGGCGAGCCCCAGGACCGCGACGACGATCCAGAGCCAGACGTTGACGACGATGAGCGCGCCGTAGAGCATCCAGAGCGCGAACGGCCGCCAGGGCTGGCCGCGCGTCGTGTAGTGCAGCACGGCGAGGCCGAGCAGCAGATAGGCAAGGAACAGTCCGCCCGCGAAGGCCGAGGCGGCGAGCCCCAGATGCCCCGGCGTCAGCAGTGCGAGCAGCAGCACGCCGAACGCCAGCGGCGCGCCCGCCGGATATGTGATGGCCGCGAGATCCGGCCACGGCCGGCCGAGCTGGCCCGACGCGAGCGTGACGCGCCCCGCCAGCCACAGATTGAACAGGAGGCTGCCCATCCACGACAGCGCCGAGGCGCCCGGCAGGATCGTCAGCGCGACATCGGCAAGGGCGGCGATCTCGGCCTCGCTGAGCTTCACCGGGGTCTCGCTCTGCGGCAGGCTGGCCGGCAGCGTCTCCTTGATGAGATCGCCCAGCGCCTTGCGAAGCTGCTCGATGTCGGTGCCGAGCAGCGCGAGCGTTCCGATCGCCATGCCCGCCGACAGCACGGCCGCCCAGATCACGAGGCGCCCCGTCGGATACCACTCGACGGCATCGGGATCGCCGGTGTCCGGCGCGCGGCCGTTTTCCGAAAGGGGTCGGCTCAGAAGCGCGAGATAGGTGAGGTAGACGACGGGGGCGGCCTGCGTGAGCGCGAAGGCGAGGGCCAGCGTCGGCGTCGAGAACGCGAGCACGAGGCCGCTGCCGACGATGCTGGCGACGACGGCCGTCCGCCAGCCCCAGCCGAGACCGGCCAGCGCGATGGGAAGCGGCGTGATGAAGAGGAACAGAAAGCGCGCGAGCAGGGGACCGCCCGTCGCGGAGGCGAATGTCACCGCCGCGACGAGGCCAAGGCCGGCACCAATGAGGGTGATCGATCTCATCCCAAGCTGTCCCGCAGGAGCTGCGGTTAGGGAGAGGACGCTCGCGCGCCGCTCACCCAACCAGTTTCGCGCAAACGCGCGCCGTAAGTTTTACTTCAGAACGTAAGGCAGAAGGCCCAGGAAGCGCGCGCGCTTGATGGCGCGGGCGAGCTCACGCTGCTTCTTGGCCGAAACGGCCGTGATGCGGCTGGGCACGATCTTGCCGCGCTCGGAGATGTAACGGCCGAGCGTGCGAACGTCCTTGTAGTCGATCTTCGGCGCCTGATCGCCCGAGAACGGGCAGGTCTTGCGGCGACGATGGAAGGGCCGGCGTGCGGCGATCTCTTGAATCTCTGCCATGATCAGCCCTCCGAGCCCGGCTTGGTGGTGTCTCTGAATGCGGGACGCGGCGGACGCGGACCGCGGTCGCCGTCACGCGGCGGGCGGGAATCGCCGCCCTCGCGCGGGGGACGGGCGCGGAACGTCGAGCCGCCCTCGGCTCCACCACCGCCGCCACCGAAACCGCCACGGTCGCCGCCGCGGAACCCGCCGCGATCGCCACCGCGGAAGCCGCCACGGTCGCCGCCCCGGAAGCCGCCGCGATCCGAGCCACGCTCGTCGCGATCCTGCTTGCGCATCATGATCGAGGGCTCTTCCTCGAGCGTCTCGACGCGCAGCGTCATGAAGCGGATGATATCGGTCGAAAGACCCATGCGGCGCTCCATCTCGGCGACAGCCGCCGAGGGCGCGTCGATGTTGAGCAGCGAATAGTGGGCCTTGCGGCTCTTCTTGATCTTGAAGGCGAGGCCCTTGAGACCCCAGTACTCGGTCTTGGTGACCTTTCCGCCGCCTTCGGCGATGATGTCGGTGAATTCCTTTGTCAGCGTCTCGACCTGCTGCTGCGAGACGTCCTGGCGCGCCAGGAAGACATGCTCATAAAGAGGCATGCGCGGCCTTTCCTCGATGTGATGTTGCCGCCGGGGATAACCCCGGCAGGTCCGATGCGTCCGGCGCAAAGCCCCTTACAGGCCCTGAAGGCCCAAAGGCACCCAAAAGAGCGGAGACACCGGGGCCCACTTTCTGGCGTTTCCCCAAACTGGGGGATCTCCAAAAAAGCTTACCGCCGAGCTGAGAACAGCTCCGCGGCCCCGTTCAGCCTCCAACCGAAGCACGTGACGGCGCGACTTATACGGGATTTCTAGGCTGCGGCAAGGGGCAAAACCCTAGTTCAGGGCCCGCCGCGCGGCTTCGGCGCAGTCGCCCGCGCAGTCGATCCAGCGTCCGCTCGGGAGCTGGACCTCCCACACCGCCCTCTTGTCGAGCGGCCCGAAAGCCGGAGAGTTAAGCGTGTCCTTCCGCATCGTCTCGTAAAACTGACGCGTTTTCAAGACCGTACCGTCCGGGAGCTCGACCGTCCCGGTCGCAATCTCGTCGCGCGGGACGAAACCCCAATCCCAAAGCAGCGCAATCGCCATGCAGAGGGCAAAGCCGGCCACCATGGCTATGAGATGATGGACAATTTTCGTCGCCGTCGGCTCGGTGATCACTGGCGTAAACCCGGTCCCGTCGCGCGCTCGTAGGCAGCCACGCAGTCGTCTCCAGCGCAGTCGATCCAGCGTCCGCTCGGGAGCTGGACCTCCCACACCGCCGTCTTCTCCAGCGGCCCGGGCGCCGGAGACTTGTAGGTGTCCTTGCGGGTCGCGCGATAAAACTGCCGTGTTTTCAACACTGTACCATCCGGCAGCTCGACCGTTCCCGTCGCGATATCGTCGCGCGGAATGACGTCCCATTGCCAGGCCGCGATATAAAGCGCCAGACCGAGCCCGACCACGGCGATGAGCCACAACATCCGTCGCCCCTTCATGGTTCTCCACTCGCTGCGGCCGCGCGGACCGTCAGTTTCGCAGCGTCAGAGCGACATGCAACAAAAGTCCGGCGCCCCAGCCGAGAAGGACCCAGTGCGCCCAGTAGGGCTCGGCCGTGGCCCAGTCGATCGCGGCCAGCGCCACCATCACCACAGCAAAGATCGTCGCATGCTGCAACACGCCGCCCTCGCGGAGATCGTCGAGCCGAAAATCCTTGCCGGAAAAGCGCTTCGGCGTGTCAGCCATGATGTCCTCCAGTCCAAAACAGAAGAAAGCGTACCACCAAGAGACGTTCCCGCTCCTGATGTCAGTTCCCCCGGGGCCTTGACAACGGCCCACAGGCCATGTCGAAAGCGCCGGACACATCGCGCAGCGCCACAACGTCATGACCAGGCGCCGCCGGCAAATCCAAGGCATTCTTAAAGAGCGACCGAGAGGAGCGAGCGTGGCACGCGCATTCGTATTTCCCGGACAGGGCAGCCAGGACGTGGGGATGGGCCGCGAGCTGGCGGATAATTTCGCCGTCGCGCGCGCCGTCTTCGACGAGGTCGACGAGGCCCTCGGCCAGAAGCTCTCGGCCGTCATGTGGGACGGCCCCAAGGAGACGCTGACCCTGACAGAGAACGCCCAGCCCGCGCTGATGGCCGTCTCCATGGCGGCGCTGCGTGTGCTCGAGCAGGAAAAGGGCCTGAAGCTCGCCGAGAAGGTGAAGTTCGTCGCCGGCCATTCGCTGGGCGAGTATTCGGCCCTCGCCGCCGCCGGCGCCTTTTCGCTTGCCGACACGGCCCGCCTCCTGAAGCTGCGCGGCCAGGCCATGCAGAAAGCCGTCCCGGTCGGCCAGGGCGCGATGGTCGCGCTGCTCGGCGTCGGGATCGACGTCGCCGAGAAGGTCGCCGCCGAGGCGGCCCAGGGCGACGTCTGCCAGGTCGCCAACGACAACGAGCCGACGCAGGTCGTGCTGTCCGGCTCGAAAGCAGCCATCGACCGCGTCGCCGAGATCGGCAAGGCGCACGGCGTCCGCCGCGCGGTGCCGCTGCCCGTCTCCGCCCCCTTCCATTGCGCGCTGATGCAGCCGGCCGCCGAGGCCATGGCCGACGCGCTCGCGAAAGTCACCATCAACGCGCCCGTCGTGCCCGTCGTCGCCAACGTGGTGGCGCGCGCGGTCAACGATCCGGACGAAATTCGCCGCCTGCTGGTCGAGCAGGTGACCGGCACCGTGCGCTGGCGCGAATGCGTGGGCTTCCTCGCCGCCAACGGCGTGACGGACGTGTTCGAGATCGGCTCGGGCAAGGTGCTGGCCGGTCTCGCCAAGCGCATCGAAAAGTCCCTCGAGGCCATGAGCGTCGGCACGCCGGCCGATGTCGACGCTGCCGCCCCCAAGCTCGCCTGAGAGCGCAACGCTTCGTCCTGAAAGGAAGTCATCATGTTCGATTTGACGGGCAAGAAAGCCCTGGTCACCGGCGCAACGGGCGGCATCGGCGAGGGCATCGCCCGCGCCTTCCACAAGGCCGGCGCCGAGGTCGCGATCTCGGGCCGTCAGGTCGCCAAGCTCGAAGCGCTCGCCGCCGAGCTCGGAGAGCGCGTCCACGTCGTGCCGTGCGATCTCGCCGACAAGGCCGCCGTCGGCAAGCTGATCGACGAGGCCTCCGCCAAGCTCGGCCGCGTCGACATCCTCGTCAACAACGCCGGCCTCACCAAGGACAACCTGTTCATGGTGATGAAGGACGAGCAGTGGGATGACGTCATCGCCGTCAACCTGACGTCGACCTTCATGCTGATGCGCGCCGCCACGCGCCACATGCTGCGCGCGAAGTCGGGCTACGGCCGCATCATCAACATCTCGTCGGTGTCGGGCATCATCGGCAATCCGGGCCAGGGCAACTACGCCGCCTCGAAGGCCGGCATGATCGGCATGACCAAGTCGCTCGCCCGCGAGGTCGCCAACCGCGGCATCACGGCGAACTGCATCGCACCGGGCTTCATCGCGACCGCGATGACCGACGTGCTGACGGACAAGCAGAAGTCCGAGATTTCCCAGCACATCCCCGCGCAGCGCTTCGGCTCGCCCGATGACATCGCCGCCGCCGCCATTTACCTTGCCAGCAACGAGGCGGGCTATGTGACCGGCCAGACGCTGCACGTGAACGGCGGAATGGCCATGGTGTAATGGCAAAAATGGCCTAAAGTCCCCGGAGCGCGCAGAAATCCGCAACCCGGGGGCAATGTGTCGCTCTCCTTATGGCGTGGGCGGCATGCCACCAGAAGAGGGCGGTGCTGGCCATGCTCAGGGAGATGTGTTAACGAGCCTCGTTTTTTTGCTGCGCGGATTTCGGAAAGGCCCTAACGATCAACGCTCGCGCGCTGTCGTTCTGGGTGGCACCTTGAGGTTCCGCGGCACCGGAAGTGAGGCAGACCGAAACTTCGAGCGTGCATCGGAAATCAGGAATTCGGCTTTCTGATGAAGGACGCAAAGAGAACTTGAGTGCCCCGGCGAATGTACGGGAACCGAGCAACCGATTAGCAACGAAAATTAGCAGGGACACGAGGGAAGACGATGAGCGATGTCGCAGAGCGCGTGAAGAAGATCGTTGTGGAGCATCTTGGCGTCGAGGCCGACAAGGTCACCGAGAATGCCAGCTTCATTGATGATCTCGGCGCCGACAGCCTTGATACGGTCGAGCTTGTGATGGCGTTCGAGGAAGAGTTCGGGTGCGAGATCCCGGACGATGCCGCCGAGCACATCCTGACCGTCGGCGACGCGGTGAAGTTCCTCGAGAAGAACGCCACGGCTGCCTGATGGGCCAGCGGCGCCGGGACAGAAGCGCAGTGCGCCTGATGTCCCGCCGGCCGCGCCGGGAGCGGAAAGCCGGAGCGCGAAAGGGATCGCGCACCGAGGCCCGTCTCGCCCGGATCACAACATGAGGAGGGAGCGGCCAATCGAGCCCGCTCCTTTCCCGAAGCGAACAACAACAGACGAGGCTCTCGCCGGCTCAGACCACAGCCGACTGGGCGTAGCGGGCAGCGCTCTCACCTAATCTGGGGAACGGCTTTGAGCGGCATGCGGCGCGTGGTTATCACTGGTCTCGGTCTCGTGACCCCTGTCGGATGCGGCGTCGAAGCATCCTGGAGCAATCTCCTCGCAGGTCAGAGCGGCGCGCGTCGCATCGAGGAGTTCGACGTCTCGGACCTCTCCTGCCAGATCGCGAACTTCGTGCCGCGCGGCGCGGGATCCGAAGGCAAGTTCAATCCCGACGATTGGATGGAGCCCAAGGAGCAGCGCAAGGTCGACGACTTCATCATGTACGCCGTCGCCGCCGCCGATCAGGCGCTCGCCGACGCCGGCTGGAAGGCCGACACCGTCGAGAAGCAGGAAACGACGGGCGTGCTCATCGGCTCCGGCATCGGCGGCCTGTCCGGCATCGCCGACACCTCCATCCTGCTCAAGGAGAAGGGCGCACGCCGCGTCTCGCCGTTCTTCATTCCCGGCCGCCTCATCAACCTCGCGGGCGGCTACGTTTCGATCAAGCACGACCTCAAGGGCCCGAACCATGCCGTCGTGACGGCCTGCGCGACGGGCACGCACGCCATCGGTGACGCCGCGCGCCTCGTCGCGCTGGGCGACGCCGAGGTCATGGTCGCCGGCGGCACGGAAAGCCCCATCTGCCGCATCGGCATGGCGGGCTTCGTCGCCTGCCGCGCCCTGTCGTCCGGCTTCAACGATCGTCCGCACGAAGCCTCGCGCCCCTACGACAAGGACCGCGACGGGTTCGTGATGGGCGAGGGCGCCGGCATCGTCGTTCTCGAAAGCCTCGAGCACGCCCAGGCGCGCGGCGCCAAGATCTATGCCGAGGTCATCGGCTACGGCATGTCGGGCGACGCCTATCACATCACGGCTCCGTCCGAGACGGGCGACGGCGCGTTCCGCTGCATGCGCGCAGCCCTGAAGAGCGCGGGCATCTCGCCGAGCGACATCGACTACATCAACGCGCACGGCACCTCGACGCCGATGGGCGACGAGATCGAGCTCGGCGCCGTCGAGCGTCTGTTCGGCAACACGCAGGCCAAGGTCGCCATGTCGTCGACGAAGTCCTCGATCGGCCACCTGCTCGGCGCGGCGGGCGCGGTGGAGGCGATCTTCTCGACGCTCGCCATCCGCGATCAGATCGCCCCGGCGACGCTCAATCTCGCCAACCCGTCGGTCGAGACCGCGATCGACCTCGTGCCGGTCACGCCCAGGACGCGCGACATCACGACGGTGCTCTCGAACTCCTTCGGCTTCGGCGGCACCAACGCCTCGCTCGTTCTTCGCAAGGTCGCCTGAGCGAACGGTCGTTGACTGGCTTTCGCCACAATCCCAAGGTCACGTCTGGGGGATGCGTGGCGGGTGGAGGCAGGGTGCTGCCTCGGCCGGGATTCCGGCTGCCGATCCTGGAGCAGTCTCCGACGAAGCGAAGGCCGGTTCGTCATAAGGGAATGCGACCACTCAAAACCCTGGGGCCTGCGATCCGGATCGTTCGGAGCGCAAACCGCTCCGGCGCGAGATCGGGCAGTACGGTGCGACGCGACACGGGAGCTGGAGCATGAGTAACATTCGCCGGGACGGGTCGCCGACACTGTCGCGACGCGATGGCGTGCGCCCGCGCAGCCCCTCCGAAGCGCTCGAGCCGGGCCGCGCCCCGCCGCGCCCTCACGGCATGCGCCAGCGCAAGGAATCCCGCGTTCTCTCCGGCTTCGCCCGCGTCGTCAGCGGCGTGATGACGATCGCCCTCGTTGCCATGCTGACGGCCGGCGGCCTGACTCTGCTCGTCAATCATATGTACAACCGGCCGGGTCCGCTGACGGCGATGCAGACCGTCGTCATTCCGAAGGGCACGAGCAGCAACGCCATCGCCGACGACCTCGAGCGTGAAGGCGTGGTGTCGAGCCGCTGGGCGTTCATGGTCAACTACCTCGTGCAGAGCCGCATGCATCCCGGCGAGGTCGTGCTGAAGCACGGCGAATATCTCTTCAAGCCGGGCGTCAGCATCCGCGAGGTGATCTCGATCCTGGCGGACGGCAAGTCCGTCCAGTATCGCGTGACGATCCCGGAAGGCCTGACGAGCCAGCAGATCGTGGCGCGCCTCAACGCCGAGGAAAACCTGACCGGCGAGATCACGCAGATCCCCGTCGAGGGATCGCTGATGCCCGAGACCTACAGCATCGAGAAGGGCATGCCGCGCCAGGAGCTGCTGGAGCGCATGCAGTCGAAGCAGCACCAGGTGCTCGAAAGCGTATGGGCGCGCCGCAGCGAGGGGTTGCCGTTCGCGACGCCGGAGCAGGCGGTCGTGCTGGCGTCCATCATCGAGAAGGAAACCGGCCGCGCCGACGAGCGCGAGCGCATCGCCGGCGTCTTCGTCAACCGGCTCAAGAAGGGCATGCCGCTGCAGTCCGACCCCACGATCCTCTACGGCATCTACGGCGGCGGCGTCTCCTGGGGCAAGCCGATCCTGCAGTCGGAGAAGGACGCGAAGAACGCCCACAACACCTACCAGATCAAGGGCCTTCCCCCGACGCCGATCTGCAACCCGGGACGCCCGGCGCTCGAAGCCGCGCTCAACCCGACGCAGCACGACGACATCTTCTTCGTCGCCGACGGCACGGGCGGCCACTTCTTCTCCTCGACGCTCAAGGAGCACAACGAGGCGGTCGCCAACTGGCGCAAGATCGAAAAGGACATCCGCGCTCGCCAGGTCGCGGCGACGCCGGCCGACGGCCAGGCGGCGGTCCCGCCCGGAACCGCGGCGGCGCCGACCAACCCCGTGAGCGAGATCCCTAATCCTCCCGCCGAGGATCCCGCAGCCAGCGCGCCGGAATCGGAGGAGCAGCCGGCCGCTCCCACCACCGTGTCCTCCATTCCCCTGCCCATCCGCAAACCCAAGCGCTGACGCGCCCCGCCGCATCGAGACTTGCGGAGGCGAGAGCGCCCCCGTACTTCTGGGCGCGGCCGCAACTTCCCGGATAGACCCACGATGAGCCTCCAAAGCATGACCGGCTTCGCCCGCAGCGAGGGCGCACGGGAGGGCACGGCGTGGCACTGGGAGCTGCGCAGCGTCAACAACCGCGGTCTCGACGTGCGCCTGCGCCTGCCGCCCGGCTATGAGGCGCTGGAGCCCAAGGTGCGTGAGCGTCTCGCCAAGGCGCTGACGCGCGGCAGCATCAACGCCAGCCTCAGCGTCGCGCGGCGCGCCCCGGCCGCAGACGTGCGCGTCAACGAAGCGGCCCTCGAGCGCGTGCGCGCAATCGCGACGCGCCTCGCCCACGACATCGGCGCCGCGCCCCCGCGCGCGGAAGCCCTGCTCGCGCTTCGCGGCGTGCTGGACGTGGCGGAGGATCAGGTCGATCCCGAGACGATGGCTGCCGAGCATGCGGCCATGCTCGAAACCCTCGACGTGGCGCTCGCGGGCCTCACCGCCGCCCGCAACGACGAGGGGCGCCGCCTGACCGTGATCCTGTCGCGCCAGGTCGACGAGATCGCCCGCTTGACCGACGTGGTCGAGCAGGCGCCCGCGCGCACCATCGACGCCATCCGCCAGCGTCTCGCCGAGCAGATCGCCCGGCTGATGGAGGCCGGCCCCGGCCTCGATCCCGTGCGCCTGCACCAGGAGGCCGTGATCCTGGCGACGCGCGCCGATGTCGAGGAGGAGTTGAAGCGCCTCCACGCGCATGTGGAATCGGCCCGCGTCATGTTGCGCGAGGGCGGCGCCGTCGGACGCAAGCTGGACTTCCTGGCCCAGGAGTTCAACCGCGAGGCCAACACGCTCACGGCCAAAGCGGCCGACCAGGACATCGCCGCGGCCGGCCTCGCGCTCAAGGTCGTCGTCGATCAGCTTCGCGAGCAGGTCCAGAACATCGAGTAGGCTTGGCGCATTTTCTGCGCGCGCAAAACGCTCTGGAGCATTTTCCGACGAAGTGGAGACCGGTTCGTCGTAAGAAAATGCGACAAAACAAGAATCTAGAGCGTCCGATCCGATTCTATCGGATCGCAAAACGCTCTAGACCGGCGCCGATCCACCTCCTATCAACGGTCGAACGAAAACGCCCGCCGCGCGGAGCCGGTTGATGACGAGCGAAAATCTGACGATCGAACGGCGCGGCCTGCTGCTCGTGCTCTCCTCGCCCTCCGGCGCCGGCAAGACCTCGCTTGCCCGCGCGCTGCTCGAAAGCGACGGCGACATCGCACTCTCGGTCTCCGTGACGACGCGGGCCCCGCGCCCCGGCGAGGTCGACGGCCGCGACTACTGGTTCGTCGACGAGACGCGCTTCGCGGCGCTACGCGAGGCCGACGAGCTGCTGGAATGGGCCACCGTCTTCGGCAACTTCTACGGCACGCCGCGCGCGCCCATCGAGGCGGCGCTGTCGGCCGGCCGCGACGTGCTGTTCGACATCGACTGGCAGGGCACGCAGCAGCTCTCCGAGCGCATGGCGGGCGATCTCGTCCGCGTGTTCGTGCTGCCGCCGTCCGGCCACGCGCTCGAAACGCGGCTGAGGCAGCGCGCCCAGGATCCGCCGGAGGTCGTGGCCAAGCGCATGGCGAAGGCGTCGTCCGAAATCAGCCACTGGGCCGAGTACGACTACGTGATCGTGAACAACGATCTCACCGAGAGCAGCGCCGGCCTCAAGGCCATCCTCGCCGCCGAGCGCCTGCGCCGCGACCGCATGACGGGGCTCTCCGCGTTCGTCCGCGGCTTGCAGGCGGCGCTGGAGTAGGGCGCCGCCCGGCCCCGCTAGCTATGGCAGCTCGCGGGCATAGCTGATCACGGAGAGGAACCGGATCGGCAGCTTGACCAGCTCCTCCGGCCCATGCGGCGCATCGGCATCGAAGAACAGGCTGTCGCCGGGCTTCATCGGATAGAGCTTGTCCGCATGCCGGTACACCACCTCGCCTTCGAGCACATAGATGAGCTCGAGGCCGGCGTGCTGGAACAGCGGGAAGACGTCCGATTCTTCGGTCAGCGTAATGAGATAGGGCTCCACGACCACGCCGCCCGAGAGGCCGCCCGTGTGGCCGAGCAACTGGTACTGGTGTCCCGCGCGCGTGCCGCGCCGCTCGATCAGGAGGCCCTGTCCGGCCGAGACGAACACCGCATCGCGCCGCTCCTCGAAACGCCGGAACAGCGCCGTGACGGGAACGCCCAGCGCCTTCGAGAGCCGCTGCAGGGTCGTGAGCGAGGCGCTCGTCACGCCGTTCTCGATCTTCGACAGCATGCCGAGCGAGAGCCCCGACGCCTTCGCGAGGTCGGAGGCGGTGATGCCGAGCTTGTTGCGGAAGGCGCGCACCTCGCGCCCGATGGCGACCTCCAGCATGCTGTCGCGCGCGCCCTGCAGCGCATGCGGGTCCTGCTCCTTGCGGAGCGGACGCTCGGGCTCGTCCAGGCCGTCGCCGTCGGCTCCGGTCTCTCTCGCCTTGGCGCCATTGGCCCTGTCACGCATTGCAGGCATCCCCGATCTCTGTGTCATGGAGTTTGTTTCCGAAGCCCGCCGGTGATGGACCGGCCGGCACGTGATGAAAAACGCGGCGGATCTGCGCTCGGTCCCCGACCAAAAACGAAGCAGTTCGCCCACGTACCATCGAAACATGCGCACGCCCGTGTTGGCAACGGGTCGCCGCCGAATTAGGACGCGGATTGCACACGCCAATCCGCGCCCTGAGCCTGTGCACGGAACCCAGGACCGCCCCCCGATGGCGCCCCTCTGCCGGGCCGGCGAGCCCCCCGCCATGCGCGGCTAGGCAAGTTATCTTCAGTTCCTTCAAATCGGGGCCTTCCGCTCGAAAAAGCTCAGTCTTTGGGCATTCTGCTGCAAACAATGGACAAAAGCCAATCAAACACCCTTGACAGGTGCGTCGTCCCGCCGCAGAGTTTTTCCGCACATAAAAAACAGTTGCCTCACAGGCAATATTCGCGCCGATACCTAAGGCGCCCGTTTTGGGGAGAAATGGATGCAGGATATCTCGAATACCGACCCAAGGATCCAGAAGATGTACGGCGGAGACCGCATGTGGTCGGTCCTCGCTATCACGATCCTCTGGTCAATCTACGTCTTCACCTTCGCCACGATCGTCATTCCGCATGCGGATCAGAACGTGGTGATCGCGCTCGCGCTCGCAGGCGGGGTTGTTCTCCTGTTCAACACCGCAGCCATCGTCGCGATGCTGAAGCACTACTCCGAGGACAAGGAGAACATCTATGGCCTCGATCTGCACTACCTCGACATGATGAAGACCAAGGGCTGAGGAGCGTGCACCATGGCCAAACCGAAATACAATCCGCCCGAGCAATCAAAGCTCGGGCAATTTTTTGACTCGCTCTTCCTGCTGGCTCTCGTCGTTCTGACGCTCTTCGCGCCCCTGTGGCTCGGCCTCGCCGGCGGCGGCAAGACGGCCATCGAGTTCGCCGACAAGTCCTGGGCGGGCATGAACCAGAACGCGACGATGCAGGCGCAGTGGGAGAAGCTGGGCTTCGACCCGGCGAGCGCCCACGACCTGATCGCCTCGCGCTACGACTACGCGTTCAGCCTCCCCGCCCTCATCGTCACGGCTCTCGTGGTGATCGTCTACTTCATCTTCGTGTTCCGCGTCTCCGACAAGGAGTACCGGGACGTGATCGCCGAACGCTTCGACAGGTAGGGGACGTCCACATGGACAATCTTTCGAACTTCCAACTGCTGGAATATGCAGCGTGGGGCATCGCGGGCCTGCTCGGCGGCTGGATGCTTTTCGACCTCATCAAGACCAACACCACCTACTCGGAAGAGATGCTGATCTCGTCCAAGGAAGGTGAAATCGAGGACGTGCTCGTCATCGACCCGCCCCACCAGGGAGGGCACAAATGACCCAGAGCACGGCAATTCACGGCGAGAAGATCTCGCTTCTCCGCGTCCTCGGTCCCGCCCACGTCTGGGGCCTGGGGGTCGGCATCGTGCTCGTCGGCGAGTACATGGGCTGGAACTTCGCGGTCGGTAAGGGCGGCGCGTTCGCCGCGCTCATCGCCTGCTGGGTCGCCGGCATGCTCTACACCTGCGTCGCGATGATCGACTCGGAGGTGACCTCCACGGTGGCCGCCGCCGGCGGCCAGTACGCCCAGGCCAAGCACATCGTGGGCCCCCTCATGGCCTTCAACGTCGGCCTCTTCCTCGTGTTCGCCTACACGATGCTGGAAGCCGGCAACGCGATCGTCGTCGGCGACCTGATGGCGACCGTCGGCGGCATGGCGGGGTTCGAGGAGGTGCATAAACCGCCCTTCGTCGTCCTCACCATCATCTTCCTCGCCTGGCTCAACTATCGTGGCGTGTTCGCGACGCTGACCTTCAACCTCATCATCACCGCCATCGCCTGCCTCGCGATCGTCGTTCTGTTCCTGGCCGTGCGGCCCTGGACGGACGAGGTCCTGAAGCCGGCGGAGATGCTGACAGGGCTGCCGTACGGCTGGCTCGGCGCGCTCGCGGCGCTTCACTTCGGCCTCTGGTTCTACCTCGGCATCGAGGGCACGACCCAAGCCGCCGAAGAGGTCCGCTCGCCCGCCCGCGCGCTGCCGCTCGGCACCATGACCGGCGTCATCACGCTGCTGATCGCGGCCACGATGACCTGGTACATCTGCGTCAGCCTCATCCCGTGGGAGTATCTCGGCCAGGCAGCGACGCCGCTGTTCGACGCCGCGCGCCTCACGGACTCGCCGTTCCTGCTCACGTTCCTCTTCATCGGCACCATCTTCTCGACGCTCGCCTCGGCCAACGGCTGCATCAACGACGCGTCGCGCGCCTGGTTCTCGATGGGACGTGACCGGTACCTGCCGGTGTGGTTCGGCGCGGTGCATCCCACCTACCGCACGCCCTTCCGCGCGATCGTGTTCCTGGTTCCCGTGGCGCTCATCTTCGCGCTCGGCGCACCGCTCGATCAGGTGATCACGTTCTCGATCCTGTCCGGACTGCTCGGCTACACGTTCATGAGCTTCAACATGATCATGTTCCGCCGCAAGTGGCCGCTGGGCGTGATCAAGCGCGGCTACGTGCATCCGTTCCACCCGCTGCCCGCGATCGTGCTGCTCGTGCTCTGCTCGACGACGTACTTCGCGGTGTTCCTGGGCTACGGCACGCAGCTCGTGGCGATGATGGTCTTCTACATCGTCGCCTCGGCCTGGTTCGCCTTCCACCGCTACAAGTATGTGCGCCGCGGCGACCAGTTCACGATGGCCTGGCCGCGTCCCGCGGGCTACTGATCAGACGAAAGAGCGGCGCGGCGGCGAGGAGCCGCCGCGCCCACCGCCCCACCGGCTGCTGCGCCAGGGTCCTCCTACCGTGCCGAGCATCGAGTTCATCGTGATGTCCTGCGTGTCTGCCGCCGTCGTAGCGGCGATGGCGCTGCGTGACCACCGCGCCGCCCGCCGCCAGCGCGAGAGCATGCTCGACGCCTGCGCGGGCCTTATTGACGCCGCCCGCATCGACCGCGGCGCCGATGGCTTCCCCCAACTGGCCGGACGATGGAAGGGGAGGGAGGTCCGCGTCGCGCTGATCGCCGACACGATGACCATCCGCCGCCTTCCGCAGATCTGGCTCTCCGTCACGCTGCTCGACACAAACGCCGGCCGCCCCGGCCTCGCCGCGCTCGTGCGCCCGTCAGGCGCCGACTTCTACTCGCTCACGGAGCGCTTCACCGAACGCTTCGACACGCCGCCCGGCTTTCCGGGCGAGATCTGGATCCGCGGATCGTCGCCCGCCGCCCAGCGGCTGCTCGACAAGGCCGCACCCGTCATGGCCGACGTCTTCTCGGATGCCCGCGTGAAGGAGATCGCCGCGACCGATCGTGGTTTCCGCATCATCCGCCAGGCCGCAGAAGGCCGCCGCGGCCCCCATCTCCTGCTGCGCCAGGTCGCCTTCGACGAGACGAGCGTGCCCGCCGACCTGGTGGCGGAGACGCTCGCCGAGCTCGAGCGCCTGCTGCGGGCGGCGGCGAGCCTCTCTCGGAAGGCTGACGCCGCATGAGCGCCCCCGAGCCCGAGAAACCGAGGAAGCCGCTCAATCCTTATCTCGTCCTCGCGCTCGCCTGCCTGGGCCCCGGCGTGGGCCATGTCGCCCTCGGCCATGCGCAGCGCGGCTTCGGCTTCGCCTTCTTCGCGCTGCTGCTCGCGCTCCTGAGCTGGCAGACGACGACCCCCGATCAATCCTTCATCGGCCGCGCCGCAGGCGGACTGTTCGTCTGGGCCCTGTCGATCCCCGACGCCTACCGGCTCGCCCGCGTCTACTACGAGCTCTGGCGCGTGAAATCGTGAGCAGGATTATCACACGAGGAAAATTTAATTCATGTGAGTTGAATATCAGGAAACTTCCTGGTAATGAGGATTGAAGCTCGGACAACGCGAAAGGTGTGACAGCGATGTGCGGAATTGTGGGATTATTCATTAAGGATCCGGCGCTTGAGCCGCGGCTCGGAGAGCTGACGGCTGGCATGCTCGCGACCATGTGCGAGCGCGGGCCCGACTCGGCCGGCTTCGCCGTCTATGGCGCGCCGCAGTCCGGCAAGGCCAAGATCACGCTGCAGTCGGCCAATCCCGAGACCGACTTCGCCGGTCTGGCCGACGCGGTGAGCAAGAAGGTCGGCAGCAAGGTGTCGCTCGAGATCAAGTCGACGCACGCCGTGCTGACCTGCGCCGCCGCCGACATCGAGGCCGTCCGCGCGGCGATCGCCGCGGTGGCCCCCAAGATCCGCGTCATGGGCCGCGGCGACACCATCGAGATCTACAAGGAAGTGGGCTGGCCGACCGAGGTGGCGAAGCGCTTCGCGCTCGAAGGCATGTCCGGCACCCACGCCATCGGCCACACGCGCATGGCGACCGAGAGCGCCGTCACGACGCTCGGCGCGCACCCGTTCTCGACCGGCCCCGACCAGTGCCTCGTGCACAACGGCTCGCTGTCGAACCACAACAACCTGCGCCGCAACCTGAAGAAGGACGGCATGTCGTTCGAGACCGAGAACGACAGCGAGGTCGCGGCCGCCTATCTGACCTGGCGCATGAACCAGGGCTTGAACCTGGGTGAAGCGCTCGAAAAGAGCCTCGAGGATCTCGACGGCTTCTTCACGTTCGTCGTCGGCACCAAGAACGGCTTCGGCGTCGTGCGCGATCCCATCGCCTGCAAGCCGGCGATCCTGGCCGAGACGGATCAGTACGTGGCGTTCGGATCGGAATACCGCGCGCTCGCCGGCCTGCCCGGCATCGACAAGGCCCGCGTCTGGGAGCCCGAGCCTGCGACTGTTTACTTCTGGGAGCGTTGAGAATGAGGTCGATCGACTTGGCGGGAACGCCGCTGCGCGAGCTCAATAAGAGCCTTCACGCATTGAAGGACGGAACGAACGAGACGGAATGGGAGGTGCTCAACCCGCGCGGCCAGCATGCTGTCGCCGCCGGCGTGGATGCGCCCGTCACCGTCAACATTCGCGGCCCCGTTGGATACTACGTGGCCGGCATGAACAAGCTGGCCACCATCGTCGTGCACGGCTCGGCCGGCCCCGGCGCCGCCGAGAACATGATGTCCGGCCAGGTCATCGTGAAGGGCGACGCGAGCCAGTACGCGGGCGCCACCGGCCGCGGCGGCCTGCTCGTCATCGAGGGCAACGCGTCGTCGCGCTGCGGCATCTCGATGAAGGGCATCGACATCATCGTGCGCGGCAACACCGGGCACATGTCGGCCTTCATGGCGCAGACCGGCAACCTCGTGGTGCTGGGCGACGCCGGCGATGCGCTCGGCGACAGCATCTACGAGGCCAAGCTCTTCGTGCGCGGCAGCGTCAAGAGCCTCGGCGCCGACTGCATCGAGAAGGAAATGCGCCCCGAGCATCACGAAACTCTGTCTGCGCTCCTCAAGAGGGCAGGCGTCGAGGGCGTGAAGACGGCGGAGTTCAAGCGTTATGGCTCCGCGCGCAAGCTCTACAACTTCAACATCGATAATGCGGACGCGTATTGATGACCTACCAGAACCCGCCGACCACACCCCGCAAATCCCACACCTTCGACGACTACACGCTCTCGGAGATCCGTCGTGCCGCGCAGACCGGCATCTACGACATCCGCGGCGCAGGCGCGAAGCGCAAGGTTCCGCACTTCGACGATCTCCTGTTCCTCGGAGCGTCGATCTCGCGCTATCCGCTGGAAGGCTACCGCGAGCGCTGCTCGACGGCCGTCACCCTCGGCACGCGCTATGCGAAGAAGCCGATCGAGCTCAAGACCCCGATCACCATCGCGGGCATGAGCTTCGGCGCGCTGTCCGGCAACGCCAAGGAAGCGCTGGGCCGCGGCGCCACCATCGCCGGCACGTCCACGACCACCGGCGACGGCGGCATGACGCCGGAGGAGCGCGGCCACTCGAAGACGCTCGTCTATCAGTACCTGCCGTCGCGCTACGGCATGAACCCCGATGACCTGCGCCGCGCCGACGCCATCGAGATCGTCGTCGGCCAGGGCGCCAAGCCCGGCGGCGGCGGCATGCTGCTCGGCCAGAAGATTTCCGACCGCGTCGCCGAGATGCGCACGCTGCCGAAAGGGATCGACCAGCGCTCGTCGTGCCGTCATCCCGACTGGACCGGTCCCGACGATCTCGAGATCAAGATCCTCGAGCTGCGCGAGATCACCGACTGGGAGAAGCCGATCTACATCAAGGTCGGCGGCGCACGCCCCTACTACGACGTGGCGTTGGCCGTGAAGGCCGGCGCGGACGTCGTCGTCGTGGACGGCATGCAGGGCGGCACCGCCGCCACGCAGGAGGTGTTCATCGAGCACGTGGGCCAGCCGACGCTCGCCTGCATTCGTCCTGCCGTGCAGGCGCTGCAGGATCTCGGCATGCACCGCAAGGTCCAGCTCATCGTCTCGGGCGGCATCCGCAACGGTGCCGACGTCGCCAAGGCGCTGGCTCTCGGCGCTGACGCCGTTGCCATCGGCACCGCAGCCCTCGTCGCCCTCGGCGACAACGACCCGGCGCTCGAAGGCGAATACCAGGCGCTCAACACGACGGCCGGTGCTTACGACGACTGGCACGAGGGCCGCGATCCCGCCGGCATCACGACGCAGAACCCGGACCTGGCCCAACGGCTCGATCCGATCCGCGCCGGACGCCGTCTCGCCAACTACCTGAAGGTGATGACGCTCGAGCTGCAGACGATCGCGCGCGCGGCCGGCCACAACCACGTCCACAACCTGGAGCCGGAGGATCTCTGCGCGCTCACGATCGAGGCCGCCGCCATGGCCCGCGTGCCGCTTGCAGGAACCGGGTGGATCCCGGGTCACGACAACAAGTTCTAGATCACGCGCGCCCGGGACCTCGTTTCGGGCGCGCAAATCTTCGATCTCATAAAAAATCAAAGACGAAGATTTCTAGGGGAAACGGTCATAACCCGAGCGTTGGGAAAGAGAAGGCATGTCAAACGATCTCTCACAAGTCGCCAAAGAGCGCGGCATTCGCTATTTCATGATCTCGTTCACGGATCTCTTCGGCTTCCAGCGCGCCAAGCTGGTGCCGGCCGCCGCGATCGCCGAGATCCAGAAGGACGGCGCGGGTTTTGCCGGGTTCGCGACCTGGCTCGACATGACGCCCGCGCACCCCGATATGCTCGGCATGGCCGATCCTGCCGGCATCATCCAGCTCCCCTGGAAGCCGGAGGTCGCCTGGGTCCCGGCCGACTGCGTGATGGAGGACAAGCGCGTGGCCCAGTCGCCGCGCGTGGTGCTCAAGAACGCCATCGCCAAGGCGGCTTCGAAGGGCCTGCGCGTCAAGACCGGCGTCGAATGCGAGTTCTTCCTGGTGAACCCGGACGGAACCGCGATCTCCGACTCGATGGATATCGCCGCCAAGCCCTGCTACGACCAGCAGGCGCTCATGCGCCGCTATGACGTCATCGCTGAGATCTGCGACTACATGCTGGAATTGGGCTGGCAGCCCTACCAGAACGACCATGAGGACGCCAACGGCCAGTTCGAGATGAACTGGAACTTCGACGACGCGCTGATCACGGCCGACCGTCATTCGTTCTTCAAGTTCATGGCCAAGTCCGTCGCCGAGAAGCACGGGCTCCGCGCCACCTTCATGCCGAAGCCGTTCCCCACGCTCACCGGCAACGGCTGCCACGCCCACATCTCCGTCTGGGATGCGGACACCGGCAAGACCAACATGTTCTACGACAACACCGACGAGATGGGCCTCTCGAAGCAGGGCTACAACTTCCTCGGCGGCATCATGAAGCACGCCGAGTCGCTGGCCGCGATCACGAACCCCACCGTCAACTCCTACAAGCGCATCAACGCGCCGCGCACGATCTCGGGCGCGACGTGGAGCCCGAACAGCGTGACCTGGACCGGCAACAACCGCACCCACATGGTGCGCGTGCCGGGCAAGGGCCGCTTCGAGCTGCGCCTGCCGGACGGCGCGGCCAACCCGTACCTGCTGCAGGCCGTCATCATCGCCGCCGGCGTCGACGGCATCGAGCACAACGCCCACCCCGGCAAGCGCTACGACATCGACATGTACCAGGAAGGGCACACCGTGAAGGATGCGCCCAAGCTTCCGCTCAACCTGCTCGATGCCATCCGCGCCTTCGACGCCGACGGCTCGCTGAAGCAGGCGCTCGGCCCGGAATTCGCCGACGCCTACGTCAAGCTCAAGAAACTGGAGTGGAACTCCTACTGCACCCACTTCACGCAGTGGGAGCGCGACAACACGCTCGACGTCTAGACACGCTCGACGTCTGGATCGGCAGCGGGTCTCCCAGGAGGCGGGCTGCGGCTGAATGGCCGCGGCCCGTTTCTGCGTTTGTGGACGGGCGGATGCGGCGCGGCCGATGGGGTTGCCCGCGACCCGCTCGCTGTCCTATAGCGTGATCGGGCGCGCAAGAGGGATCGCGCCGGAGGGCCTGCATGGACGCGCGAGGACGGCTCGGAATACTGGCCGGCGGCGGAACGCTGCCCCGCGAGATCGCCGACAGCGCGGCACGCAACGGCGTGCCCGTCATGATCGTCGCCATCGACAGCGAGGCCGACGGCGATTTCGGACCGCACCCCGTAACGCGCGTGAACTGGGGCCAGATCGGCGGCATGATCCGCGCGTTCAATGCCGCGCGCATCACCGACCTCGTCATCGTCGGCCGCGTCCAGCGGCCCGACATCAAGATCATCCGCCCCGACCTCGGCTTCTTCCGTCATCTGCCCCGCGTCGTGCGCATCGTCGCGTCGGGCGGCGACGACGGCGTGCTGCGCCAGGTCGTCCGCTTCTTCGAGCAGCGCGGCATCCGCGTCATCGGCCCCGATGCGGCCGCGCCCGAGCTCGTCATCGGCGAAGGTGCGATCGGCGCCGCCCACGCCTCGCCGGGCGACGCGGCCGACATCCGCAAGGGCATGGCCGTCATTCGCGCGCTCGGTCCGTACGACATCGGCCAGAGCGTCGTCGTCGCGGAGGGGCGCATCGAGGCCATCGAAGGCGTCGAAGGCACGGACCGCATGATCCTGCGCGCAGGCCAGCGCCGCATCGACGCGAGCCACGACATCGCGCGCCGCGGCGGCGTGCTCGTCAAACGCTCGAAGCCGGGCCAGGATTTGCGCGTCGACATGCCGGCGATCGGGCCGCAGACCATCACCGGCGCGGAGAACGCCGGACTGTCGGGCATCGCGGTCGAAGCCAACCGCGTGATCGTCGCCCAGCGCGCGCATACGATGCGCGCCGCCGACGCCGCTCAAATCTTCGTCGAAGGCGTGGCCGATCCCGCTCCGTCCACCATCCCGCGCCGCTTCAACCCGCGCCTCACCACCATGACGTTCCGCCGCGCGGGACGGACCGCGCCGCCCGAGCACGCGACGCTCGACGCCATCAAGGGCCTCGCCACGATCGACACGCTGGCGGAGTTCAACGCCGGACGCGCCGCCGTCGTCATGCGCCACCACGTGCTCGCGGTCGAAACCGGCGAGGGACCGGAAGCCACCATCGTGCGCGCCAACGGCCTGCGCCAGTGGGCGAGCATCACGCGTCGCCGCCGCGGCGTCGCGACCCTGCGCGATCTGCGCGATCTGACGCCCTCGCTCGTCGCGACCGTCGCGGCCGGCGGCTACGCCGGCATCGCGGTCGGCGGCGCGCGCTATGCAACGGGCGAAGCGCAGGAGACGGCGCTGCGCAACGCCGAGGAGCAAGGGCTCTTCGTGCTCATCCGCGAACCCGACGCCACGGCCCCGCGATGACCGCGCCGCACAGCACCGCAAGCCGTGACGGAGAGGGCGAGATCCGGCTCTTCATCGTCGCCGGCGAGCACTCGGGCGATGCGCTCGGCGGCAAGCTCATCGCGGCGCTGAAACGGCAGCTCGGCCCGCGCCTGAAGCTCGCCGGCGTCGGCGGGGAGGATATGGCCCGCGAAGGGTTCGTCTCCGATTTTCCGCTGGCCGACGTGGCGGTGATGGGCCCGCTCTCGATTCTGCGCCATCTGCCGCGCATCGTGCGCCGCGTCCATGCCACCGTCGACAGCGCGCTGCGCTTCGACCCGCACGCCGTCGTCATCATCGACAGCCCGGAGTTTACGCATCCGATCGCCAAGCGCATTCGCAAGCGCCGCCCGGAAATCCCGATCATCGACTACGTGAGTCCGAGCGTGTGGGCCTGGCGGCCCGGCCGCGCGAGGAGGATGAAACCCTACGTCGACCGCATCCTCGGCATCCTGCCATTCGAGCCCACCGCGCACGAGCGCTTGGGCGGGCCGCCGTGCACCTACGTGGGCCACTCGCTGATCGAGCGTCTCGACTGGCTCAGCGATCTCGATCCCGCGCCGCTGAAAGCCCGCCTCGGCCTCGATCCGGGCCGTCCGCTCCTCGTCGTGCTGCCCGGCAGCCGCACGTCCGAGGTGGGCCGCCTGATGGAGCCGTTCGGCGATACGATCCGCACCCTCGTCGAGCGCGGCGTCACGCCGGAGGTGATCGTTCCGACCGTGCCGCATCGCCGCGAGCAGATCGTCAAGGGGAGCCGCTCGTGGCCCGTGCCCCCCCATTTCGTCGAAGGCGAGGCCGACAAGTTCCGCGCCTTCAAGGCCGCCGACGCCGCGCTCGCGGCTTCCGGCACGGTCACGCTCGAACTCGCGCTCGCGGGCACGCCGATGGTGGTGGCCTATCGCGTCGATCCGGTCGCAGCACCGTTCCTGCGCCGCATGATCAAGGCGCCGACGACGGTGCTCGCCAACCTCGTGCTCGGCGAGAACGTCTTTCCGGAGTTTCATCAGGAGAAGAGCACGCCGGAGGCGCTCGCGGCGGCCTTGCTGCCGCTCCTCGGCGATACGCCGGAACGGCGTGCGCAGCTCGCGAGCCTCGCACGCATTCCCGGCGTCATGCGCATCGACGGGCCGAGCCCGTCCGATGCGGCGGCGTGGATCGTGGCCGATTACGCCTTGGGGAACTCGCGCCGCGCGGGCCCGATGTAGAGCTGGCGCGGACGGCCGATGCGCTGCTCCGGATCCTCGATCATCTCCGTCCACTGGGCGATCCAGCCGACGGTGCGCGCGACCGCGAACAGCACCGTGAACATCGAGACCGGGAAGCCCATCGCGCGCAGCGTGATGCCCGAGTAGAAGTCGATGTTCGGATAGAGCTTCTTCTCGACGAAATAGTCGTCCTGCAGCGCGATGCGCTCGAGCTCCATGGCGACCGCCAGCAGCGGATCGTTGCGCTTGTCGAGCTCGTCCAGCACCTGATGGCAGGTCTTCTGCATCACCTTGGCGCGCGGATCGTAGTTCTTGTAGACGCGATGGCCGAAGCCCATGAGGCGGAAGCCCGACGACTTGTCCTTCGCCTTCTTGACGTACTCGGGCACGCGATCGACGCTGCCGATCTCCTCGAGCATGTTGAGGGCGGCTTCGTTCGCGCCACCATGCGCCGGCCCCCAGAGGCAGGCGATGCCGGCCGCGATGCACGCGAACGGATTGGCGCCCGACGAGCCGGCGAGGCGCACGGTCGACGTGGAGGCGTTCTGTTCGTGGTCGGCGTGCAGGATGAAGATGCGGTCGAGCGCGCGCGCCACGATCGGATTGACGATGTACGGCTCGCACGGAACCGAGAAGCACATCTGCAGGAAGTTCGACGTGTAGTCGAGATCGTTGCGCGGATAGATGAACGGCTGGCCGATCGAGTATTTGTACGCCATGGCCGCGATGGTCGGCATCTTGGCGATCATGCGATGGCTGGCGGTCACGCGCTGGCGCGGGTCGTTGATGTCGGTGCTGTCGTGATAGAACGACGACAGCGCGCCCACCACGGCGACCATCACCGACATGGGATGCGCGTCGCGGCGGAAGCCGGTGAAGAAGCGCGTCATCTGCTCGTGCACCATCGTGTGGCGCGTGATGGTGTTGCGGAACGCCTTGAACTCGTCGTTCGTCGGCAGCTCGCCGTGCAGCAGCAGATAGCAGGTCGCGAGGAAGTTCGAGTTCTCCGCCAGCTCGTCGATCGAGTAGCCGCGATAGAGCAGCTCACCCTTGTCGCCGTCGATGAACGTGATGCGCGACGAACAGTTCGCCGTCGAGGTGAAGCCGGGATCGTAGGTGAAGCACCCGGTGTCGCGGTAAACCTTCGCGATGTCGATGACGTCAGGGCCGATCGTGCCGGGGCGAACGTCCAGCTTCACGTCCTTGCCCCCGATCCGGAGCTCGGCGTGACGGTTTTCCTCCGCGGTCGGGGTTGAGCTTTCGTGGATACCCATGCCGCTTGTCTCCTGTGATAGTCACCGGCTTGCGATAGTCGCCGGGAGCGGGCAACCCGCTTTGCCCGGCGCAAATAAGAATGCTGCACCGCAGTATAGCCAAAAAGCAAGACGGCGAAACGACGAACTCGCCGCGAAACTTACGCGGCCGGCGCGGTCTGATCGGTCAGCCGCAGGAGTGTCTCTTCGCGTCCCAACACGGCCATGACGTCGAACACGGGCGGCGACACGGTGCGTCCTGTGAGTGCGGAGCGCAGGGGCTGTGCCACCTTTCCAAGCTTGATGCCCGTTTCCTCGGCATAGTTTCGCACAAGTGCCTCGAGCGAGGCGGCCGTCCAGTCCTCGACTCCGGCGAACCGGGATTTCAGGGCGGCAAGAATCGCATGGGCCTCAGCATCCATCAGCTTGCGCGCTTTGTCATCTAGACGAAGGGGGCGTGTCGCCACCAGGAACAGCGACTGCGCGATCAGCTCGGCCACGGTTTTCGAGCGCTCCTTGATGGCGGGCAGCGCCGCGCGGAGTGCCTCCCATCCCTTGGCCTCGAACAGCGCCGCCAGCGCGCGGCCGTCCTGCGTGCCCGGGACCTGCGCCTCGACCTCCTGCGCCAGCGCCACGTCCGAGCGGTGCGGCGCTTTCGGGTCGACGGGCAACGCGCGCAGCGCCACGAAATCGAGGTGCGGAAGCGTGCCCTGGACGGCGGCCAGGAGATCGTCGTCCTTCGCCTCGCGCAGATAGTGTCCGTTGAGATCGTCGAGCTTCTTGAAGTCGAAGCGCGCCGCACTCTTGTTGATGTTGTCGATGTCGAACCAGGCGATCAGGTCCTCCGTCGAGATGATCTCGTCGTCGCCGTGGCTCCAGCCGAGACGCACGAGATAGTTCCGCAGCGCCACCGGCAGGTAGCCCATCGCGCGATAATCCTCGACGCCCTGCGCGCCGTGGCGCTTCGAGAGCTTGGCGCCGTCCGCACCGTGAATCAGGGGAACGTGCGCCCACTCGGGGACGTTCCAGCCCATGCCGAGATAGATCTGCGTCTGGCGCGCCGCATTCGTCAGGTGATCGACGCCGCGGATGACGTGCGTCACGCCCATGTCGTGATCGTCGACGACCACGGCGAGGTTATAGGTCGGGTTGCCGTCGCTGCGCAGGATGATGAGATCGTCCAGCTCCTTGTTCTGGAACACGACGCGGCCCTGAACGTGATCCTCGACCACGGTCTCGCCCTCGCGCGGCGCCTTGAGGCGGAGGGTGGAGGGCGCCCCCGCCGGCGCCTCCCTGGGATCACGGTCCCGCCAGGGCGAGCGGATCGTGAGCGGCCGCTTCTCGGCCTCGGCCTGCCGGCGCTGCGCGTCGATCTCGTCGGGCGTCATGTAGCAACGGTAAGCGCCGCCCGTTTCGAGCAGCGCGAGCGCCACCTCCCGGTGCCGGTCGGCGCGCGAGAACTGCGAGACGGGCTCGCCGTCCCAGTCGAGCTCGAGCCACGTGAGGCCGTCCAAAATGGCCGCCACGGCCGCGGGGTTGTTCCGCTCCCGGTCCGTATCCTCGATCCGGAGCAGGAACGTGCCGCCCTTGGCCTTGGCGTAGAGCCAGTTGAACAGCGCCGTCCGGGCGCCGCCGATATGCAGGTAGCCGGTCGGCGAGGGGGCGAAGCGCACGACGGGTCCGCCGGCACGCACGGTCTTGGGTTCGTTCATGGAATGATCGGCTCGGGTTTCAGTGGGATGGCCCGCCATGTAGCATGCCCCTGCAAGGCGAGGCCAGAGGTCTTGCCCGCGGCAGGGGAGGGGGCGTGGACGGGCACCGCAGCGAGAGCCAGGACGTGGGCGGGGTCCAAGACCCCGCCGCCACGTTGCGCGCAGTCGCGCCCCGCGTCGCGCCCTGGCTCGCACGCCTCTCGGGCCTCCCGTCGCTCGCCGCTCAGCTCGAACGCGAGCGCCACCGCTGGTTCGTCTGGGTGCCGGTCGCGTTCGGCGGTGGAATTGCAGGATATTTCACGCTTCCGCACGAGCCGGGCCTGCCCACCGTGCTCGCGCTCTCGCTGATGGCCGCCGGCCTGGTGCTCGCGAGCCGCAATCGCCCGCTCTTGCACGGCCTCGCCTTCGCTGCGCTCGCGATGGCATTGGGGTTTGGCGCGGCGAAGCTCCGGACGGAAACTGTCCGCGCGCCGGTGCTCGGCCAGGAGCTGCGGTATGCCAAGATCGAGGGCATCGTCGAGCTGATCGAGCCGCGCCCGACCCGCGGCGAGCGGCTGACGATCCGGGTCACGGCCATCGACCGGCTGGCCGAGAGCGCACGCCCGGCGCGCATCCGGATCCGCGCCATGCGCAAGACCGAGGGCCTGAAGCCGGGCGACCGCATTGCGCTGCGCGCCACCTTGCGCCCGCCCGCGATGCCCGCACTGCCGGGCGGCTACGACTTCGCGCGCTGGGCCTGGTTCCAGGGCCTCGGCGCCACCGGCTTCTCGCTGGCGCCGGCCACCATTCTGGCGAGCCCGGACGTGGGAAGCGGGGCGATCCTTCACGCCGCGCGGGCCCGCCTCGAGCAGATCCGCCATGCCATCGGCAATCGGATCCGCGCCGCCCTTCCTGATGAAACCGGCGCCATCGCCGTGTCGCTGATCACGGGCGAGCGCGGCGGCATCACGGACGCCACCAACGACGCCTACCGCGACTCCGGCCTCGTCCACATTCTCTCGATCTCGGGCCTGCACATGGTGATCATGGCGGGCTCCGTCTACGCGGTCATGCGCAGCCTGCTGGCCGCATTCCCCGCCATCGCGCTGCGGTTCGCGACGAAGAAATGGGCCGCCGCCGCAGCGCTCGCCGGCGCGACGGGCTATCTCCTGATCTCGGGGGCGTCCATCGCCACCCTGCGCGCGACGCTGATGATCGCCATCATGTTCGTCGCCGTGCTCCTGGACCGGCAGGCCCTCGCGATGCGCAACGTGGCGCTCGCCGCCCTCGCGATCCTCGCCGTGATGCCGGAAAGCCTGCTCGACGCGGGCTTTCAGATGTCGTTCGCCGCCGTCGTCTCGCTGATCGCGGCCTACGAAGCGATCCGCGACCGCAGCGAGACGAGCGAGCGGCGCGGCTGGCTGCTCGCCGCCGCGTTCTTCTTCGGCGGTATCCTGCTATCGACGGTCATCGCCAGCCTGTCGGTCGCCCCATTCGGCGCCTACCATTTCCATCGCAGCCAGCAATACGCGCTGATCGCCAACCTCATCGCCGTTCCGATCTGCAACCTGATCATCATGCCGATGGCGCTGCTGACGCTCGTCGTGATGCCGCTCGGCCTGGAGGCGCTTCCGCTCGCCCTGATGGGCTACGGCATCGACGCCATGACAGCGACCGCCTACCGCGTCGCGGCCTTGCCCGGCGCGATCGCCTACATCCCGGCCATGCCGGCCGCGAGCTTCGCGCTGATGGTGCTCGGCGGGCTGTGGCTCACGCTGTGGCAGACGCGATGGCGCATGCTCGGTCTCGTAGCCGTCGGCGCGGGCGTGCTGACGATGGGAGAGGCCGAGCGCGCCGACATCATCGCCGGGCGCGGCGGAACGCTCGTCGCGGTGCGCGGAGCTGACGGCCGCCTGATCGCGAACGGCAGCCGGGCCGGCGCCTACGAGCTCAAGCGCTGGCTCGAGCACGACGGCGATTCGCGCGCCGCCGGCGAGGCGTTGCGCGCCAAGTCCCTGTTCCGCTGCGACGGCGTCGGCTGCGTAGCGGACGTGCAGGACCTGCGCATCGCGGTCCATCGCCATCCCGCCGCAACGGCGGAAGACTGTCACAGCGCCGACATCCTGATTGCAGGCCCGCGCCGCCCGAAGGACTGTCCGCGTCCCCTGGCCGTCATCGACCGGGCGCGGCTGCGCAGCGAGGGCACGCACGCGATCTACCTCGCGCGTGACGAAGCCACAGGCCGCCCGGTCATCGGCCGCATCGAAACGGTTGCGGAGAAACGCGGCACGCGACCGTGGAGCAGCAGCCCCGTGCGATCGCGGCGCGACGACATTCCCTCGGCCAGCGCATCGCCATGGCGCAACCCGACGTCCGACGATGCCGCGCCGATGCCGGCCTCCGGGATCTCGGAGAGCGACGACGAAGCCGCTCAATAGCGCCGGATGAGCCCCACGAGACGGCCCTGGATGTCGACCTGGTCCGGTCCGAAGATGCGCGTCTTGAATTCCGGGTTCGCCGCTTCGAGCGCGAGAGTGGACCCTTTCTTGCGCAAGCGCTTCAGCGTCGCCTCTTCCTGCTCGACCAGCGCCACGACGATGTCGCCGTTCTCGGCCGTGTCGCAGCGGCGGATGATGACCGTATCGCCGTCGTGAATGCCGGCTTCGATCATCGAGTCGCCTTTGACCTCGAGCGCGAAGTGCTCGCCGTTGGTCAGGAGATCCGGCGGGCAGGCGATGTCGTGCGTGTGGTTCTGGATCGCCGAGATCGGCACGCCGGCGGCGATGCGGCCCATGACCGGCACGGAGACCGTGCGGCTGTCGAGCATGTGCGAGGGCGGCGGGGCGATGTTGCGCGCTTTCGTGCCTTCGATGACGCTTGGCTGAAAGCCGATCCGCCGCGTCTCGGCCGCGGACGAGGCGGCGACCGCCGCCGCCGTCGAGCTTTCCGGCAGCTTCAGCACCTCGATGGCGCGCGCCCGGTGTGGCAGGCGGCGGATGAAGCCGCGCTCGACCAGGGCCGTGATCAGCCTGTGAATTCCCGACTTGCTCTTGAGATCGAGCGCTTCCTTCATCTCGTCGAACGAGGGCGGCACGCCGTCCGCCTGCATGCGCTCATGGATGAAGAGCAGAAGCTCCTTCTGCTTCGAAGTCAGCATGTTGCCTCCCGTGCAAGGCCCGGATGCGGCTGGTCCGCATCACTCCAAGGCCGAGAGCATTTTCAATTCCGACGCCGCCATCACGCGGAGCGCACCAAACCCGGGGCCGCTCCCGCGACGCCCGATGCTGCATCGCAAGACTCACCTAAACAAAACGTGAATGTACGCTAATCGTTCTCGCAAGGTTCCGCAAGCGCAAACACAGCGTACGGTCGTCTCAGTCCACCAGCCGCACGATGCGGACAGCCTCGCCGGCCGCGGAGACCGGCGCATCCGGCTCGCGCCAGATCAAGGCGTTCGCCTCCACCAGCGCCGAGAGAAGGGCGCTGTCCTGCGACGGCATCGGCGTCACGGTCAGCGCACCCATCGCGTCGCGGCCAAGCTTGGCGCGCATCAGGTGAAGGCGCGGCCCGTTCGCGTCGAGGCCCTGGGTCAGCACGGCCGTCTCGGGGGCGTCGGCCTCCGGCGGCATGCCGAGCAGCGCGCGGATCAGCGGCAGCAGGAAGACGCGCGCCGTCACGAGCGCCGACACCGGATTGCCCGGCAGGCCGAGCACGCGCGTCGCCCCGAGCCGCCCGAACATCAGCGGCTTGCCGGGGCGGATCGCGACCTTCCAGAAGGCGAGATCGATGCCTTCCTCCCGGAGCGCCGGTCCGACGAGATCGTGGTCGCCGACGGACGCGCCGCCGATCGTGATCAGGACGTCGGCCTGGCGCGCCTGGCGAATGCAGTCGCGCAACGCATCCATCCGGTCGGGCGCGATGCCGAGATGGCGCACGAGGCCGCCCGCGCGCTGCACCAGCGCCGCGAGGCCCACCGGATTGGACGAGACGATCTGATCGGGGCCGGGGCACGTGCCGGGCGCGACGAGCTCGTCGCCCGTGGCGAGGAGGGCGACGACGGGGCGGCGTGCGACGCGGATCTCGCCATGCCCCATGGCCGCGGCCAGCGTCAGCGCATGCGGATCGAGACGCGTGCCGCGCGTCAGCAGCACGTCGCCCGCGCGGAAGTCGTTGCCTTGCGGCCGGATGTTCGCGCCCGCGGACGTCGCGCATGTCGCCGTGATGGCGTCGCCGTCGCGGGCGACATCCTCCTGGATGACGACCGTTCCGCACCCCGCCGGCACGGGCGCGCCCGTGAAGATGCGGACGGCCTGCCCGGACTGCACGTCGCCCGAGAACCCGCGTCCCGCCGCCGACTCGCCGACGACGGTCCAGCGGTCGCCGACCGCGGCGGCGTCGCTCCCGAAAATCGCATACCCGTCCATGGCGGAGGCCGGAAACGGCGGCTGCGTGAAGCGCGCCTCGAGGTCCCGCGTCAGCACGCGCCCATCGGCGTCGAACACCGAGACGGTTTCCTCGTCGGGCGGCGGGATGCCGTCGAGGATGTGCGCCAGCGCCGTCGCGACGGGAATGAGCGCCATGGTCAGCCGTCCTCGGGCGGGGCCGTGTAGTCGCCCGAGCGGCCGCCCGATTTGCTGACGAGCCGGATGCCGCCGATCTCCATGGCGCGGTCGGCCGCCTTCAGCATGTCGTAGATCGTGAGCGCGGCGACGGAGACCGCCGTCAGCGCTTCCATCTCGACGCCGGTGGGACCCGTCACGCGCACCTCGGCCCGGATATGCAACCCGGGTGGGGCTTCGGACGGCGTGAAGTCCACTGTCGCCTTGTTGATCGCGAGCGGATGGCAGAGCGGAATGAGCTCGCTCGTCTTCTTCGCGGCCATGATGCCGGCAATGCGCGCCGCGGCGATGACGTCGCCCTTCTTGGCATCGCCCCGCAGCAGCAGCGCCAGCGTCTCCGCCGTCATGCCGATGAAGCCCTCGGCGACGGCCGTGCGCTGCGTCGCGTCCTTGTCGCCGACGTCCACCATGCGGGCGCGGCCTTCCTCGTCGAGATGCGTGAGCTTACCCATGCCGACCGCCTGTGCGATTGCGGGAGACCATCACGCCGCCTCCGGCGCGAGCAACGCCCGCGTGGCCGCCGTCACGTCCGCCTGGCGCATCAGGCTTTCGCCGACCAGGAACGTGCCGACGCCGACACGCTTCAGCCGTGCGATGTCGGCAGGCGTGAAGATGCCGCTCTCGCCGATGACGATGCGGTCCTTCGGCACGCGCGGCGCAAGCTGCTCCGTCGTCGCGAGCGTCGTCTCGAACGTCTTCAGGTTGCGATTGTTGATGCCGATGAGACGGCAGTCGAGCGTCAAGGCGCGGTCGAGCTCCGCCGCGTCGTGCACCTCGACGATGGCGTCCATGCCCCAGTCGCGCGCAGCCGCCGCGAGATCCGCGGCCAGCGCGTCGTCGACCTCGGCCATGATGATCAGGATGCAGTCGGCGCCCCATGCGCGCGCCTCGACCACCTGATAGGTGTCGATCATGAAGTCCTTGCGCAGAACCGGCAGCGAGACGGCGGCGCGCGCGTGCGTCAGGTATTCGGGCGCCCCCTGAAACGACGGGCCGTCCGTCAGGATCGACAGGCACGCCGCACCGCCGGCCTCATAGGCCTTGGCAAGGGCAGGGGGGTCGAAATCGGCGCGGATCAGGCCCTTGGAGGGCGAGGCTTTCTTGATCTCGGCGATGAGCGCCGGGGCGCCGCCCGCAAGCTTCTGCGCCAGCGCGTCCGCAAAGGGGCGCACGCGCGGGGCGCTGCGCGCGTACTCCGCCATGACCTGCAGCGGAGCCTCCGCCTTGGCGCGCGCCACTTCCTCGCGCTTGTAGGCGGTGATTTTCTCGAGAATATCGGCCATCGGCACCGCGATCCTGCGTAAAGGATGCGTGCTACCGGTGCGCCGCGCCGGGGTCAAGGGCGCTCATTCGCCGCCGCTGGGGGAGCTATCGTCCGGCATCAGCGCGGCGGTCTCGTTTTCGATGAGCGTCCGGCCGAGATCGAGGCATTCCGCGGCGATGGAGTTCGGCACCATGTCGGTGCCAATATTGTGCCCGCCGGTCGAGAGCGCCCACTTCATGTCAATGCAGTTCTTGATCAGCGCCGCCGCGTGGCGGGTCGCTTCCGCGCCGTCGAAGCGGGTCTGCTCGGAGAGCGCCGCCCGGAAGCGGGAATAGGCCGCCTGCAGGCTCTCGTAGGCGTCGATGTGCTTGCGCCGGTAGGAGCAGACATCCTTAACGGCCTGATCCTCCTCCGGCTTGCTCCACTCCACCATGTCCGTGACGAAGGCCCGGCAGGCGGCAGGAGACGCATCGGTTTTTCCTTCGTCCTCGTAGCCGATGACGAGCGTTTGCGGCATCGGCCCGGGATCCTGGGCCGAAGCGGCGACGGAGAGCAGGGCGAGGCCGGCGGCCACGGCGAGCGTGCGAAGCGTGGGAGGCCCTCGAGGATGCGCGAGGGCACACAATAGCACGTTTGCTGAAAGTTCGATGCGCGACGATCGCGCCGCCGGTGTTTTCGCGGCGGCCGTCGGCGGAACGAGCGTCAGCCGGTCGGCCGTCAGCTCGTCGACTGGCTGATGGCGACGAGGCGGTCCAGCGCTGCGGCCGCGCGGCCGGACGAGATGGCCTCCTCGCCCATCGCCACGCCCTCGGCGAGCGAGCCCGCCTTGCCCGCGACGATCAGCGCCGCGGCCGTGTTCATGAGCACGATGTCGCGATAGGGCCCCGGGGCGCCCGCCAGCAACTCGCGCAGCGCCTGGGCGTTGTGCGCCCCATCGCCGCCCTTGAGATCGGCCAGCGACACCCGCGCGAGGCCCGCATCCTCCGGCGTCACCTCGAAGCTCGTGATCGTGCCGCCGTCGAGCGCCGCGACCATCGTCGGGCCCGTCGTCGAAAGCTCGTCGAGCCCGTCATGGCCGTGCACGACCCAGGCGCGCTCCGAGCCCAGCGCACGTAGCGCCTCGGCCATCGGCATCACCCAGGCGGCGTCGAACACGCCGAGCACGTGATGGCGGACGCCGGCGGGATTGCAGATCGGCCCGAGCAGGTTGAAGAGCGTGCGCACGCCGAGCTCGGCGCGCGCCGCCGCCCACGCCTTCATGGCCGGATGATGCGCCGGCGCCCAGAGGAAGCCGACGCCCGCTTCGTCGATGGCGCGCGCAATGCGGTCCGGTCCGCAGTCGAGCTTGACGCCGAGCGCGGCGAGAACATCCGAGGCGCCCGACAGCGAGGAGACGGAGCGGTTGCCGTGCTTGGCCACCTTGAGCCCCGCGCCCGCCGCCACGATCGCCGCGCCCGTCGAGACGTTGAACGTGCCGTGGCCGTCGCCGCCGGTGCCGACGATGTCGATGGCACCCGGCGCGATCGAGACGGCCGACATCCTGGCGCGCAGCGCCTTCGCCGCGCCCGTGATCTCGTCACGCGTCTCGCCGCGCACGCGCAGCCCCATGAGGAACGCGGCCATCTGCGGCGGCGTCGCCTCTGCCGTCATGACGTCGATCGCGCTCGCCATGGCGTCCGGCGACAGCGTCGCGCCCGTCGCAACCGTTTGAAGAAGGGCTTTGACGCCCGCAGCACCGCTCATGAGCCCCCCGGTCCCTCGTGTGCCTCAAGCCGCATCGCGCGCGCGCGATTGCGTCCGCCGCGGATTGAGCCCGGCGAGGTCGAGGAAGTTCGCGAGCAGCGCATGGCCCTGCTGCGAGGCGATGCTCTCGGGATGGAACTGCACGCCGTGCACGGGATGCGTCTTGTGCATGAGGCCCATGATGATGCCGTCGCTCGTCTCCGCCGTCACCTCGAGGCAATCGGGCAGGCTCTCCCGCTCGACGATCAGCGAATGATAGCGCGTGACCTCGATCTTCTCCGGCAGGCCCTTGAACACGCCCTTGTTGGTGTGCGTGATGGTCGAGAGCTTGCCGTGCATGGGCTCCGGAGCCCGGATCACCTTGCCGCCGTAGGCCTGCCCGATCGACTGGTGGCCGAGGCAGACGCCGAGCAGCGGGATCTTGGCGCCGGCCTTGGCGATGAGATCGAGGCAGACGCCCGCCTCGTTCGGCGTGCAGGGGCCGGGCGAGAGCACGATCGCCTTCGGTTTCATCTTGAGGACCTCGTCCGCCGTCACCTTGTCGTTGCGGATGACCTCGGACGTAGTCCCGAGCTCGCCGAGGAAATGCACGAGATTGTAGGTGAAGCTGTCGTAGTTATCGATCAGGACGAGCATAAGGGCGTTCCTCTGGCCGGAGCGCGGCCAAGCCGTGTTGACGTGCGGCCGAAACCGCTTTTCGGGAGCATGGGCCGAGCACAAAGAGCTGAAAGTGGGTGTAGAGCCCCCGCAATCCAAGCGTCAAGCATACCGGTGGGGAGAGCGCCGCCCCGGGTCTCGCATGGCGCGGGCGAAGGCCCTATAAGGAGGCCATGACTCAGCATGATCCCCTGAAGCCCAACGCCCGCGTCGCCATCGGCGCGCTGGAGGTGGCCAATACCGCGCCGATCGTGGTTTTCGCCGGTCCCTGCCAGATGGAAAGCCGCGCCCACGCCCTGGAGATGGCCGGCGCCCTCAAGGAGGCGGCCACGCGCCTCGGCCTCGGACTCATCTACAAGTCGTCCTTCGACAAGGCCAACCGCACGTCGCTCTCGGGCAAGCGCGGCATCGGCCTCGACGCGGCGCTGGCGGTCTTCGCCGAGATCCGCGAGAAGCTCGGCCTGCCCGTCGTGACCGACGTGCACGAGAAGGAGCAGTGCGCCATCGTCGCGCCGGTCGTGGACGTGCTGCAGATCCCGGCCTTCCTGTGCCGCCAGACGGACCTGCTGGTCGCCGCCGCTCAGACGGGCCGCGTGATCAAGGTGAAGAAGGGCCAGTTCCTCGCACCCTGGGACATGAAGAACGTCGTCACCAAGATCGTGGGCTCCGGCAATCCCAACATCCTCTTGACCGAGCGCGGCACGTCCTTCGGCTACAACACCCTCGTGGTCGACATGCGCGGGCTGCCGCAGATGGCCGAGACGGGCGCGCCCGTCATTTTCGACGCGACGCATGCCGTCCAGCAGCCGGGCGGCCTCGGCGGCAGCTCCGGCGGCGACCGCCGCTTCGTGCCAGTGCTGGCGCGCGCCGCGGTCGCGGTCGGCGTGGCGGGCCTCTTCATCGAAACGCACGAGGCTCCTGACACGGCCCCGTCGGACGGCCCCAACATGCTGCCGCTCAAACAGTTCGAGCCGCTGATGCGCGACCTGATGGCGCTCGATGCGCTGACGAAGTCCCAGCGCGCGACGCCCGCCTAACCGCGCACGTCCGGTTCGGCCGCCGTGACAGGGCTATTTCGGGCGCGCCGGCCCGTCCGACGCCGTGAGGCAAATGCACCCCTGCTCAGGACAGGCCACCGGCCGGTGCGTGACCGTATCATCGAGATCCGCCACGTCTCCGGGGCCGAACGTGCCGAGTGCGTCCGTATAGCGCCCACGCAAAACGAGCGTCAGCTCCTGGCCATCATGTCCGTGCTCGGGGAGCGCGGCCCCCGGCGCGATCCTGTACAGGCGAAGATCGCCGGCCGCGCCCTCGGAGAGCGGAACGGCAAAGATCTCGATCCCGGCCGCCACCGGCTTCCAGGCGAGATCGTCGAGGCGCGCACCGAGCAGGTGCGCGAGCGGGTAGGGGACCTCTCCGGCCGTTGCCGCGAGCGCCGTCGATCCTGCCGCGTCCTCATCCGCCTCCGCCGCCCGCATCGCGGCGACCGGCGCATCGGCGGCCATTTGCGCGACCGGCAGGCTTTCGAACAGCGCCACGCCGAGCTGCTGCATGCGGCCCACCTCCGCACGGCACGCCGGGCAAACCGCGAGATGGGACGAGATGACGGCCGCAAACACCTCCGGCTGCGCGCCGGCCGAGCAGCACATCAGCGATGCGATGTCCGGATGGTGCTTGATCGTCATCTCAAATCCTCGAGCGCGTCGCGGACTTTCTGGTAGGCGAGGCGCATCCGCGACTTCACGGTGCCGAGCGGCAGCCCCAGCCGCGCGGCGATCTCGCTGTGGGACAGGCCCTCGATGAAGGCCAGCGTCACGACCTCCGTCTGCTCCGCCGGCAGAAGCGCGAGCACGGCCCGCACCCGCTCGCCGCGCTGGCGCTCAGCAAGCTCCTCATCGGGGGCGGGATCGGCCGAGGGCTGCTCCGCATTGTTCTCCGGCAGCGGCTGCCACGCGACCTCTCTACGCAGCCGGTCGATCCTCAGATTGCGGGCGATCGTGAAAATCCACGTTGTCGCACTGCCTTTCTCGTCGGAGTAGAGCGCCGCTTTCCGCCACACCGCCAGCATGGTCTCCTGGGCCAGCTCCTCGGCGGTCGCGGCATCGGCGCCCTGCCGGAGCATGTAGGATTTGACCCGCGGCGCGTAGGTGCGGAAGAGCGCGCGAAACGCCTCGACGTCGCCGTTCCGTGCCAATCGGTAGAGAAGGTCGGCCATCGTCCTGTAGGATCGGCAAAGAGGCGTGAAACCATTGCGGCGGGTGCGGAGCATACCGCAACCTCGCGGCATTGCCATAAATTGATCTGCGTCTCCGCTCGACGTCGTTGGGCGATGGTCCTGCGATGATCTCATCTCTCCATGGGATCAGCAGATCTGGTCGAACGCGAACAAGAACGCGATGTGCTGTTTCTGAGCCTAATCCCTGCCTACAAATGGCCTTCACTTTAATCCCTGATATGCGTTCAAAGAGACCCCACCGTGTGCGAGGGACACGCTTAGGTCTCTGGCGCATCTCGCACCGCCTTCGGTCGGGTTGCCCGCTTGTCTTGGTCGGATCCCGCGATGGCGAACACGCGATCAGCTTCGGGCGCGGCCGCGGTTTTGAAGCCCGCGGCTCATTGGGTGTCGGCACGCATGAGTGCGCTGCCGGCCTCGTGCCGTCTGCTGCCGAAAACCGAGACGCCGCCGGAGCTGGACGAGCCGCAAGATCTGCAAGAGCCGTCGCAGACTGTCGTCGTCGCGCACATCGAAGCCGATGCGCCTCCGCACGACGAGACCGAGCTCCCCGCACAAGCCCTGCTGCTCGTACCGCCTGCGATCCGCGTGCCGCATCAACCCAGCCTGATCGCGAGAGCCGAAGCGGCTGACGAGGTTCCGCTCGACGAGATTGCGGTCGACGACGTCACGACCGATGACACGACCGACGTCACGACCAATGAGGAGAGCGAAATCGCGCACGTCGTTGCACGCGAGGACGAGAGCGAGACCGACGACCGGGCCACGGACAGGACCGCAGCCGCGCGCGTAACGGGAGCAGATCTCGTCATGGCGCCGCGTTACCGCCTGGCGGAGCTGAAACGGGAGCGCCGGCGTGTCGCGGACATGCAGGAGGTGCTCCAGAACCTGCATACGTTCCTGACGCAGGAAGCCGCGCGCAATCGCGCCCGCCAGCGCCGTCAGCGCATCGCCTCGGCCGCGGCGGTGCTCGCCGGGCTGGTTCTGCTCGCCGGCGTATGGACCATCGCCCTCCACACGCAGGAGCGGCCCATGACGCCGACGCAGGCAGCAACATCCGGCCCGGGCGGCGAAGCCACCTGCCTCGGCGCATCCTGCGGCACGCTCGACGTCTCGATGTTCGGTGCCGCAGCCGCGATCGATCCTGCAAGGAGCGCGATCGCGCCTGCGCCGCCGCCGGTCCTGGCCCTGATGAATACCGACATTGGCGAGGGCAAGGGGGCCGCCGCCGACGTGACGGCGACTGACGACACGCTTCCTCCAAGCGGCCCGCCGCGCACGGCCCGCGTCGCGATCCTCGAAACCCTTTCCTCCTCGGCCGACGGGACCGTGCTCGCCGCACGGGAGACGGCTGACATCCTCTGGCCTGTGGACCGACCCGAGCCGATCGCTCCCAGCCTCGCGAGCACGCCGGCCGACGCGCGCATCGACAACGTCGAGGTTGCTGCGATCGAAACCGTCGAGGTCGATGCCACAGAAGCCGCGGACGCCTGCTCGGAGGCAACGTGTCCCCACCTCTCGGAAGCGCCGCTGGGTCCCGAGATGCTCCCCTCGCGCGGCGCGGCGGCGCTGATGGCCGCGCTTCCACCTTCATCCATGTTGGTGGCGGAGGATGTGCCGGACACGGACGCCGATTTCGCGGACGCGAGCGTCACGGACGCCGAGTCCGTGCAAAGCCTCGCGGTTCGCGGGCTGGTCCCGGGTGTAGCGCCCGATCACGCGCCGCTGGCTGTCGCGCTTGCGCCTTCGTCCGTGCCGGCAGAAGGCCCGCCGCAAACGGATGTCGATTTCGCCGACGTCGAATTCGCCGACGTGGAGTCCGTTCAAAGCCTTGCCGTTCGTGGCCTGGTGGCCGATGTGGAGCCCGATCCCGCGTTGACGGCCCAGCCAACGCTTCCGGATACGAAGGCTGCGGCCCCGGTCGCGGCGGACCTCACATTGGCTTCCGAGACGGGCCTCGTGCTCACGTACGCGCGCGATTTCGACCCTCTGGCCACGGCCGGCCGCGCGCCGCCGCCGCGCGCCACAGCGCCGCGCCGCCGGCCGCCGTCTCTGTTGCAGCCGGCAACGTCCGTCCGGCCGGCCGCAGCAAGGGCGGCGAAAGCAAAGGGGCTGCGCGCAAAGGCGCGGAATGCGCAGAAACAGGCGGCCCCGGCCGCCGTCATCCAGCCGCGCGGCCTGTTCCAATTCGACGTCTCCAAGACGCCTCCCGCCGCATCCGCGGCCCGCACGCCCCCCGCGTCGAAGGCGCTCCGAAAAGGGGCAAAGGCGCCCGACTCGAAATCCTGAGGCTCTTGGCAGCTTTGCCGGGGGAGAGCGCGGTAGACGAGCCCCGCCGGCCCGGCTAAATGTGCCCCCAAAGAATTGGGACGGCGGCAGGGGAATTTCGAAGCATGGGCGAGGCGCAAGACACCACGATGACACCGGGCGCCACCACCAGAGATATGGCCAATGCCATCCGTGCACTCGCAATGGACGCAGTGCAGAAGGCGAACTCTGGCCATCCCGGCATGCCGATGGGCATGGCCGACGTGGCGACGGTGCTTTTCACCGAAGCGCTGAAGTTCGATCCCAAGGATCCCGCCTGGCCCGACCGCGACCGCTTCGTGCTCTCCGCCGGCCACGGCTCGATGCTGCTCTATTCGCTGCTCTATCTCACGGGCTATCCGGAGATGGACATCGGCCAGCTCGAGAGCTTCCGCCAGCTCGGCTCCAAGACGGCCGGTCATCCGGAATACGGCTACGCGCCCGGCATCGAGACCACGACCGGCCCGCTCGGCCAGGGGATCGGCAACGCGGTCGGCATGGCGCTCGCCGAGCGCCTGCTCAATGCGCGCCTCGGCGACGATCTCGTCAGCCATTACACCTACTGCCTCGCCGGCGACGGCTGCCTCATGGAAGGCATCAGCCACGAGGCGATCTCGCTCGCCGGCCACCTGAAGCTCGGCAAGCTCATCGTTCTCTGGGACGACAACTCGATTTCCATCGACGGTCCGACGAGCCTGTCGGTTTCCGATGATCAGGTGAAGCGCTTCGAGGCCTCGGGCTGGAACACGCTGCGCGTCGACGGCCACGATCCGAAAGCGATCTCCGCCGCACTCAAGACCGCGCGTGCCGACAGCTCGAAGCCGTGGCTCATCGCCTGCAAGACCGTGATCGGCTACGGCGCGCCCACCAAGGCCGGCAAGTCCTCGACGCACGGCGAGCCGCTCGGCGCCGAGGAAATCAAGGGCACGCGCGAAAAGCTCGGCTGGTCTGCCGCGCCGTTCGAGATCCCGGCGCCCATCCTCGAAGCCTGGCGCGCCGTCGGCGCCAAGGGCGCGAAGGAGAATGCCGCCTGGAAGGCGCGCCTCGCCAAGGCGCCCGACGCCAAGGCCGTGTTCGAAAGCCCCGTGGCGACCTCGCACGCCAAAGCCATCGCGGATGCGATTGCCGCCGCGAAGACGCAGTTCGCGGCCGACGCCGCGAAGCGCGCGACGCGCGTCTGGTCGCAACTGACGCTGGAGCATCTGGTGCCCGCGGTGCCCGCGCTGCTCGGCGGCTCGGCCGACCTCACGCCCTCGAACGGCACGCGCACCAAGCATCACAAGGCGATCGCGCCGGGCGACTTCGCCGGCGACTACATCCATTACGGCGTGCGCGAGCACGGCATGGCCGCCGCCATGAACGGCCTCGCGCTGCACGGCGGCTTCATTCCCTACGGCGCCACGTTCCTCGTCTTCACGGACTATTGCCGCCCGTCCATCCGTCTGTCCGCCCTCATGCACCAGCGCGTGATCTACGTCATGACGCATGACAGCATCGGCCTCGGCGAGGACGGCCCGACGCATCAGCCGGTCGAGCATCTGGCCGCGTTGCGCGCCATTCCGAACCTTCTCGTCCTGCGCCCGGCCGACGCGCTGGAGACGGCGGAAGCCTGGGAGATCGCGCTGTCCCATCCGACGCAGCCCACGATCCTCGCGCTCTCGCGCCAGGCCGTGCCGACTGTGCTGCGGACGGGTCCTGCGGCCGAGAACGCCTCCGCCAAGGGCGGCTACGTGGCGAGCGGGGGCGAGAAGCCCCGCGACGTGACGCTGATCGCGACAGGCTCCGAAGTGGGCCTCGTGGCGGAAGCGGCCGCCGCCCTCGCCAAGGACGGCATCCACGCCGCCGTCGTCTCGCTGCCGTCGTTCGAGCTGTTCCGCGCCCAGCCGCAAGCCTATCGCGACGAGGTGCTGGGCGAGGCCCCGCGCATCGCCGTCGAGGCGGCGGTCGCGCAAGGCTGGCACGAGTGGCTGCGTCCGGGCGATCGCTTCATCGGCATGTCGAGCTTCGGCGTCTCGGCGCCCGGCCCGAAGGTGTTCGAGCATTTCGGCCTGACCGCCGCCAAGGTCGCAGACGCCGCGCGCGCCCTCGTGAAGAAAGCCTGAGGTCGGCGGGATGATAACGCCGTGCCTCGCTCCCGTGTGTCTGGACCCCGACCTCCGTCGGGGTGACGTTAAATTGGGCGACCGGCATCTGCATTTTGCAACGTCATCCCGGCGAAGGCCGGGATCCAGCCACGCATGATGGAAACGCCGCACTCAACTCCTCCGGAACGCCATGAACCTCGACAAGCTGAAAACCACTGACGGCCTGGACATCAAAGGCAAGCGCGTGCTCGTGCGCGCCGATCTCAACGTGCCCGCCAAGAACGGCGTCGTCACCGACGCGACGCGGCTCGAGCGCGTGGTCCCAGGCCTTCAGGATCTCGCCCGCCGCGGCGCGCGCGTGATCGTGCTGTCGCATTTCGGTCGCCCCAAGGGTGGCCCCGATAGCGAGAACTCGCTGGCCCCCGTCGCGAGCGCGCTGGGCAAGCTCGCAGGCCTGCCCGTCTCGCTCGCCCCGGACTGTGTCGGCGATGCGGCCGCGTCCGCCGTCTCCGCGCTGGCCGACGGCGGCATCATCGTGCTCGAGAACACGCGCTTCCACAAAGGCGAGGAGAAGAACGATCCGGCCTTCACGGAGGCGCTGGCTTCGCTCGGCGACATCTTCGTCAACGACGCGTTCTCGGCGGCGCACCGCGCCCATGCCTCGACCGAGGGCCTCGCCCGCGTGCTGCCGGCCTACGCCGGCCCCCTGATGATGGAGGAGATCAACGCGCTACGCACGGCGCTGGAGCAGCCGAAGCGTCCCGTGGCCGCCGTCGTCGGCGGTGCCAAAGTGTCGACCAAGATCCCCGTCCTCACCAATCTCTCGGCCAAGGTCGACAAGCTGATCATCGGCGGCGGCATGGCGAACACCTTCCTGCTCGCGGGCGGCGTCGAGATCGGCAAATCGCTGGCGGAACCCGACCTCGTCGAGACCGCGCGCGAGATCATGCACGCCGCGAAGGCGCGGAGCTGCGAGATCGTGCTGCCGCACGACGTCGTCGTGGCGGCCCGTTTCGAGGCGGGCGCCCCGTCGCGCACCGTGCTCACCACCGAGTGCCCGAGCGACGAGATGATCCTCGACGTCGGCCCGAAGACGGTCACGCACTATGTCGACGTGCTGTCGCGCTGCGAAACGCTGCTGTGGAACGGCCCGCTCGGCGCCTTCGAGATCGCGCCGTTCGGCGAGGGCACGTTCGCGCTCGCGCGCGCGGCGGCCGAACGCACCAGGGCCGGCAGCCTCGTCTCGGTGGCCGGCGGCGGCGATACGGTCGCGGCGCTGAACGCGGCCGGCGTCACCGGCGACTTCACCTACGTGTCGAGCGCCGGCGGCGCATTCCTCGAATGGCTGGAAGGCCGCGAGCTGCCGGGCGTCGCCGCCCTCGCGCGGTGATGGAAATGGTGCGCCCAGCCTCGCCCTCTCACCCTAACCCTCTCCCCAGGGGGAGAGGGAATAGGGGCTCCGCTTGCCACCACGTCACCTCTCCCCTTGGGGAGAGGTCGGAGCGATCGGTCCATGCGGAGCATGGCTCTGCCAAGGGCGGATCGCTTCCGGATGAGGGGAGCTGGTGCGGAGGATGCGTTGATGCTCGCTGAAGCCTATCTCTTAGCCTCGCCCCCTCACCCTGACGCTCTCCCATCATGCCGCAGGCATGTCTTCGACATGACGGGGAGAGGGAATCGTGGCTCCGTATACGAGTGCCTCCACTCCGCCTCTCCCCTTGGGGAGAGGCCGGAAGCGATCGTCATGGCGGAGCCATGCTCCGCAAGGACGCATCGCTTCCGGGTGAGGGGGCCGGCCGCGCGCACGGAGACCGCGGATGCTCGCTGAAGCCCATCTCTACCTCGGCGTGGCGCTCGCGGGTCTCGTGAGCTTCCTGAGCCCGTGCGTTCTGCCGCTGGTGCCGCCCTACCTCGGCTACCTCGGCGGCACCACTTTCGAGGAGCTGTCGCACGAGAAAGGGCTCGAGCGCACGGTGTGGCGGCGCATCGTGCTGGCCTCCGTCTTCTTCGTGCTCGGCTTCACGACCGTCTTCATCGCGCTCGGCGCCAGCGCCTCGCTGATCGGCCAGTTCATCCAGACCTGGCGCGCCGAGCTGTCGATGGTCGCGGGCGCGGTGATCATCCTGTTCGGCCTGCACTTCCTCGGGCTGTTCCGCATCCCGTTCCTCATGAACGAGAAGCGCTACCACCACGCCAACGAGGGCGCGAGCCTCGCCGGCGCCTATGTCATGGGCCTCGCGTTCGCCTTCGGCTGGACGCCCTGCATCGGGCCGATCCTCTCGACCGTGCTCGCGCTCGCCGCCAACGAGGCGAGCCTGGGCGCCGGCGTGCGCCTGCTCGCCGTCTATTCGCTGGGGCTCGGCATTCCGTTCGTGCTCGCCGCCATCGCCATCCGCCCGTTCCTGAGCTTCATGCAGCGCTTCCGCCGCCACCTGGGGTTGATGGAGAAGATCATGGGCGCGCTGCTCGTGCTGACGGGCATCGCCTTCCTCAACGTGTTCGACGGGTTCTCGATCCAGTCGCTCGGCCAATGGCTGATCGAGACGTTCCCCGGCCTCGCGCGCATCGAGGAGCTGGCGACGCCGGAGAAGCTGCAGCAGGACTTGCGCAACTTCACGCCGGGGAATTGACGCCGTGACGGCCGCCCCTCCCATCGCGCTCACGATCGCGGGCTCCGACAGCTCCGGCGGCGCGGGCATCCAGGCCGACCTCAAGACGTTCACGGCGCTCGGCGTCTACGGCGCGTCCGTCATCACCGCGATCACCGCCCAGAACACCCAGGGCGTGCAGGACGTGCTGGCGCTGCCCCAGGACATCATCGCCGCGCAGATGGCCTCCGTCGCGAGCGATCTCGCCGTCGCCGCCATCAAGACCGGCATGCTGGCCGACCGCGCCACGGTCGAAACCGTCGTCCAGGGCCTCGCGGCCTTTCCCGGCGTCCCGCTCGTCGTCGATCCGGTGATGGTGTCGACCACCGGCCACGTGCTGCTCGCCCCCGACGCCATCGACGCGGTGCGCACGAAACTCTTCCCGCGCGCCGCCGTCGTCACGCCCAACCTGCGCGAGGCGGCCCGCCTGCTCGACGCCCCCGTCGCCGCGACGGAGGACGAGATGGAGGCGCAGGGGCGGCGCCTGCTCGGCCTCGGCGCACACGCCGTCCTCGTCAAAGGCGGCCATGGCGAGGGCAAGACGGCGACCGACATCCTCGTCCTCGCCTCGGGCTCGCTGCGCCTCGACGCCCCGCGCATCGCAACGCGCAACACCCACGGCACCGGGTGCACCCTGGCCGCGGCCATCGCCGCGCGGCTCGCCGCGGGCGACAGCCTCGCCACCGCCGTCGAGCGCGCCAAGTCCTTCGTCTGGCAAGCCATTCAGTCCGGCGCCGCGTTCGCCATCGGCCAGGGCGACGGCCCCGTCGATCACCTGCATGCGATCCGGTGACAGTCACTGTGGCGTAGCTGCATCGCTCGGCGATCAACCTGTGATCAAGGGGCCGGCACACTCTTGAAACGCCATCTCGCTTCTGCAACTCTCCCCCTCGTGCCGCGCCGTCGTCGGGGGGCGATCGAGCAGCGCACATACTTCACTACACTCTTTGGGGGGAGCAGGACGGCGATCAGGGACGCTGTAATGCTCGGCAAAAACCGGTCCGGAGCCAATCCGGGCCGGTTTTTCTTTTGCCCGCTCGCCGGGCGGCGCGCCGCCTGCTAAAGCGCTCTCGGCCAGGACGGGCAGGGGACGGCAATGGGGAGCAACGAGACGCGTGCGAAGGCGGGCCGCCCCGTCACCGCGCTGCAAACCAAATCCCCGCAAGCGCCCTCGCCGCAAAGCGCCTACAGCCTGCGCCTCGCGATCTTCTATGGCGCGCTGTTCCTGATCTACGGCATCCATCTGCCCTACCTGCCGGTGTGGCTCGACTGGCGCGGACTGACGCCGCAGGAGATCGCCATCGTCACCTCGGCGCCGTTCTTCCTGCGTGTGTTCATCACGCCCACCGTCGCCATGCTCGCCGATCGCACGGACAGGCATCGGACCTTGGTCATCGCGCTCACGGCCCTGACGCTGGCGCTCGCGCTGGTGCTGAGCCAGATGGCGAGCTTCGTCACCATCCTGCTGGTGGCCGTGGCGTTCGCCATCGCGCTCTCGACGACCATGCCGCTGACGGAGACCATCGCCGTCGCCGGCGTGCGCGCGCATGGGCTGGACTACGGCCGCATGCGGCTCTGGGGCTCGCTGACGTTCGTGATCGCGGGATTTGCCGGCGGCTGGATGATCGACCATGTCGGCCCGGCCGCCGTCATGGCGGGCCTGGTCGCGGCCGCGGTCGCCACGGCGGCCTCCGCCTGGGTGCTGCCGCAGAAGGAGCGGGCGCCGCCCGCCGAAACGGATGGCCTGCCACTGGAAAACGCGCCGATCGCGCGCGCCGGAAGCCTGGAGGAAGCCGCCAAGCTCGTCCGCTCGCCTGTCTTCCTGGCGTTCCTGCTCGCCGCCGGCGCCGCCCAGGGCTCGCACGGCATGTTCTACACGTTCGGCGCGATTACCTGGCATGCGCAGGGCATCTCGACGGCCGCCGTCGGCGCGCTGTGGGCCATCGCGATTGCCGGCGAGGTCGCCCTGTTCGCCTTCTCGGGCCCCGTCATTCGCCGCTTCGGACCGGCCACGCTGCTGATCTCGGCGACGGCCGCCGCCATGCTGCGCTGGCTGCTCATGAGCTTCACGCCGCCGCTCGCGCTTCTCGTGCCGATGCAGACGCTGCATACGCTGACGTACGGCGCCTCCCACCTCGGCGCCATGCACTTCATCTCGCGCGCCGTGCCGGAGAGCGCCCAGGGCACCGCACAGGCGCTCTATGCAACCGTCGCCTCGGGGCTGCTCATGGGTGGCGCGACGCTCTCGTCCGGCTGGCTCTACGCACGGATCGGCCCACAGGCCTACTGGGCGATGTTGGCGCTGGCGGCGGCGGGTCTCGCCGGCGCGCTGGTCGTCAAGGCGCGCTGGTCGGGCGGGCTCCTCTGGGACACCGCGCGCAAACCGCGCTGACGGCGCTCAGCCCCAGAGCGCGCGCGGCGGCGGCAGGATCCTGCCGTCCGCGAACTGAGCCGGCGGATCGCGATCCTCGGCCAGCAGCAGCGGCCCATCGAGATCCACCCAGTCGGCCGAGCCCGCGAGCAGGAACGCCGGCGCGACCGCGAGCGACGTCGCCACCATGGAGCCGACCATGATCCTGAGCCCCGCGGCCTTCGCGGCCTCCGCCATGGCGCGCGCTTCCGTGAGGCCGCCCGCCTTGTCGAGCTTGATGTTGACGGCCTCGTAGCGGCCGAGCAGATCCGGAATGTCGGCCGCGGTATGGGCGCTCTCGTCGGCGCATACCGGCACGGAGCACATGAGTCCTTCGAGCATCGCGTCGCTATCCGCGGGCAGCGGCTGCTCGATCAGTTCGAACCCGCTCTGCGCCGCCGCGGCGAGGAACGGCCCCACCATGTCGTCGCTCCACGCCTCGTTGGCATCCGCCACGAGCCGCGCATCCGGCCGCGCCTGGCGCACGGCGGCCATGCGCTCGATGTCGCCGTCGCCGCCGAGCTTGAGCTTGAGCAGCGTGTGCCCGCGCACCGCCCGCGCGGCCTCCGCCATGGCCTCCGGCCCATCGAGACTCAGCGTGAAGCAGGTTTCGACGGCGCCCGGCGCAGCGATCCCGAGCCGCTCGGCGACCGCCATGCCGCTCGTCTTCGCTTCGAGATCCCAGAGCGCGCAGTCGAGCGCATTGCGTGCAGCGCCCGGCTTGAGCGCAGCCGCCAGTGCCGCGCGCGACGCCAGAGCGTCCGGATGCGAGGCGACGAGGGCCTCGATCTCCGCGACGACGCTCTCCGGCGTTTCGCCGTAACGCGCATACGGCGTGCACTCGCCGCGTCCCGTCACGCCGCCCTCCGCGAGAGTCACCGCCACCACGGTCGCGTGCGTCTTGGCCCCGCGCGAGATGACGAACGGGCTTTTGAGCGCGAACCGCTCGACCGAAAGGGAAAGTGCGGGGAGGGCCATGCGTTAGCTGATGCGCCCGCTCATGTGAGCGAGGAAGAGATAGACGCGCCCCATGTCGGACAAGAGATGCGCGTTCACCGCCCGGCCCGAGGGGTCGCGCTGCTCGGCGTCGCGACGGATGGTCTCGAAGTCGATCAGGTAATGGTTGATCGTCTGCTGCACGTCCGGATCGGTCCGGTAGCGCATGCTGAGCTCGTCGAAGATCGCCTGGCCCTCGGCCGAGTAGATGCTGCGCACCATGACGCCCTGCTGGCCCGAGGCGATGCGCTGCCAGAGCGCCGCCGTCGTCGCCGGATCGAGCGCGCGTGCGATGATCTCGATCTGGTTGTGGAACGCCATCGGCGGGGCGTGCGGATGAGCCTGCGGCTGCGGCACGGGCGCCTGCTGCATGGCAAGCGGCTGAGGTTGCAGGGCTTGTTGGGGCCCCGGCGGCGGCACCATGGCGGCCGCGGCGGGACCATGCCCTTCGTCATCGAGGGACGCGCGCTTCAGCAGATCGCCCAGCGACCATGCCTCGCGCGAATCCTGCGCGCCCGGACGCGGCAGCGCCGGCTGCCCATGGATCGGCGGCTGAGGCGCCCGCGGCGGCGGCAGATTGTTGGCCCAACCGGCGTTCTGCGGGCCGGAAGCCGGGGGGGCGCGGTAGGCCTCGGCGGCGGACGCGGGCGCGGTGGGTCCCAGCGCGCGCTGCTCGGCATAGGTAGCCGTGAGCGACCCCGGCGCGACGCCGGGCATCTGCGGCAGCGTCACGTCGCGTTGCGCGAGCGAGCGCGTCGTCAGGCTCGAAAGCTGCTCGATGGCGCGAAGCTGGTCCTGCAGCGCCCGCCGCATGGCTTCCGTGCTCTCGCGCGAGGCGGTCGGCAGCCGGTCCATCTGCTCCTTGAGGCGCGCCTGCTCGGCGGCGATGTCGGCGGCCGCGCGCTGGGCCCGCTGGCGTACCTCGTCGGACGTCTGGTCGATGCGCGTCGAAAGCGTCGAAAGCTGCTCGGAGACCACGTTCGAGATCGACGAGAACTTCGAGCGCAGCTCGTCGAGCGCACGATCGCCCTCGGCGCCCGCTTCGGCGCGGAAGCGCTCGAGATCGGCGAGCGCCGTATGCTTGGCCGCCTCGGCCCCCGCGCGGAGCTGCTCGGCCGTCGCGCGGGCGCGCTGCTCGGCGCTGAGCAGCGAGCCTTCCATCGTCGAGGAGAAGCCTTCGACGAAGCGTCCGAACTCGTCGGCCTTGCCCGTCAGCTTGTCCATCGTGCTGGAGAGCTCCGCGTGGCGGCCCTGCAGCGTGGACTCGATCTTGAAGTTTGCATTCTCGAGCGAATTGGCGGCCCGCAAAATGGCCTGGCCCTGGCCCTCGAAACGGTTCGTGACCGCGTTGACCTGCCCGAGCAGGTTCTCCGACACGCGCTTCAACATGTCGGACTGGCTCGCCAGGCCCTCGATGGCCTTGAGCGACTGGCGCGTGATGTTCTCGCTCGTGCGGCGCACGGAGTTGATGCCGTGCATCAGGCTCTCGTCCAGGTTCACGGCCTGGCGCGCGATGGTGTCGCTGAACGTGCGGGCGTGATTGTCGAGCGCCGTGGTCAGAGCACGCGCCTTCTCGGCGACGGCCGAGTCGATCGTCATGGTCGAGCGCACGATGGAGTCGTCGAACGACTTGAGCCTTTGGCCGAACGCGACGTCGAGCGCCTTGGTGCGCTCGACGAGCTGGATGTCGAGCGCCTGCGCCCGGTTCGTGAGCGATGTGTCGAGCGCGCGCGCATATTCCTCGAACACGTGCTGCAGCTTCTCGGTGCGCTTCGTGAGCGAGGTGTCGAGCGTCTCGACGTAGCCGGCGATGGCCGTCTGGAGCTGGTCCGTGCGCGCGCCGAGCGCCACCGCGAGGCCCGACGTGTAGCCTTCGAGCATGACCTGCAACTGCTCGGTCTTGCTGCCGAGCGCGGTTTCGAGGCGATCCGTGCTTTGTCCGACGGCCGTCTCGAGCGCGGTGAGGTTGTCGCCCGCGCCCTGGATGATGTGCGCCAGCGTCATCTGCTGCGAGGAGAGCTTCTCGATCAGCGCGGGAATGTCCGTGCCGAGCGTCTTCAGCGTGTCGGTGACGCGCTCGCTGGTGTCGAGCAGGGCGTGCCGCTCGCCGGAGAGCTCCTGGATCAATCCGCGGATCTTGCGCTCGTTTTCCTCGTAGGAGCGCTCCAGCGCCGTCACCTCGTTGTGCACGAGCGCTTCGAGCTCGCCCGCGCGTCCGAGCGCGCGCGAGATCGCATCGTTCATGAAGGCGACCTGCCGGCGCACGGCCTGGCCCAGCGACGCGACGGACTGCTCCGCCATGCGGTCCGGCTCGGCGAGGCGGATCGCCACTTCCGTCATCGTCGAGGAGCGGAGCCGCAGCTCGTCCGAGCGCCAGGCGAGCAACGCCAGCGCCCAGAGCACGGCGATGGGCACGATGATCGCGGTGGCGACGAGGAACGTGCTCGGCTTTTCGAAAAGGCCGAGGATCGTGGACCCGCTGTCGAGCTCGGCCCGCACGATCACCCAGGAGAAGACGAGGCAGATGAGCGACCAGACCGCCGTCGCGATGCCCGCATATTTGAACGGCGCCGACGAGGGCTTCTGCTCGAGCGCGTAGATCAGGCCGCCGATCGAGGGCGCGTCGTCGTTCGCCGCGATCTTGCCGCGCGGCGGGCCGGCCGGGCGGCGGCGCGCGAGGCGGCGCACCGAGGGCTCCATCGGCGAGACGGCATCGCGAGCATCGGGCTTGGCCGCGGCGCCTTGCGCGGACGCGCCCATGTTCGGCAGCGGCGGCGGCAGGCGGTGATTGACGGTCGCGATCGACGAGCCGAGGTTGGGCGCGGACGGCTCGGACACCACGAGCGCCAGCGAGTCCGAAAGGCTGCGCGGACCATCGGATGCAGGCGGCGCGTTGCTTGATGAGGACGAGGGCAGCGCGGGCGGCGTCGCGGCATCGGGCTTCGACGGCACATCGACGGCCGCGCCGGACAACGCCGGCGGCGGCTGAGCGCCCGAATCCGGCGGCGCCTTCTGAGCGGCCGCCGCGCCTGATTTCTGTTCCTGAGCCATCCACCCGTCCGAGCCGGAATATCGCCGGCAGCCCCGCTCCATAGTATCGCAGTGGGAGCGTTCTACTCAAACGGGTTTTCTGCCCGCGAGCGATCCCGTCAACGCACTTTTTCTGTGCGGCCAGGTCGTTGCCGAACAAAGGGAAGTAGGCCGGGTTTGGGGCCAAATGAAGTTTCGCGCCGGGGGCTGTGGACGGACAATCGTCACGACGAGGTTGCCAAATCAGCGCGAATTGAAGATAATTAATTTACAGACATTTAGCGCATTAAGCTCATAGTAAAATGCACCTGCGTAAAGCAACTCCAAGTGCTAACGCAGTAACTGCAACTCAACCTGTGACCAAGGCAGCCGCGATGGGCTTCGAACGACAGAGGACGCTGGCCGACCCCGCGCCCGAGAACGCCCCGGCGGCGCTGGCCGAGAGCGGGCTGCCGCCCATCGATCGCGCCCACCTGATGCGGTATTCCCTGGGAAGTCTGACACTTGAGCGCGAGGTGCTCGGCCTTTTCCTGGCCCAGCTCCCGCTCAGCGTCGAGCAGTTGCGCTTCGCCACGACCGATCGGGAATGGCAGATTGCCGCACACACCATCAAGGGCTCGGCCAAGGCCGTCGGCGCCCGCGAAGTCGCCCGCATCGCCACCCACGCGGAGCGCACGTCCGGCGTCATGGACGAGGAGGAGCGCGCCCGCATCCTGGCCGCTCTCGAGGAGGCTTTCGAGGCCATCGAGGCCTATGTCGAGGACGCCTTCGGCTCCGAGCCGGCCGCCCGCACCTGAGGCGCTCGGCCTCACCGCTACAACCGAGCCCCCCTGCCTGGACCTAACGTTCGAGCCCCCGACCATTTTTCCGGGAACGGATGGCCGCCATCGCGCGCCGCCCGTGCTTGAATTCGGCCCTCAGCCCCATTATTGCTGCCGCCAACATTCCCTGAACGCGCGACACGCATCGCCGGAGCACACCACCAATGGTTAAACTGACTTTCATCCAGCCCGACGGCGCCAGCCAGACGGTCGAAGCCGATCCGGGCGTCACGGTGATGGAAGCGGCCAAGCTGAACGACATTCCCGGCATCGAGGCGGAATGCGGCGGCGCCTGCGCCTGCGCGACGTGCCACGTCTACGTCGATCCGGCCTGGGTTGAGAAAACCGGCAAGCCCGCCGACATCGAAGAGGACATGCTGGACTTCGCCTTCGACGTCCGCCAGGAGAGCCGCCTCTCCTGTCAGATCAAGGTCACGCCCGAGCTGGACGGGCTCGTCATGCGCGTGCCCGCAAAGCAATTCTGACGCGACGCCGGCACGGCCTGCGCGCCCTGAAGCGCGCGCCGGCGCCCGCACGCACGAAAACGAGGAGTGGACACCATGGCATTGGACGAGGCGCAGAGCGCTCAGGAGGCCGGTCCGACCGCATTCGACGCCGTCGTCATCGGAGCTGGGCCCGTCGGCCTGTTCGCCGTGTTCGAGCTGGGCCTCGTCGACATCAAATGCTGCGTCATCGACATCCTGAGCAAGCCGGGCGGCCAGTGCTCGGAGCTCTATCCGGAAAAGCCGATCTACGACATTCCGGCACTCCCCACCGTGACCGGCCAGGAGCTGACCGACCGCCTGCTCGAGCAGATCAAGCCGTTCGGTGCCGAGTTCGTCTTCGGCGAGCGCCTGGATGAGCTGCAGCGCGGCGAGGGCGGCCTGTTCCACCTCAAGACCGACGCGGGCCGCGCGCTGACCGCCAAGGTCGTCGTCATCGCCGCCGGCGGCGGCTCCTTCACGCCGAAGCGCCCGCCGCTCGAAGGCATCGAGGCCTACGAGGGTACCTCGGTGTTCTACGCCGTGCGCCGCATGGAGGACTTCCGCGGCAAGGACGTGCTGATCGTCGGCGGCGGCGACTCCGCCCTCGACTGGACGCTGAGCCTCGCGCCGCTCGCCAACTCGCTGACGCTGCTCCACCGCCGCGACGAGTTCCGCGGCGCCCCGCATTCGGTCGACCAGATGCGCGCGCTCGTGGCCGAAGGAAAGGTCCGCCTCGTCATCGGCCAGGTGACGAAGCTCAAGGGCGAGGGCGCTGAGCTCTCCGGCGTCACGGTGAAGACCGCGGCCGGCGAGGAAGACCTCACCATCAATGCCATGCTGCCGTTCTTCGGCCTCACCATGAAGCTCGGCCCCGTCGCCCACTGGGGCTTGAACCTCAACGAGAACCTGATCCTCGTCGACACCGAGAAATTCGAGACGAGCGAGAAGGGCATCTTCGCCATCGGCGACATCAACACCTATCCGGGCAAGCTCAAGCTGATCCTGTCGGGCTTCCACGAGGCCGCGCTGATGGCGCAGCAGGCGCACAAGTACGTGCATCCCGACAAGAAGCTGATGTTCCAGTACACGACGTCGTCGTCGAACCTGCAGAAGAAGCTCGGCGTGAAGTAGTAGCGCGCGCCGCGCACCCTGCACCGAACGCGCTACCGTCCCGCGATCGAGCGCTCGTACACCAGCGCCAGCTTGGCGAAGTCCCGCACGGGCACACGCTCGGCACGCAGCTCCGGCGCGATGCCGGCGGCGTCCAGCAGCTCCTCGGGATGGGGCACGAGCGTCTTGAGCGACGCGCGCAGCATCTTGCGCCGCTGTCCGAACGCGGCCGCCGTGACGCGCCCCAGCGCCTTCACCGAGCACGCCGGATGCGGCGCGGCCCTGGGCGTGAGCACGACGACGGCCGACGACACTTTCGGCGGCGGCGTGAACGCGTCCGGCTTCAGCGTCAGCGCGATGTGCGCCTCCGCCCGCCATTGCGAGATCACCGACAGGCGGCCGTAGTCCTTGCTGCCCGGCTCCGCCACGATGCGCTCGGCCACCTCTTTCTGGAACATGAGCACCATGCGGTCCCACCACGGCGGCCACGGCTCGCTCTCGAGCCAGCCGACGAGCAGAACCGTCGCCGCGCCGTACGGCAGGTTCGCCGCGATCACCGCCTTCTCGTCGCTGCCGATCAGCGCGCGCCAGTCCGCTTCGAGCGCATCGCCCTCGTGCACGTCGAGCTGCCCCGGATAGCGCGCGGCGATATCCGCGAGCGCGGGAAGGCAGCGCGCATCGCGCTCGACGGCGACGACGCGGCGCGCGCCTTCGAGCAGCAACCCGCGGGTCAAACCGCCGGGCCCGGGCCCCACCTCGACCACCGTGCGCCCGGCAACCGAGCCGCCCGCGCGCGCGATGCGGCGCGTGAGATTGAGATCGAGAATGAAATTCTGGCTGAGGCTCTTCTTCGCCGCGAGATCGTAGCGGCGGATCACCTCGCGCAGGGGCGCGAGCCCGTCCGGGCTGGCGCCGGCCCGCGTTTCGGACGACGCCTCCGGCGCCTCCGCATGTCCATCGCGCGAACCGGTGCCGCTCATGAGGAGGCTCCCGCCAGCGCGTCCGTCCGCCGCCGCGCCATGCGGTCCGCGAGCCTCAAGGCCTCGATCAGGCTGCGCGCTTCGGCACGCCCGCTGCCCGCGATCGAGAATGCCGTCCCGTGATCCGGCGACGTGCGCACGAACGGCAGGCCGATCGTGACGTTGACGCCGCGATCGAACGCCAGTGTCTTGATCGGGATGAGGGCCTGGTCGTGATACATGGCGAGCACCGCGTCGTAGGTCGCGCGCGCCGCGGCATGGAACAGCGTGTCGGCCGGGTAGGGGCCGGTCACGTTCAGTCCCTCGCGCTTGAGGGCTGCGATGGCGGGCGCGATGATGCGCTGGTCCTCGTCGCCGAGCATGCCGTCCTCGCCCGCATGCGGATTGAGCCCCGTGACCGCGATATGCGGCGTGCGAAATCCGAAATCGTCGCGCAGCGCGGCCGCCAGGATGCGGGCCGTCACCGCGATGCCCTCGGACGTGATCGCCTCGGGCACGCGCGCCAGCGGAATGTGCACGGTCAACGGCACGACGCGCAGCTCCTCGGCCGCGAGCAGCATCACCGCCCGCGCGCCGGTCGCATGGAAATGCCGGACCGCAAGCGCTTCGAGATATTCGGTGTGGCCGGGATGCGGGAAGCCGTGCGCCTGCAGCACCGATTTCGCGATCGGATTGGTGACGACGGCCCGCGCCCGGCCGTCGCGCACGGCGAGCACGGCGGCTTCGATGGCCGCGACGACCGCGCCCGCGTTGGCCGCGCCCGGCTGTCCCGCCGTGACGGGTGCGGCGCACGGAATCGCGAGCACCGGCAAGCGTTCTGCAAAATGCCGAGCGGCCTCGCGCGGATCGGATACGCAGACGACGGGAACGTCGAGGCGCAGCAGCCGCGCCCGCGCGGCAAGCGCATCGGGATCGCCGAACAGAACGAAAGGCGCGATGTTCGCAGCTTCGCGCGCGAGCCAGGCGGCCAGCGCGATGTCGAGGCCGATGCCGGCGGGATCGCCCATCGTGAGCGCAAGAGGAGGGAGGGCGAGAGGAGACGCGTCTGCCTGACGACCCGACGACGCCTCACGGCGCTCCTGGGCCATCAGCGGATCTCGATGGCTGCGTCCTGCCGCAGGTCCTTAAGATGCTTCTGCGCCAGCACTTCGAATTCCTTCTGACGCAGCTCGTTCGAGGCCGCCTCGCGCCGCGAGACGTCCTGGCCGGACGCCGCCTTGCGCCCGCACAGCGCCCACAGCTCGATGCCGCCCGCGCTGACGCTCGCCGGCAGCAGGCTGCCTTCCGTGGCGTTCAAGAGGAGGCTGCGCGTCGGCTCCGGAATCGTGTCGGGCTTGCGCAGGCCGAGATCCTCGTAGCTCGCGCCCGCCGAGGCCGACGCGAGATCGCGCATCGAGCCGCAGCCCTGGAAGCGCTGCGAGAGCGCATCCGCCTCTGCGATGCGCTGCGCGATCACGGACTGATCGACGGCGCCGCCGAGCGGGAACGTGATGCGCTGAACCTGCAACTCGAGACCGCTGTCCGCCGTCGCAACCGTGGTCGCGACGAAATCGTCGACGTCGCGCTCGGTGATCGCGACGAGGTGGCCGAAGCGCTTGCGCACGACCTCGCGCCACGACATCTCCGCCCGGAAGCGCGCCCGCATGGTGTTGATGTCGACACCCATGCCCTTCATGTGCTTGCCGAACTGCTCGAGGTTCATCTTGTTGCGCTCGGCGATGCCGGAGATGATCTTGTCGACCTCGGCGTCTTCCGTGATCACGTTGAGACGGCGCGCCTCCTGCAGCTTGATCTTCTCCTCGATCAGCTCCTGCTCGGCTTTGACCTTGGAGCCCGCGACCGCGCCCGCGCGGGATTCGCGCTTCAACTGGGCGATCATGTCCTGCTGCAGCTGCTTGACGAACTTCGTCTGCAGCGCGCGCGCCTCTTCCTGCGTCTGCACGTTGCTCTTCTGCAGCATCTGCTTGAAGCGCTCGTTCGTCTTCGGGTCCTTGATGATGGACTTCCAGCGCGCCTCGGCCTTGGCCTTGAAGGCATCGCCCCCGCCACCGCCCTGCAGCGCCAGGAACGAGGCCCGCTGCTCGATCTCGTAGACCGTGATCGGCTCGTCGTTGACGAGGATGGCGATGCCTTGCGCACCTTTGCGGCGCGTGATCTTCCCGCTCTCGGCCGGATTGACGAGCTCGACATTGCCGGTGCCGCGCGCCGCAGCCGCCTGCTGCTCGTTACGCGGATTTGCAGCGCACGGTCCCGCGGCCGCGAGCGCGGCACAGGCCAGAGCGGCAGTCGAGGCGATCAATCGCTGAAGGGCGAGCGTAACCATGGCGCAATCTCGTCAGCACATCGCGGGGCGTTGAACGGCGAAGCGCGGCCGGAGACCGGCAATCGGCCCGGCGCACCGAACACCGACACCATACCCGGCGGCGAAACGTTCGCAAACTCAGTCGCTCTTATCCACACCAACGTGGCGAGGCCATGGCGACGCAGCACGGCCGGCATTTCGCGCGCTTTCTTGAGGATCTTGAGCCCGTTGCCGGCATTAAGCTTACTGCGCCCCGGGCGGGCCGCGGCCTGCGGGGAATCACCCGCGCTTGTCCGTTGGTGCCGCGCGTGTGAGTTGGCGGTCGCGCTTAGTTGGCGCTCGTCGGCACCGAGGCGTCCTCGCCGCCGAGGAAGTCGACGACGTTCGTCTGGTAGTTGAAGCCGCCCAGGTGCTTCAGCTCGAAGCGCAGCATGAGCGTCCGGTCAGGCTCGATGAAGCGGAGCGGATCGTCGATGTAAGTCTCGCTGTAGGTCGCGCTCAGCATGAAGCACTCGTCGAGATAGGCGAGGCGGATCGAATCGGTCAGCACCCGCGCCTGGTCGAGGTCGTAGCGGATCGAGCCCGACAGCGTCCAGCGGTCGGTCAGGCGCAACGCGGCGAAGCCCAGGATGTCCTCCTGCTCGCGGTAGACCGACGTCACGTCGTCGAACACCTGGCCGTACGTATAGGTCGCCGCGGCCATGAGCGGGCCGAAGTTGAAGCTGGCCGTAATGTCCTCGCGCCGCAGCGTCATGTCGTCTTCGTCGAAGCGCGACTGCGCGATCACGCGGAAGATGTCGGTCGGCGCGAGATAGACGCCGAGCACGTAGTCCGACTCGTCCGTCTCGAGGCCGTTCCGCGTGTTGAACGCCGTCGTCGCCTCGTTGTAGGCGTTGTCGCCGCTCAGGTGGAAGCTCTGGCCCGCCAGAATGCGGGTGTAGCCGACCGGACCCTGGAACGTGTACTGCAGGCCGACGTTGGCGCGCACGCCCGTCTCGAGACGGTCGTAACCGGAGAACTTGGACGTCGCGAACAGGTTCGTGTCGTCGAAGACGAGGCTCTTGGCGTCCTCGACCGGCAGGCCGTTCTGCTCGACGCTCGCGTTATGGGCCACGATCTGGCCGATCGGCTCGATGACATGCGAGGTCGAGCCGACGTTGGCGACCCACGGATAGGAGACCGTCGCGCCGCCGGTGGCCAGGCCACGCACGAACGTGTCGTCGAGGTTCGCCGTCAGCGGGTCGGAGGGGTCCTCGTAGTTGATCTGATAGATGTCGCCGCGCAGCTCGCCGAACGGCGTATAGGTGATGCCGATGGCGTCCGTGAAGCGGCGGCGCCACTTCACTTCCGTGACCACGCGGTTCATGTCCTGCGTGATGAGGCCATTGCCGCTCCGCACGTCCGAGCGCGACAGGCTGAGCGCGTTCGACTTCCACGACAGCTCGCCGCCGAGCACGGGATCCTGGAACACGTAGTTGTGGTCGATGACCGGGTGAACGAGCGACTCGGACTCATCCGTGTCGTTCACGAGCAGGCCGCCGAACTGGTACATCTTCGCGCTGAAGTAGTTCCGCTCGGACATGCCGACGAGCCAGAGGTCGTTGACGCGGTCCGTCAGCAGCACGCTGTCGAGCTTGTAGAAGCGGCGGAAGGAGTCGTCGCTCTCGATCGTCACGTCCCAGCCGTAGCTCCACCAGCTCGAAAGCGAGAAGCGGCCGCGCGTCTCGAGGCTGCCGCGCCAGCCGTCGAGGCTCTGCGCGGCGCCCGGCGCAGCGGCCACGTTCGGCAGCTTCGTCCAGTCCTGGTCGATCGCCGCGAAGGTGATCGAGTATTCGCCGTTCGCGAGCTTCTGGCGCCAGTCGCCCTGCCACAGCACGCCCTGCTCGGTCATGAAGCGCGGGCGGAACGTGAAGTCGTAGCTCGGCGACAGCGCGAAATAATACGGCAGCTCGACGAAGAGGCCGAGGTCGTCCGAGTTGCCGTACGTCGGCGCGAGGAAGCCGCTCTTGCGCTTCACCGACGGATCCGGGTGCTGGAAGTAGGGCAGGTAGCCCACCGTCACGCCATACAACTTGAACTCGGCGTCCTGGTACGAGATCGTCGCGGCCTGCTGATCGTGGATGATGCGCTTGGCGCCGATACACCAGAGCGGCGGCACGTTGCCCTCGCTCTTACAGGCCGTGAACGTGGCACCCGAGAACTCGGTGACGTTGCCCTCACGCCGCTCGCCGCGCTCGGCAGTGATGCGCGAGTCGTCGCGCGTCACGACCGAGAGCGACTGCACGAAGCCGTCGCGGAAGTCGTCGGTCAGCGTGTAGCTGTCGGCGCGGATGATGTTGCCGTTGGCTTCCTTGAGCTCGACGTTGCCCGAGGCCGTGAGCGTGTTGGCGCCCTGGTCGTAGATGACCTGGTCGGCCGTCAGCACGTTCTTGTTGTAATAGATCTCGACGTTGCCGCGCGCGATCACGCGGTTGCCCTTGGTGTCGTAGATCAGCTCGTCGCCCTGGAGATAGAGCGGCAGCGTCTTGTCGACCTTCTGCGGCGTGCCGAAGATGCCACCCGGCTGCTTCGGGAAGGCCGAGGTGTCCTGGTAAGTGTTGGTTTCCCGGTACGAATTCTGCGCGAGGACGGGGACGGCGGCGCCGACGGCCACGAGCGCGGCCAGTGTCGTGACGAGCGTTGCGAACACGCGAGAAAACCCGCGTTCCAGCGCCGGTCGGCGGGAACACGAGGCGAGAAACGCAGTGCATGTCGGCAGCAATTTGCGCGCAACACGCATCACTTAGCCGTCCTCCTGGTGCAAGAGCACCGTAACTGCAACGAGGATTGCGAGAAGCACCGGAACCCAAACCGCCGCCCAGATCGGCGCAAGGCCCGCAGTCCCGATTTGCCTTGAAATCTCCGCGAAAAGGAAGAACCCAAAGCCCCCCACCATTCCAGTAACGACCATAGTCTGGATGCCCCCGGAGCGGAATGACCGCAACGACACAGTCGCGGCCAAAAAGACCATCGCCATGCACAGGAAGGGACGGCTGAGCAGCAGCTCATATTGGATTCGCAAGCGCTCTGAAGAAAGGCCTGCCTTTTCCGCTACATAAATGAGGTCCGGAAGCTCCCAGAACGAGACCGAGATCACGGTCCCTAGGGCGTCGACGACGCGTTCCGGCGTGAGGTACGTCGAAAGCAAGTAGGAATTGAATTTTTCGGGCTCCCGCCCCATGCGCGAAACCAGCGCCTGAGTCATCACCCAGAAGCCGTCCTCCAGCCGCGCCTCGGCTGCGTCGATCCGCTCGGCGAAGCGGCCGGATCTGTCGTAGACGAAGGCCGTCACCGAGACCAGCACGGCGCCCTTCTCGCGGGCCAGCGCCGCGGTCAGCACCGACTGCCCGTCGGTGCCGTCCTGCCGGAGCCACGTGCCCGCAGCGCCCTTTCCCAAGGGGCGGGACTCGCGCCCGAACGCCTTGGAGAAGGCTTTTTCGGATTCGTCGCGGGCCGTCGCGGCCAGGGGGTTGAAGGCGACCGTGCTGAAGAGGCCGAGCGCGAGCGCCACGACGAGCCCCGGCCGCAGGATCTGCCAGACCGACATGCCGCCCGCCCGCATCACGGCCAGCTCGCTCTTGCGGGCGAGCATGAGCAGCGCACTGATCGAGCCGACGAGCACGGCGAACGGCAGCAGGATCTCCGTATAGGCCGGCAGCCGCAGCATGGTGATCCAGGCCAGCACCGGCACCGGCACGCTGCCGTACTTGCCCGCCTGGCGCAGCAGCTCGACGAAATCGATCATGAAAATCAAGACCGTGCAGAGCGCGAAGACGCCGAAAATGGCGACCAGGAACCGCATCCCGATGTAGACCGACACCGTCGACCGGAAAAAGGAGCTCATGGGGCCGCCCCGGTCTCGGCCAATGCCGTGCGCGAGCGGCTGAAGCGCTGCTTGAGACGCTCCCCAAAGGCGGTGAGGGCATCGACCAGCCGCTCGACCGTGGGATTGGGCCGCCGCGGACGCGCCCCGCGCACGATGAGGTAGAGCGAGAGGCCGATGGCGGCCAGCGGAATGGCATAGAGCAGCGGCACCGCAGACGCGTTGAGAGTCACCACGTTGTTGACGCCGAGCCCCGCGAGCCGAATGCCGACGCCCGCCAAAAAGCAGAGCCCCATCCGCATGTTGCGGTTCTGGCGCGTGCTCTGCGCCTGGCCCACGACGGCAATGGCCATGAGCACGAAGGCGAGGGGGTAGAGCGCGCCCGAGAACCGCTCATGCAACTCGGATCGGTAGCGGCCCTGCTCGCGGGCGAACGAGGCTTCCTTCGGGTTGGGATTGACCAGCTCGTCGAAATACCGCTCGCGGGCCTTGAGCTCCACCGGGCCCTCGGTCTTTTCCTCGAGCCGGTCGAGGTCGACCGCGTACTTGTCGAAGGCGATGATCTGCGTCGGCTCGGTGAGCCCGCCTTCGCGACGCAGGATGTGCCCGTCCATCATGAACAGGTACGCCCCGTTCTCGTCCTTCACGATGACGCCGCGGTCGGCCAGATAGGACTGCGCCTGCTTGGCGTCGCGCACGTCGTGCATGACGAGGCCCATCAGCGTCCCGTCGTTGCGCCGCTCGCGGATATGGAAGGTGAGCCCGACCTCGGGCGATGAGAATCGCCCCGGCTGGATCACTTGCGCCAGGAGGTCCGTGCGCACGTCCATGGCGATGTCCTTGAGCAGCCGCAGGCTCCAGGGCATCGCCAGGTGATTCACGACCGAGATGAAGGCGACGACGATCAACCCCAGCGCGACGAGCGGCTTGGTGATCGTCCAGGCCGTCGCGCCGGAGGCCGTCAGCACGATGATCTCGCTGTCGCTGTTGAGGCGGTTCAGCGTGTGAATGGCCGTGATGAGGAGCGCGAAGGGGGTGATGACGGCGATGAAGCTCGGCAGGCCGAGCGTCGTCATCTTGATGAGGGTGAGGGCGCTTTGCCCCTGTCCGGTGACGACGTTGAGCTCGCGGAGCGCGAGCGAGATCCAGACGATGCCGGTCAGCGACAGCAGCACCAGCAGCAGCGCGCCGGTGGTCTGCCGGAAGACGTAGCGGGAGAAGATTCTCATGCCGCGCCCCGCTCGGGACGCGGGCGGCTCCCGGCGCACGGGGCCGCAGGCCCCGCGAGCGCGCGGTCACGAGCCTCGATGCTTGAATTGCCTGGCGGCACGGTCCCCGATCCCCCGAACCCGGTTCGCTGCCTTCGTTTCCATGTCACAATGGCGGAATTTCGGCCCTGATCCAAGCCGCTTGTGCGCCGCACAAGCTTGGCCGACGGCGCACCGGCGGCGAAAGAGCAGGGGGCTCGGAGCCGAGCCGTTCAGGCTTTTCGCAGTCCCCGCCTTGCACTTCCCGGGCAAGCGTCTAATTTTCAGGTCGAAGATCGAAAAACCACCCGCCACAGTACGGCTCACCGCACCCGGCCGATGGCCCGGACCGGACGCGCGCAACCCGAGCGCGTTCGTGTGAGACCGGCCCGCCCGTTCCTTGAGGAGCAATTTCCCCCGATGACGACCCCGCTCGATATTACCTTTGCACGCCTGGATGCGGATCTCGCCGCAACCGCCGCCGTCTTCACGGCGCAAGACCTCTCGCTGTCCCCGGCCGTCCAGGCGCTCAACGCCAAGAGCGGCGGCTACCTGCTCAAGGCCGCCGAAGCCGCCGACTTCAAGGGCAAGTCCAAATCGTCGATCGAGATTTTCGCCGCCCCCAAGCTGGACGTGCAGCGCCTCGTCGTGATCGGGGCCGGCAAGGCAGGCGAGCTGACGGAAGCCGATTGGGCGGGCCTCGGCGGCTACGCGCTCGGCCAGCTCACGGCCCGCAAGGCGACGGAGGCGAGCCTCGTCGCGGAGGTCGTCGGCGCCGATCTCAAGCCCGATGCGCTGGCGGCCAATCTCGCCTTCGGCGCCATGCTGCGCAACTACGCGTTCAAGAAGTACCTCACCAAGAAGAACGGGGAAGAGGGCGCCAACGGCGACGGCAAGACCAACGGATTGAAGCTCACGATCCATTGCGCCGACCCTGACAAGGCCCGCGCGGCGTTCGAAGCCAAGCGCGCGGTCGCAACCGGCGTCTGCGTCGCGCGCGACCTCGTCAACGAGCCGGCAAACGTGCTCGGTCCCATCGAGTTCGCCGACCGCGTCAAGGAGCTCGAGAGCCTCGGCCTCGAGGTCGAGATCCTCGACGACGCGACGCTGAAAGAGCTCGGCATGAACACGCTGCTCTCCGTGGCGCAGGGCAGCGTGCGCCCGGCGCGCGTCGCCATCATGCAGTGGAACGGCGCCAAGTCGAAGCGCGCCAAGCCGCTCGCCTTCGTCGGCAAGGGCGTGGTGTTCGACACGGGCGGCATCTCGATCAAGCCCGCCGCCGGCATGGAGGACATGAAGGGCGACATGGGGGGCGCCGCGGCCGTCGTCGGCCTCATGGTGGCGCTCGCCGAGCGCAAGGCGCCCGTCAACGCCATCGGCGCCATCGGCATCGTCGAGAACATGCCGTCCGGCTCGGCCATCCGTCCGGGCGACATCGTCGTCTCGCTGTCGGGCCAGACGGTCGAGAACCTGAACACCGACGCCGAGGGCCGCCTCGTGCTGGCCGACGTGCTCTGGTACGTGCAGGACCGCTTCAAGCCGCGCTTC
>CAYLSI010000013.1:0-73354 GCA_964386545.1 uncultured Hyphomicrobium sp.
TCGTCGCGCTCCAGAAGAATGATGCGGCCATCGACCGGCGTGGCGTCGAGGATCACGGTAAGTCCCGCGCCGCGCTCATGCGGAAAGGCCTGGCCAATCCGGACCCATGAGACACCCTTGCCGGACTTCATGCGGCGGGCGGTGTAAGCGATAAGAACGGGATCGGCGATCATTTACCTCGCAAGGGTGACGAACGCCCTCTTAACCGTCAAGCTGGCTCTCAAAGCCCGGAGGCTGTCAAATGCGTCGCGCATTCACACGCCTACCACGCGCCAGGTGAGGGGGCTTCTTGCACTGGCGGTTGCTGCACGCCCATCCCGCCGAGCAATGCGGTCTTAGCTCTCGCACTGGCGGAGAAGGGAAGGGGACTTGGCGGCTTCCTGGATCAAGCCTACTGACCTTCTCTTTTTCTAATGTTCACTATTCTGATTCAGGCGCCGGATCTGGCCGCTCGATCAAGGCCTTATCGAACGTAAAGTGAGAGAAAGGGCGGGATAGGTGAGATATTGGGCGGATTCGCGTGAGGAGTTGGGCGGCGACAAGTGAGGACTTGGGCGTGTTGAAGTGAGACTTTGGGCGGCCCGCCACCCGCGTGCTCCCAAAAGTGAGAAATTGGGCGTCGTCTTATGTCATGTCGAGTTGGACCAGCTCTGTGGTCCCATCGCGCCGCGCCTTGCGTCCCACGCGGCTGCGCTCGCGCTCCTCGTGGGCCCGCCTGAGCTCTTTGGGCGTCTTCTTGTTCCAGTACATGTAGAGCTTCTCTACCGTGCGGCCCTTCTTGATCGGCATGACCTCGATGACGAAATCGGTCATCTGGTTGGCCTCCTCGAGCGCCGGCTTGAGGCAATGCTTGTTGAAATCGGCGAAGCGCTCGAGCTTGCCCTCCGGCACGCCCAGCAGGCCGCGCAATTCCTCCACCGCGAACTCCTCGGATTGCTTGACCATGTTGATGCGCCGCTCGACCAGCTCGTAAAGCCGGATCGAATATTTGGAGCGCAGTGCGTACATGATGTGGGTCTTGATCGAGGCCCAGGCGCGGCTGCGCGTGATGACGGCCAGGAGGTCCGGAGGGAAGGTATAATGGAAATACCCATCCTTCCTGTGATCGATCTTGTTGGTGCCGAGCAGATGCACCCGGATATAAGCTTTTTCCTTGGTGTCCGGGTCGATGACCAGGATTTTGGCCCAGGCGCTCATTAGCGTGTCGAGCGCCTCATCCAGCCTGTCGTTGCTTTCGTGTGTCCCGCGCAGGCTGGCCTTGAGCACCTTATGCACGTTGACGGTCAGGATGTTGTTCCAGGCATGGGCGAGAAGCTGATTTAACAGAACGGTCTCGGTCCGGCTCAGCGGCGTCAGCTCCACGAGCTCGACCAGTTCGCGGGGCTTGATGATGCGGCCCATATGGTTGGGATCGAGCGGCTCCCCGGTCACCTTCACATCGGTCGCGAGCAAGGGACGCGCGGATTTCACGGGCGCCTGCTCGTGGATTTCCGGAAGAAAGGCGGGGGGTAAAAACGATCTCACGAAACAAGGATGGCGAAGGCGGCGCGGTTCCGTCAATCACGGAGATCGACTTGCCCGGAACTTGTGAGCGCCGCCCAATTTCTCACTTTTCACGCCCAACAGAATCCCATAGGGCGGCGGCCTCCAGCGGCCGCCGCCCATTTTCTCACTTTTGCGACCGGGCCATGCGCATCGTATCGACATTGCCCACGGCCGTGCCGATCATCGCCAGGATCTTCGTGCGCCTGGCTTTGGAGCACTTGGCGAAGCCATGGCACTCCAACTCGCCGAGTATAAAACGCGCGGCATCGGCATGAACGACGCGTTCCCGGCAAGCCGCAACATCGTCGAGCACGGCGGCGATCCTGAACACGGCATGCCGGCAATCGACGTCCTTCGGAATGGTCAGGCCCGAGCCTGTAAGCAGCCGCAACAGATGCGCGGCGGCTTCAAAATGGGGTGACATGTCAGACTCCGTACTTGATCGGGGACTATCAAGACGCGCCCCCGCGCCAGAAGCGCGGGGGCACGAGGCTCTATTCAAGATCATCGTCCTCGCCGCGCCTTTCCGGCGCGTCGCGCTCGGCCAGCCGGGCGTTGATCCAATTCTCCACCTCGATGAGCAGCCAGCCTACGCGGCCTGCACCAAGGCGAAGGCGTTTGGGGAACTTCCCGGCCCGCTCCAGCCGCGCGATATGCGTCATCGTGTATGGCACCAACTCGCCAAGCTCTTTTCTAGAAATGATGACGAGGTGATGAGCGAAAGAATGTGCAGACCCAGAGCGGCCAGACCGGACTTGTTCCATGGCAATACTCCTCCTTTGCCGCCGAGCGCATCGGCAGCTTGCTTTTAGGAAAGGGATGTCGATCGACGCCGGAATTTCCGGCGAAACGCGATGATCGGATTTGGGAAAGTCAAAGTGCCTGCCGGCTGCGCGCAGCGCTTCTTTCAGAAGCGGCGCAAAGGCAGCGCTCTAGTAGGCACGTTCCGGCGGCGCATGAAATTTCCGGCCGCGCTCAGTGCGCTCGGTTTTCTGGAAGAGGACGTAGGTGGGACGATAAAAAGGTTCGGTGCGGACAGAATCGTAAACGACGACTATGATTTCAGCTTCCATCTTGGCATCCTTCCGGGAGTATCGCTTCCTCATGGGCGTGGACGGACGCGGCGGTGACCGTGTTTATCAGCAGCAAGATCGTCGTCGTCATTTGAGTAACCTCCGGCTGGCCCGGAAAGAGTGTTTCCGGACTGATTGGCGATGAAGTTATAAGAATTCCGGCAAAACAAAATCTTGCCGGCAGCGGCCCAAACTAAGTGACTTTAAAGTCACCTTTACCAAGATTATTCAGCGTGACATTCCTGTCAATAGCAATCGAATCAATGCTCTGCGCTTTCGCATTAAACGTGCGTAATCATGCAAACACATAGTTCAACATCGCATGACCAATAAATATTTGAATTTTACAGGCAACCGCTCCGGCGCATATTCTGCGATGCAATTTCAGGACGATCTTTTTACCGGCCCTGGCCGTCCAGGCGTTTCTCACCCTCGATGGATCGCAGATAATCATCCCAGAGCCGCAGGGCTGATCGCATTTCTTCGACATATTTGAATCGGTTATATACGCCGGCGACACCGGCGAAGGTGCCGGATGCGTGGTTGAGGATGCGCTCAACGACATGCGGGTCCACGCCGAGACGCGCCAGCCCGGTTGCAGCCGTGCGCCGCAGATCGTGAAGAGTCCATCCGGAGAGTTTTTCGGCTGTGTCGAGGGCCTGCTTGCGCTTGGTGTACCCCGCATAGGGCTGCTCGGGTTTGCCGCGCGCGGGAAACACAAGCGGGCTCGTCGTGCGCGGCACCGACGCTATCAAGGCGAGCGTGGAGGGCGTCAGTGGCACCGTATGTGGCTTGTGGTTCTTCGTGCGATCGCCGGGAATAGTCCATAATGCGTGTTTGTCGTCGATCTCGTCCCAGGCCATGCCGCAGACCTCGCCGCAGCGCTGCCCGGTCAACAACAGCAGCCGCATGACGATGTCCGCCGTGTCGTCACATTTTGAAGTTGCCCGCCAGAAGCGCGCGATCTCATCCTCATCGAGCACGCGGTCGCGGTTCTTGTGCTTGCCGGGTGCCTTCAGGCCCGCGCACGGGCTTTGTTCGATCAGGCCTTCATCCACGCACCAGTTCATGAATTTGCGGATGGCTGCAAATGCGTGCCGGGCGGCAGACATCTTTCCCCGCTCCACGATGCCGTCCAGCACATCGGTCAGGTCGGATTTTTCGAGATCCCGCAGCGCGCGGCGCGACAGTGCTGGAAGGAAATAGAACCGCAGCAGCTTCTCGGTCTCGGCCGCCGTGCTTGGTCGATTGTGCTTCTTGCAGTACCCGTCGATAAAATCATCGAGCGCGGCAGCGAACGTGTCGCGCCGTTGCGCCCGCTCGCGCTGCGGATCGATGCCTTTACCGAGCTGGGCTACGGCGTCATGGGCTTTGGTGCGCGCCGCGCTTAAGGGGGTGAAAGGATACCGCCCCAGGCTCATGCGGCGCGTGCGCCCTTTATAGCGGTAGGCGAGATAGAACGACCTGACCCCGCTGGCGGTCACGCGCACGCCGAAGCCGGGGATCTTTCCGTCTGGAAATTGCGCTACGCCGCTGGCCGGAACTGCGAGCTTGCGAACGACGAGATCGTTGAGCACGGCGATATTCCCTGTCTTGCGCCTTGCGTCCATGGACGCACTGTGGACGCAAAATGGGCAGCGTCATGGCGTGCGACAAGGTGTAAATATGATCACGCAATAAATTGATATTGCAGCAAATTAAAACACGATATGTCGTCGGATGTTTCCTGGTGTTTTGGCATGTAGACAGACTCTGACTCTGCCTGTCTAGGTTCGAATCCTAGTCCCCCAGCCACTCTAAGCCTTTCGAACTCATCGAAAATGTACGTCGCCCGCGGCGGGATGCCGGTTGGCCCGGCAGGCGCCGTGGTGCGCCGTGGATGCGGGCCATGGCATGCGCAGCCAGAATGCGTGGGATGTGAAACGAGAGGGGGCGGTTGTCCGTGCTGCGTGGCGCTGGCGATGCGCGGGCAATGGATGCACCAGGGCCGGCTTTCTCGTTCTGTCGCGGATCGTGGCGCAAGCGTGTCGACGGTCAGGCATTGTCCGCCGCGGCGGACATAGAGAAGTGGACGCATAGGGCAGCGGACATGCTGAGGCGCGCGGCGCATTGCGCGCGCGGTCATCGTACCCTCATCCCTTGGGGGACGAGGGTACGGAGAGCGTAAAGCCTGCGTGTGGAATGCTTCGGGCGATGCCCATCCCGGTACCGCGGGGCTGGGCATCGTCCTGTCGGCCCGAGGCGGTCAGATGACGCCGAGGGCTTCCATGGCTTCCGCGACGCGCAGGAAGCTCGAGACGTTCGCGCCGAGCACATAGTCGCCCGGCGCGCCGTATTCGGCGGCGGTCTCCGCGCAGCGGTCGTGGATGTCGCGCATGATGTCCGCGAGACGCGCTTCGGTCTGCTCGAACGTCCAGCTATCGCGCGAGGCGTTCTGCTGCATCTCGAGCGCCGAGGTGGCCACGCCGCCGGCGTTTGCCGCCTTGCCTGGCGCGAACAGTACGCCCGCCTCCGAGAAGACGCGCACGGCTTCCGGCGTGCAGGGCATGTTCGCGCCCTCGCCGACGGCCACGATCCCGTTGCTCACGAGCGTGCGCGCATCCTTGCCGGTCAGCTCGTTCTGCGTGGCCGACGGCATCGCGACCTCGCACGGGACATCCCAGATCGACCCGCCGTCGATGTAGCGCGCGCCCGGCTTGGCGGTCGCATACTCGGAGATGCGGCCGCGACGGACCTCCTTGATCTCCTTGACGAGCGCCAGGTCGATGCCCTGCTCGTCGACGACATAGCCGTTCGAGTCCGAGCACGCGACGACCTTGCCGCCGAACTCGGTGATCTTCTCGATGGCGTAGATGGCCACGTTGCCCGATCCCGAGACGGAAACCCGGCGGCCGTCGAACGACTGCCCCTTGGTGCCCAGCATGCTCTGCACGAAGTAGGTCGCGCCGTAGCCGGTCGCCTCCGTGCGGGCGCGCGAGCCGCCGTAGGCGAGGCCCTTGCCGGTCAGCACGCCGGCCTCGTAACGGTTCGTGAGGCGCTTGTACTGGCCGAACATGTAGCCGATCTCGCGGCCGCCGACGCCGATGTCGCCGGCGGGCACGTCGACATGCTCGCCCAAATGACGATGCAGCTCCGTCATGAACGATTGGCAGAACCGCATGATCTCGCCGTCGGAGCGGCCGCGCGGATTGAAATCAGATCCGCCCTTGCCGCCGCCGATGGGCATGCCGGTGAGCGCGTTCTTGAAGGTCTGCTCGAAGCCGAGGAACTTGATGATGCCGACGTTCACGGACGGATGGAAGCGCAGGCCGCCCTTGTAAGGTCCGAGCGCCGAATTGAACTGCACGCGGAAGCCGCGGTTGATCCGCACCTCCCCGGCGTCGTCCACCCAGGGAACGCGGAATATGATTTGCCGCTCCGGCTCGCACAGCCGCTCGATCAGGGCGCCGCTGGCGTAGCGCGGGCGCTTGGCGACCACGCGTCCCAGACTGCTCAGAACTTCCTTGACGGCTTGATGAAATTCTTCCTCGCCCGCGTTTCTGTGCAGAACTTCCGCCAGAACGGGCACTAGCTTCTCGTCGATGTGGATCACTGTCGTCACGCTTCCAAGTGGAGATTTGCGGGGGTGACGTAGCCTAATTTTTAGGCGGGTTGAACATTTTTTTATCAGCCCCGGGCGGGGCTCGCCGGCCGGCTGGTCCGCCCCTGCCTTTCCAGGGGTGTCGCCGGCGGGGCCGGCCCCCGAATCTCCGCTCGCCGCACTCATTCCGTGGGCTGCTCGTCATCGTCCGCGCTCGATTGGTGGCGCACGATCTTGACCACAGTCAGCCTGTGGGGCTGGCCATCGTGTCCCAGCAGCGGAATGGTCGTGCCGGGCGACATGCCGATCAGCGCGGCGCCGATGGGCGTCAGCACGGACACCTTGTTGCGCGCGATGTCCGCTTCGCCGGGCCAGACGAGCTGCACGCAGCGCTGATCCTTGCCGTCGACCGCGAATTCGACCCACGAATACATGCGCACAACGCCCTTCGGGAGCTCTCTGTCGCGCACGACGGCGGCGCGCTCGATTTCGGCAAGCAGGGCGCGGGCGACGGATTGCGAGCGGCCGGTCAGCGCGGAGGCCGTTGCGAGCGCGCTGAGGCGCCGTTCCTCGGATTCGCTCAGGACGATGGGGGGCAGAGCGTTGGTGGGAGGATGGAAGTTCATGACAGTCCTCATGAGCACGGAGCGCGCGCCATCGCGGCGCACGTGCGTGCTTCTTCGCGCGGGGAGCGCGAGACGAAGTTCAAAATGTGGAGATGACGAATCCCGGCGTTGACGCACGCACGCCGGGCTAGAAGCCTGCGGCCTCTTGATCCTCCCGAGGGAGCTTCAGATAGTAACCGTGCGTGCCCATGCCTAAAGAATGGGCATGAAAGGGCGGCCTGTCAATGACAGCGCGTTCACAACGGCGCTATGGCGGGCTGTGCTGCGTCAGGAGTTTGGCCTTGCGTTTGGTCTACTGCGCTGTCCCGAACGGCAACGTCCGCTGCGCCGGCCAGATGAAGTAGCCGCGTGCTTTCAGACCGCGCAGGATCGGCTCCGGATCGATCTCCACCGGCAGAGCCGCGTGAACGCCGAGACGAAATCTGGTCTTGAGCGTCCATCGGTCTTGCCTCTCGACCGGCAGGTTCGAGCCCGTTTCGTCGAGGCTGACGCCCAGCAGCGCCCCGTTCCGGCTTTCGAAGAGAAACGCGATCCTGAAGTCTGCGTCGTAGGCCGGGAGATCGGCTGCCGGAGGAGAGGTGTCGTTGTCTCGCATGGGGCTCTCGCAGGACGGACGAGGGTCGCACGGGCACACGCGGCAAGGGCGGACGAGGAAGGTGCGCGCGCCGCGCGTGCTACGGGGCGTTACGATTGGGGTGCTCGCGCCGGTCGCGATCGCGATCCGTCGCGTCGTAGATTTCCTCGGTGGCGCGGTTGGTCTTTTCGCGCTGGTTCCAGTCGACGCGCCTCGTCCGCATCATCATGTAGGCGATGGCGGCGCCCAGCAGGAACGGCGCCACGAAATTCATCAGAATTGTCAGGTCCATTTGAGATCCTTCCTTCAGTGCGGCGGAGGAATGACGCCCGTCTTTTGGATGAGCAGGGCGGCGATGCCGGCCAGAAGAGCGACGCCGAATGCGACGACAAGGGCGGCCATGATCTGAACTCCTCAGGGGATTTACGGTCGTTACAATCCCCTAACGCGATGCGGCGAAGCCCTGTTCCGTGTTCGGCCCGCGGTCTCAGCGGTCGGCCTGCTGGGCGGCCTTACCGCGCTCCACCTGCTCTTCGGATTCGTTGGTGGTCAGCGCGGCGACCGTGGCGAGGCCGAGAAACGCGAGAACCGCGAGCACGATCGGAGCGTACGATCGCGCGCTTTTCCGGGCATCGGGAGCCTTGCGGCCGTTCTTGAGGATCGGGTCTGGCCGGTTGGTGGGCTCGTCAGGATAGGTGTAGGGCATGGGCTCTTCCTTTGCGGAGGACGCGAATGCCATTCGCGCGGCCTCTGCCTGCACGCGCACGACATCGGGACTCTAGGAGCGGACGGCGAGCGAGCCTGAGCGCGTCGCCACGCTGTAGCGGCCATCGAATGCGCTGTTCTTGAACGGGCCGCGTACGATCCTGCCGGCCAGCGTGAAGTCGAAGCCTGCCAGCTCGTCCATCCGATCAATCGCGGCTTCGACGATTTCGTCCTGCAGCCAGAAGGTCACCGTTTGGCCCTTGTCGATGTAGGCCACGGCCCATTGCAGCGCGGGCTTGTCCGGGCCGTCGACGATGTTGAGCGTTCTGTCCATGGATCGTCCTCGTCCTTAGGATCGCAAGCGGTTGCTCGGCGAGCATCCTTCGGACATGGAACGGACGGCGTGCGCGCCTGTTCCAAAACTCATGATGAGGAGAACGTATCGGCCGGCGCCTTAGCCGTGCGCGGGCGCGTTGCGTTGAGAAAGACCGCTGGCCATTCTGCCCGCGCGCGATGCTCGCGCTGTGCGAGACGGGCCGCCAAGCGACGGCCCGTCCCCTTCGAGACCTAGAGCCGTTCCGATTTTAGTGGAATCGGGGAACGGCTCTCACTTTTTGTTTTGTCGTGCTTCTTACCGGAAAACCGGTTCCCACTTTTCCGGAAGCACTCTAGCGGGCGGACTCCACCGCGTCGAGCGCGCGCGCCGAGTAGACGAGCGCTGCGCCGGCGTTCATCGCGATCGCGACGCCAAGCGCTTCGGCGATCTCCTCGCGGGTGGCGCCGGCCTCGACGGCCTTCTGCGAATGAACGGAGATGCAGCCGTCGCACCGCGTCGTGACCGCCACGGCCATGGAGATCAACTGGCGGGTCTTCTCGTCCAGATGACCAGTCTTGGCGCCGGCGCCGCTGGCCATCAGATAGCCGCCGACGGAATCCGGCGACAGCTTGCCGAGCTCTCCGATGCGACCCAGCAGCGCCTCGCGAAATCCCTTCCAATCCATCAACGCCATGCTCTTTCCTTTTCCTTTCTGCGTTCGACTTACTGTGTGACGGTGGCCTTGGTGGAGTGCGCGGTGAACGTCGTCTCGTCGGTGTCGATCGAGGTCACCTCCAGCGCGCCGTCCTTGCCGTTGTCATAGGTGAAGCGGAAATTCGGATTGGCGGAGAGCGAGAAGCTCGTCTCGGCCTTGAAGACGAGATCGGTGCCGCGCATCACCGTGACCTCGCGGATGAAGCGGGCCGGAACGTAGGCGCGCGTCTCGGGGTCCATCTGCAGGCCGTTGGTGTTGGGATGCTTGATCATGATCTGGGCTTCCCGCAGCGTGGCGGTGGCGAGGGCCGGATCGAAGCTCTTGACCAGCGTCTTGCCGATGTCGTCGCTGGCGCGGTCCGCATCCTTGGGCGCGGGAGCCGAGCATCCGCCGGACGCCTTCACGAACGCCTTCGTCATGTGCAGGTCGCCGTCGGCCGTCTCGACGACGGCGTGGACGTAGGAGTACGTGTCGATGCGCACGCGCGTGGTGAAGCGGCGCTCGCCGCCGCCCTGTCCTGCCGCCGGCCCGAAGTTGACGGCCAACGCCACCGGCGCGGGGTTCTTGTCGATGATCAGCCACATCGCTTTCAGCGGGCCCTGGACGGCGGGCGGAACGCGGATCGTGATCGGCACGACGGCGGCGTCCTCGGCCCGCTCGGGCGCGTCGAGAACGACAACGCCGTCGCCCTCCTTGATCGGCCGCGTGCCGAACACCTCGCTCTGCAGCGAGGGCCAGACGTCCTCCTCGGCGCGCGCGGGGCTGTGGGCCAGCGCAAGGCCGGCCATCGCCATCACCGCGAGGCCTGCCAGCCGATTGATCGATCGCTTGTGCGTTTCCATTGTGTGCTCTCCGCTTTGTCTTATTCCCATTCGAGCTCTGCGAACGCCGCCGTCACGTTGCGGACGTGGTATTGATCGAACATCGCCCAGTTGGCGCGCTCGGACTGTCCGGCCGTCTTCGTCGCTTCCGTCATGTCCTTGCCGGCTTCGATGAGCTTGCGCACGTCGGATGCGACGACCGACCAGTATTGCTTCTCGGGCAGCATCGCCTCGGGGAGCTGCATGGCGTGCGGCCCGTGCCCCGGGACGACGCGGGCCGCCTTGCGCGCTTCGAGCTGCTCGATCAGCGCGAGCCAGCCGCGGAGCGAGCCGTCGAGCGTCGGGATATGGCCTGAGAACAGCAGATCGCCGAAGAATGCGGTGTCGGTCTTGCTGTCGGTGATGACGAGGTCGTTGTCGGTGTGCGCCGTTTTTTGCGCTTCGCACACCAGCGTGCGTCCGCCGAGGTCCAGGGTCAGCGTGTCCTCGACGGCGAGCGTCGGCAGGATGATCTCCGATCCGGCGAAGGCGTCCTCGCCGAGCATGTCCTTGCTGGCCGCCATGTAGCCCTCGCGCCGCGCTTCGAGCCCGCGCTTCAGCTTGTGATGGCCGACGAACTCAGGGTTGTCGTCCTTGAACGCGGCGTTGCCGAACACGTGGTCCGGATGCATGTGGGTGTTGACGACATAGCGGATGGGCTTGTCGGTGACGGCCCTGATCGCGGCGCGCAGCTCGCGGCCCACCTTGGCGCTGCCGAGCGTATCGATGACGGCCACGGCGTCGTTGCCGATAACAAAGCTGGCGTTGGACATGTCGCCGCGATTTTGCGGCGATTGCAGCTCATAGCGGCCCTGATGCACGAACACGCCGGGGGCGATCTCGCTGACTTCAAGCTGTTGGGTATCGGCCAGCGCGGGCATTCGGCCCAGCAGCGGCGCCGCCGTGAACGCCAGGGCCGATTTCAGAAGCGTGCGGCGGCACGTGCACCGGCCGAGCACATGCGCCAGCGCGTGCGTCTCGCCTGCGCTCGCCGTCGCGAGGCCCTGCAGTTGCGCTGGTGTGCACATGACCGTTCCTTCCAGCCATCCATCCAGTAGGTAGGCGTCCGAGCCAAAAAATTTATGTCGTCAGTCTCTCCAGGGCCTGCCGGTAGGCGGGCTTGACCACGGAGGGATCCTTGAGCGCCCACGCGACGATGCTTGCGCCTTGCAGGGTGCTGAGAAGCAGCAGAGCGGCCGCCTTGGCGGATTGTCCGCGGGCGATCTCGCCGGCTGCCATGCCTTCGGCCACCGCTTTCTCGAGCCAGGCGAGATGCAGCTCGAAGAACCGCTTCACGCGCGATTGCATCGAGGCGGGCAGATAGGCCGCATCGGCGGCAAGCGCACCGCACATCGGCATCTGCCCGTCGTGGAGGCTCGCGGCGAAGAAATCGCCATAAGTCAGGAGCTTGCGCTTGGCGCTGATGGCGCGTCGCGACAATGCGTCCAGCTCGGCGACGAAGCGCTCGAGATAGGTGTCGATGACGGCGGCGCCGAGCGCTTCCTTGGTCGGGAAGTGATGGTGAATGCTGGCCTTGCGGATGCCGACGCGCTCGGACAGGTCCGCATAGCTGAATGCGGCATAGCCCATGGTGCGGATCAGCGCCTCGGCTTCGGACAGAAGGGCGGATTTGGTGTCGGTGTGGATCATGCTGGCAATCTACCTACTACATGGTAGGCTGTCAAGGTGGCTGGAGTGCCGTCTCGGCAGGTGACGGATCGTGCTGGGCGGTCGCGCCTATTCGACTGTTCCGACCCTAGCCGCTCGCTTCTGCAGCATGCCGAGGACGGCGTGTGTCTCTGAACGCGCCTTAAGAAGCCCTCGGAGATCGGGGTCGCGATCCGACAATGCCGACTCCCCACTCCGCGGCTCGTCCTTGCGAAAGCTCGGATGGAGTCGTCGGGGAACCGTGCCATCGGCGCCGTGTTCTGAAACACAAGGGCCGCGCAAAGGCCGCAATGTTTCGAGCGAGATCGTGCCATGAGTGAACACGAGAGACCCAAAACGCTCAGTGCGGAGGAGGCCCGACAAGGCGAGATCATCCTGCGCAAGCCCTGGCAACGCGTGGTGTTCGTCTCGGGCCTCATCGGCTGCGCCCTCGTGCCGCTCGTCCTCTACGCTTTTGCGGCGTGAGTCCCGCCTAGGCGCGCCTCGTCCCATGAAGAGCTCAGGAAGGGTTTCCCGTTGAACGTCGCAGTTCCTCCACCGTTTGAGCACGGTCGTCCCAGCTCCCCAGCCAAGAGCCTGGGCTTCCTCTTCGGGGCAACCGCGTTCGCGGGGACGTGGGTATTCTTCATCTGGTTCGTGATCTTTCTCGGCAACCTGCCGAAGCGATCCCATCCCTGGATCGAGCCGACCGTCGACGTGGGGGCGGCGACGTTGTCCCCGCTCGTCGCGGCGGTCGCCAACTCTCTCCTGCTCGCGGTGTTCTGTCTGCAGCACTCGGTGATGGCGCGGCCGGCGTTCAAGCGCTGGCTCGGCTCGGTGATGCCGCCCCACCTGGAGCGCGCGACTTATGTCCATGCCGCGAACTTCGCCGGCTTCCTGTTTCTCGCCTTCTGGACGCCGATCCCGGCCGTCGTCTGGTCGATCGAGAACGATGCCGCACAGGCCCTGATCTGGTTCGGCTTCGGACTGGGCTGGCTGATCCTTCTCCTGGCTGCGCTGGCGATGGGGGTGACGGAGCTTCTGGGGCTGCGGCAGGCGTACGCCTGGTCTCTCGGGCGGCCGATGGCGCCCCTCAAGCTCAAAACGTCGTGGCTCTACCGCTATTTCGAGCACCCCATGTATGTCGGCGTTCTGCTGGGTTTCTGGATGACGCCTCACATGACCGTCGGGCATGCGCTGCTCGCCACCCAGCTCACGCTCTACATCGCGATTGCGCTCCACTACGAGCGGCGGGATCTCGAGGCCCGCTTCGGCCCGCGCTACCTGGCCTGGCGCAGCGAGGCTCTCCGCCCCGCCTTGCCACGGCCCGCCACGGCACGGATCGCGATGGAGCTGCTGCGCCGCTTCGAGCCGATCGTGAAAGAGCCGTTGCCGCCGCGAATGCGGCTGCTGCTCGCCCGGATCTAGCAACTCGGATTTCGCTCAAGACCCGCGTGGCGCGATGCCTGCAACCTTCCAGTAGACGAGGGTCAGTTCCAGGGCGAGGCTCGCGCCGTTGGCGAGAATGATCACCATGTCGCCGCGCACGATCCCGTAGAGACACCACAACGACAGCCCCACGGCCAAGGTGACGAGCATCTTGAGCGACAGGTCATCCGTCTCCCGCGTCGTCCAGACCTTGCGCACCTGGGGAATGTAGGACGCGGTCGTGCAGATGGCGGCCGCCAACCCGATTGCCGTCGTGATCCAGCCGTCCATGCGATTGTCCCGCGTCCCGTACTGGCGCCGGCTAGGCGCGGCTCAAGCGTGCGTGCAGCAGCGCCAGCGTCGCGGCCTCCTCCGAGGGGAGCTTCGCGATGTCATCTCTGAGCTCGTTGCGGACCTTGCGTTTCAACGTGTCGCGCAACGCGCCTTCGAGGTAGCAGGCGAGCACCTCGGGGTGAACGTAGCATTTGCGGCAGATGGTGGCCGTGTTGCCGAGCCGCTGCGCAACGGATGCGATCGCGGCCCGAACGTTGGCTTTTGCTGCCGCCTGGGTGTCGACCTTGTCGAACTCCGACAGCGCCATGGCGGCGAGCACCGTGCCGGTCCAGGTGCGGAAGTCCTTGGCCGAAATCGGCATGCCGGTGACCTCTCGCAGGTAGCTGTTGACGTCCTGGGAGGTCACCTCGCGCGCCGTGCCGTCGTCGTCCTCGTACTGAAACAGATGCTGCCCCGGCAGATCCTGGCACGTGCGCACGATGCGCGCGACGCGGGCATGCGTGTGCTCCAGCCGCCATTCCTTGCCGGTCTTGCCCTTGAACTTGAAAAATATGCGCGTGCCGCGCACCGACACATGCCGGTCCTGCAGGGTCGTGAGGCCGAAGCTTTTGTTGGCGCGGGCATACTCGCGATTGCCGACGCGGATCAGCGTCGTCTCGAGCAGATGCGTGACGGTCGCCAGAACCTTGCGCCGCCCGATGCCCGTGCGGGACATATCCCGCTTGATCGTGCGGCGCAGCTTCGGCAGCAGCCGCCCGAATGCCATCAGCCGGTCGAACTTGGCCTCGTCGCGCACCCGCTGCCAGTCCGCGTGGTAGCGGTACTGCTTGCGTCCGCGCGCGTCCCGGCCCGTAGCCTGGATGTGCCCGTCGGCCTGCGGGCAGATCCAGACGTCCGTCCACGCGGGAGGAATGGCGAGGGCGAGAATGCGGGCCAGCGTGCGCTGATCGCGGATCAGATGCCCGTCGGGGCCGGCGTATCGGAACAGCTTGGTCCGTTTCGTCCGCGAAATTCCGGGGGATGCGTCGGAAACGAACCGGAGGCCCGCCTCCTCTGCGGCGACCTCGGAGGGGTCGAGCGCGAGGGCGATCTTGCGTTGCTCATCAACAGGGAAAGCTTTTCGTTCCGATGTCTTGACGCGCGTCCGATTGCTCACACCACTACCCCAAAATAGAACGCCCCCGGATCGGCTCCGGGGGCACTCCTCAAACCTAGTTCTTCTTCGTGCCGGCAGGGTCCGAGCTCATCGGCTTCTTGGTGCCGGGCAGCGTGTCGGAGCCGGCATCGCCCGTGGAGGCGCCTGAGCTTGCATCGTTGCCGACGGGCGCGTTTTCGCCCTGGTCCTTGGTGGCGGGCGAGGCGTCCTTGGCCCCTGACGACAGCGAGCCGGAATCCGTCTTGTCGGCCGGGCCGGCGGGGTCTGCCGCGAATGCGATCGTTGCCGTGGAGAGGACGGCTGCAGCCGCCAATGCGGAGAGGAGGGCTTTCATGCGTGTTGTCTCCTTGGATACGGACAACCCTGAGCCGCTCCTAAACGTGAGACTGCATCAAGTGTTCCTCGCGCTTTCGCGGGTGGTGTTGCGCTCTGCGTCAACGCTTGATCACGCTGAGCCGGCCGTCTCCTTCCAGATAGGCGACGCGGACGTCTTCCGGATGCTCGACCTCGTGCTGGCGCAACTGCCCGGCCAGCTCGTCCTCCGAGAGCATCTCGCGCGCCATGGCGTGCTGCGCCAGCTTTCCGTTCTCGATCAGTTTCAGAGGCGGCGCGTTGAGCCACGGCCGGACGGCCGGGAACCGCCAGGCCAGCCAGTCGAGAAGGTACTCCCATCCCACGATCGTCAGGACCAGCACGATGCCTTCGGTGACGGAGCTATAGTCCTTCCCCATGCCGTTCTGCGCCGCGTCGGCGATCAGCACGATCACCAGCAGATCGGCCGGGCCGAAGTTGCCGGCCTGACGGCGCGCGATAAAGCGCAGGATGACGAACATCGCGAGGTACATGATGGTGCCGCGCACCACGACCTCCGCAAGCCCGATGGTCGGAACGAACACGCTTTGCCAATCGACGCCGGCCATCGGTCGGTCTCCTCGTTGGGACCTCGCCGGTGCGACGTTGAGCGAAAACCCGCGGACGCCGGAGGCGATTGTTGCATTCCTCAGAACTGGCGATCGAACGCTGCGCGGGTCTGAGAGTTCCTGAACAGGGATCGAGCGAGAGCGACGGAGCATCGACGATGCGAGATGCGACACGGCTGGCCGAAGCGCTGACGGAGCGGGCGCGCAAACGCAATTTGCAGCTCACAGCGGCGGAATCCTGCACGGCCGGCGCTCTTGCCAACCTTCTGTCGCACGTGCCGGGGGCTGGCGATGTCTTCTTCGGCGGGTTCGTCTGCTACGCCAAGGCGTACAAAGCCGCCATCCTCGGCGTGCCTGCCGCTCTGATCGATGCGCATACGGCCGTCAGCGCGCCCGTCGCCACGGCCATGGCGCGGGGAGCGCTCGATCTCACCGGCTGCGCGCTCGCGCTCGCGATCACGGGCGTGGCCGGCCCCGAGCCGGACGAGGATGGGAACCCTGTGGGCCTGGTCCATATCGCGGTGGCGACGAGCGACGGCACGCTCCGGCACATGGTCTGTGATTTCGCCGGGCGCAGCCGCGAGGACATTTGCGACGCCGCTATCGTGCACGCCCTGCGCCTCGCCTGCGAGGTGCTGCCGGATTGATGCAATCGGATAGACGAGCCGATCCCAAAGGTGTCGGGCGGTGGCTCGAGCTTCAGGTGAAGAGGTCGGCGTCGGGGTCGGAGGTACCCTCGGCCCAGGCGCTCACGACGCTCGCGGCGATGACACTGAAGGTGATGCCGTTGCCGCCGCAGCCGAGAACGGCGAAACAATGGGGATTGTCGTCGAGCGCTGCGAAATAGGGCAGGCCCGTCGGGCTGTCGGCGAACGCGCCCGACCAGGCATAGTCGATCGTCAGGCTCCGGCCCGGCAGTAGTGCTTCGAGCTTCGCCAGCAGAGCGGCGGCCTTGTTCGGGATGGCCGCATCGCGGCGTTTTTCGTCGTTCAGGCGCGAGTCCTCGCCGCCGGCGAGAATGCGATTGTCGCTCGTTGTGCGGAGATAGAGATAGGGGTCCGAGGCTTCCCAGATGAGGCAACGGCCCGGCCAGAACGCCTCTCGCGGCAGCGGCTTCGTCGCAATCGCCCAGGTGGAGATGATGTCGAACCTGTCGCGCGGCAGGCCCCTCACCACCTCGTAGCCGGTGGCGAACACCACGCGACGCGCCGCGATCACCGCGCCGTCTGTCGTTTCGAGCTCGGCGCCCTGGGCGTACGAGGTCACCTGCTGGACCTCGTGCGGCGCATAAATACGCGCGCCCAGGCGTTGCGCCCGCCGCAGGCATTCGGCGGCGAGATGCACCGGGTTCACCTCGGCCGCGCCGGCGGACACGATCGCGCCCGTGCGGTCGATGCCGTAGGTCGACCTCAGAGCGTCGCGATCGAGGAATGTCGACGGCAGGCCGATCTTTGCGCGATAGCGGGCTTCGGCATCGAGCGCGCGCCAGCCATGGGCGTTGCCGGCGAGGTAAAGGGCGCCGCGCTCCTTCCAGGCGCTGGCGATGCCGTAGCGGGCAATCAGCTCGCCGAGCTCCCGGACCGCTTGAAACGATCTCCGGTACGCGCGCTCGGCCTTGCGCGCGCCGATCTTGTCGGCGAGCTCGGAGAGCGTCGTATCCAATTCGAACTGGATCATCGCCGTGCTGGCAAACGTGCTGCCGCGACAGGGCGGCCGGCGGTCGATCACCACCACGTCGTGGCCGCGCTCGGCCAGCTTGAGGGCGATCAGCGCGCCGCTGATGCCCGCGCCGACGACGGCCACGTCACAGGCTTCGCGATGGAGCCGCGACCGGTGGCGGACGCTGTTGCGCGTCCGGTCCGCCCACACCGGCGAGCCGCCGCGCAGGTCTTTGTTCGGGGTTTGCACGTGGGGTAACCGGGGCTGGCTGTTCGCTCGATGAAACTCGACAGGTCGAACGCCGGCCGCACGCCCGAAGTTCCTCGCTCCCGGCCGAACGCCGGCTCACTGTCCCGGCAGAGGGCATGCCGCAGGCCCCAGTGCCCTGCGGGCCGGCCTCACCACTTCGACTTCAGCGCCATGGCGACGATGTTGGCGTCCTGCGAGGCGTGGCCCCGGAATTCGCGGACGGGCGTCGTGGCCGAGCCTGGCGAGGTGGTGTGCTGCACGATCGGGGCGTCGTCGAAGAAAATGTGCGTATAGGCGATGTCGACCGCCATCGTCTCCGAAAGCGTGTAGCTCGCGCCGGCGCTGAGCCAGAGCCGGTTGCTGTCGGCAATGTTGATCTTGCGCTGATCGGCATCGCGGATCGGCGAAATCTCGTAAGCCGCGCCCGCGCGAAACGTCAGTCGGGGCGCGTAGTCCCATTCGGCACCGGCCGCAAAGAACCAGCCGTCGTCCCAGTGGAAGTCGAGGACGTTCAGGCTCTGGCCGACCGCGAACGGCATCGCGGCGATGCCGCCCGTGCGCGTCGCCTTGAAGTCGACCGTATCGAGACGGCTCCAGTTGGTCCATTCCACGGTCGCCAGCAGGCGCACCGTTTCGTCGATCGACTGGCGCACGCTCAGCGTCACCATCTCGGGCGTCTCGAGCTTGGCCGCAAAATCGACAGGCGAGAACGCCACCGTTCCGAGCATCGTTCCCGTGGTGAGCAGGCCATTGGCCATGGATGCGTCGCCTTCCACCTTGTGGGCGACGGCCGAGCGGTATCCAAGCCCGATGCTGGTCGCGGGCGAGGGCTGCCACAGGAGCCCTGCGGTGGCGCCGAAGCCGACGTCGTCGCCTTCGAGCATGGAGCTCGTCTGCGGAGGCGCAAATCCGCCCGACGGATTGGCCTTGAGCGCGAGCGCGAGATACTGGATCTGCGGTCCGGCGGCGACGGAAAGAGACGGAGTGAGCTGGTAGGACACGATCGGATTGGCGTTGACCGTGAGCAGATTGGAGCTCCGATAGTGATACTGGCCGGACCACATCGCGGTGTCGGCCTTGTTCTTCGCGCCGAACGGCGCGGTGATCGAGATGCCGAGCACCACGTCGTCGCTGATGCGCCTGGCCCCGTAGGATGAGCCCACGACGACCAGAGGGTCGATGCTCACCCCTTCGTTCGCGAGAGTGGTGCTCGTCCCGAGTGCCGAGCCGGGCAAGACCGAGATGGTGTCGGCGTAAACGTCGTAGTCCGCCTGGATGAGCGCGAAGTGGCTTTCCGTCAGCGTGCCGTAAGCCGCATTGGAGATCGCGGCCGGATTCCAATAGCTGGAGCTCAGACCTCCGCCGGCAGCCGCGCCGGCAAACGAGGCGCCTTGCAGGAACGCGGATTGCTCGCGCACGCCGAGGCCGCCGCCGAAGGCGGGGGACCCGAGGAGGGCTGCGCTCACCGCCAAAGACGCCGCGCCTCGGAAGGCCGAAGCGGCGTGCGATGCAGAATGATGGCGGCGGGCCATGCTCGGTTTTCCCCCTGGATTTATTCGCCGCTCCAGCCATTGGCCGAATCGGTCGCTTTTCTCTCCAGAAAGGGAAATCGAGTTTTGCTTAACGTTAGCCTAATGGCGAAGGCGCGTGCGGAATGGGAGCGCCCGCATAAATTGCAAGCTTACGAGGCAGCGCTTATTGCGGTTGCGGGCGTCGCCTTCGGAAACATCGCATGCGTGGCGCCGGCGGCGAGCGGCGGCGAATAGAAATAGCCTTGGGCCATTTCGCCGCCGAGCTGGGCGACGGCGGTCAGCTCCTCCTTGTTTTCGATGCCTTCGATCACGCAACCGAGCCCCATGTCGTGGCTGAGCGTGAGCAGGGATTTCACGATTTTGTAGCTGGCCGGGGTGTTGTGGAGGTCCGTCACGAAGCTTCGGTCGATCTTGATTTTCGTGAGCGGAAGCGCGTGGAGCTGGGCGAGGCTCGAATAGCCGGTGCCGAAATCGTCCAGCGACACGCCACAGCCCAACAGGCGCAGCATGTCGATGGATTTGCGTACCTGGTCGAAATCGTGCGCGAACGCGGTTTCGGTGATCTCCATGTCCAATCGGGACGGATCGAAATCGCTTTTGCGAATGATGGCCAGGAGGGCCAGCATGTCCTCGGCGGAATTCAGGTCATGCGCCGACAGGTTGAATGCGAGGCGCGCGTGGTCGGGCCATGTGGCTGCAACCGCGAGCGCCTTCTTCAGGAGATGGCGCGTCAGCGCCTGGACGATGCCCGCGCGCTCGGCCACCGGCATGAACGCTGCGGGCGATACGGGACCGAGCAGCGGGCTCGTCCAGCGGGCGAGGGCTTCGAATCCGATCGTCGCGCCGGTCTTGATGTTGACGATCGGCTGGAAGACGACCGACAGCTCCTCGTCGAGGTCGGCGCGCTTCAACGCCTGCTCGACGTGGGCATCGCGGTGGATCTGGTCGCTGTGATTGGTCGAGAAGAGGGTGCTGGCGGCGCGGTTGGCGCGCTTGCTCTGGTAGAGCGCATAGTCGGCCTGGTCGAAAAGCTGCTCCGGCGTGAGTGCGGTGTCGGGGAAGGCGGAGAGACCGATGGATCCCGAGATGACGACCGTCGCCTCCGACAGCTCGAACGGCGCTTCCAGCACGGCGCAGATGGCGTTGCCGCAGGCGAGAATCTCCTCGTCGCCCGGTGCATTGCGAATGACGAAGGCGAACTCGTCGCCGCCCAGGCGCGCGACGTAGATGTCCCGGCCCTGGGCCAGGGTCCGAAGCCGCTCGCCGACGGCGATCAGCAGGCGATCGCCGGTCGAGTGGCCGTAGAGATCGTTCACGGGCTTGAAGCCGTCGAGATCGACGATGCCGACGGCGAGGCGGCGGCCCGCGGTGCGGGCCGCGTTCAGGGCCTGCGCAAGGTAGGCGAAATAGGCGCGGCGGTTGGGAAGATCGGTGAGGCTGTCGAGATTGGCCAGACGCAGGTTCTCGTCGCTCAGCGCTTGCGTCCGCTCCTGCGCGCTGATCATGCGCGCGAAATTCTGATAGTTGATCATGAGAACGGCCAGCATGCCGCCGCACACCAGCAGGATGTTGACGGAAATGGCGACGAAGGTCGGCTGGCCGGTGGATGCGAAAAAGAGGATGAACGCGCCGTTGACGACGGCCGTGACGGCGATTGCCGCCGAGCGGAGGTACATCAGGCAGAAGATGCAGGAGATGACCGTGATCGCCATGTAGAACGCGACATGGGATTGCGCGTAGGCGTCGCCGTAGGGCATCAGCGCGAACGACCACGCCGTGAACATGATGGAAATGGCGGCGGCCAGACAGTTGGTCCGCACCATTTCCTTGAGCGCCGTCTCCGGCGGCACGTCCTTGGTGGCCGAGCGGAACCAGTGGAGGCTGCGCACGGCGCAGATCACGGTGAAGACCGCCGGGATCATGACGGTCAGCCAGATCGGCGCCGCAGTCGGGACATGGGTAATGGCGACCGCCCAGGTGTTGGCGATCAGGATGAAGTACATCATCGGCATCTGGCGCGAGATGGCGCGATGCTGCGCTTTGAGCAGCGCAGGATTGTCCGCCGCGACCGTCGTCAGGTCCGCGAGCGTTCTTAATATATTTTTCATCGTGCCCGCGGCCGCATCGGCGATATTCATGCCGGCACTATGACATTCAATGCCTAAATATTCCTCCATAAGTATTATACGGGCGCGTGCTATCGTTTCTCCCGATTAACTTCTGTTGTTTGGCAAAGCGGAAATGGCTCAATGAATTAGGCCGGCTGGTTGCCGGGCGGCGGCATGCGTAATTGAGGGGTTGCGCCTCGGGCAGCCGACCTCGGACGTGCCGGCTTTCCGATCGAGACGTAATGCGGGGATGCGCGGCGTGTCGTGCCGATGTCGAGCCCGAATGTTTGGCAGCTCAGGCGCAGCGTTTGGGGCGGAACCCGATGTCCATCCGGGGCATTCCGTTCTCAGCGCCGGGTGTCAACCGGGCCCAAGGGAGACGGTGGACGTAGCTGATTTTCCCGGTTTCTGGCTGCGGCAGCAACGCATCGGTACGCGTTTCGCCTAACCCCTTCCCGGCGCCGTTTCCTTTCTCGCTTCGTCGCGCGTGCTCGTGTTCCAATCGCGTTTTCTGTTCCAATCTCGTCCCGCCTTCTCGCTCATTCCGCCGGCTTGGTCCGCTTGCAATAGCTGTGCCGCGATGGGCTGGCCAGCGGGCTGGACAGCTCCTGATTGCGCGTATATACCCGCGGTATGGAGTCCCCCTGTCATTGCGCGGTTCTGCGCGCCGCAACGCGCCGATTGGGTGCGGCGTATGACGCCGCGCTCGCGCCCTTCGGCATCAATATCGCGCAGTTCTCGCTGATGCGGACGATTGCGCGCCGCCAGTCGGTCAGCCTCACCGACCTCGGCAAGGCGCTCGAACTGGATCGGTCGACGGTCGGACGGAACGTGCAGGTGCTCGAGCGCTCCCGGCTGGTCGCGGCCAAGCGCGGCAAGAGCGATCAGAGGGAGGCGATCGTGACGATGACGGCGCGCGGCGTGCAGATCCTCAACGATGCGGCGCCCGCATGGGAGGCGTGTCAGGCTGCGATCGAGGGCCGGCTCGGCAAGAAGCGGCTTGCCGCCTTGCGCGACGCGCTGCGGGATATTTGACCTCTTTACCGTCATTGCGGGCGAGGCCCGCATCGAGGTGGTTTCGATGACGACACCCCGTTCGCAAGCGGCCGGATCCGACCGCCTCGCAGAGCGTCTCGCCGGCCGCGGCATCCATTATGGATGGGTGGTCGTCGCCGTCACCTTTCTGACGATGCTGGTGACGGCCGGAGCGGTCGGGGCGCCCGGGGTGCTGATCGACCCGCTGCGGGCCGAGTTCGGCTGGGCGACGGCCGACATCTCGTCCGCGTTCGCCATCCGGCTCGTTCTGTTCGGCCTGATGGGCCCGTTCGCGGCGGCGTTCATGAACCGCTTCGGCCTTCGCCGCGTCGCGGCCGTCGCGCTGTCGCTCATCGCGGCGGGCATCTTCGGCTCGCTGTTCATGACCCAGCTTTGGCACCTGCTGCTGCTCTGGGGCGTCGTCGTTGGTTTCGGCACGGGGCTCACGGCCATGGTGCTCGGGGCGACGGTGGCGACGCGGTGGTTCGCCGAGCGGCGCGGTCTCGTCATGGGGCTGCTGACGGCCAGCACCGCCACGGGGCAGCTCGTTTTCCTGCCGCTGCTCGCGCACCTCACCGAGAGCGTCGGCTGGCGCAGTGCGCTCGTTGCCGTGCTGGCGATGATCCTCGTGGCGGCCATCGCCGTCCTGTCGCTGATGCGAGACCGTCCGGCCGACGTGGGCCTCGCGCCTTACGGGGCGACCGGGCCGGCGGTTGCGCCTGCGTCCCCTGCCTCCGCGGATACGTCGGGTCGCCTCGGCGCGCTGCTGCTGTCGCCGCTCGTGGCGCTGCGCGATGCCGCCCGCTCGCGCACGTTCTGGCTCCTGTTCGGCACGTTCTTCGTCTGCGGCGCCAGCACCAACGGCCTCGTCCAGACGCATTTCGTTTCGCTGTGCGGCGACTACGGCATGGCGGCGGTGACGGCGGCCAGCATGCTCGCGATCATCGGCTTGTTCGATTTCGCCGGCACCGTGGGCTCGGGCTGGCTGTCGGACCGCTTCGACAGTTGGCGGCTGCTGTTCTGGTACTACGCGCTGCGCGGTCTCTCGCTGATCTACCTGCCGTTCACGGACTTCAGCCTCTACGAGCTGTCGATCTTCGCGGTGTTCTATGGGCTGGACTGGGTGGCGACCGTGCCGCCGACGCTCAAGCTCACCGCGGAGGCGTTCGGCGAGCGGGCCAATCTCGTGTTCGGCTGGATCTTCGCCGGCCATCAGCTCGGCGCGGCATTCGCCGCCTATGGCGCGGGCTTCACCCGCACGGTTTACGACACCTATCTGCCGGCGTTCTTCCTCGCCGGCGTGCTCTGCGTGCTGGCGTCGCTGGCCGTCGTGGCGTTTCGCGAGCGGGGAGACAAAACGCGCCTGCCGGCGGCGGCTTGAGAAGGGCGCTGAAGGAGGGCGTGCGCGCTGCACTCAACCCTTGCGGGATGCGCTTGCCGGCGGATTGTCGGCCGGCGCGCTGGCCGGGTGGAAGCGGCGGAAGGTTTCGGAGGGAAGCTCGCCGAAGATCGCCTTGTAGTCGTGGGCGAAGCGGCCGAAGTGCCAGAAGCCCCACGCAGCCGCGGCCTCGGCCACCGAGTTGGCATGCTTGATGGCGCGCCGGGCGCCGTTCATGCGCACGAACCTCAGATAGGCCGACGGCGTGATGCCGAGCGTTTCCTGGAACGAGTACTGGATGGCCCGGCGGCTCACGTCGAGCGTGCGGCAGAGGTCCTCGACGCTCGCATAGCCGTCGGGGGACTGGGTCACGAGCTCGCGCGCCTCGCGGACGATGAACGCCCTCTTGGCTGGCGAAACCCGCTCGGCGTGGCCGTTGAGGGGCGGCGTGAGCGCGGCGACCAGCGTGCCGACGAGGTCGCGCGACATCCACGTGACGCGGCTCGTGTCGTCCATGACCTCGGGACGCTGCGCGAGCAGGCTCGAGACGTCGGCGAAGATGCGGCGCAGGCGGCTCGCGGCGCCTGGATCGACCCACCTCAGTTGCGGCGTCATCACCGCCGGGACGATCTGCTCGGCGTCGTCGGCCGGCAGGATCTCGCGCAAGTCCTCTTCGGCGATGACGAAGCCCGCGATGTCGAGGCCGCAGGGCGACAGGAACTCGAAGGCGTCGTAGCCGGAGAAGACGTGAAGCTGCTCGCCGTCGCAGGGCTGGCCGCAAAATGTTGCGTTGCCGCGAAGGGCGAGCGGAATGCCGACGGCGACCGTGCCCGCCGACAGCATGCCCATCTGATGGAGCGAGGTGCTCGTCACCTCGCGGAAGAGCTGGATGCCGTCGAGGTAGGCCTCCTCGAAAGAGCCGTTGAAGGCCCCCGCCGAGATCTGATCGTAGGTCTGGTTCCAGCCGCGCAGCAGGGCGGCCTGCTCGTCGATGTCGCGCGTGCGGGCCGCGTAAAAGGCATAGGCCGGGCCGGCGGGGGGACCCATAGGCAAGGCGTTGGCCTGATGCGCCGTCGGCATTCGCGACGTTCCGTTTCTGACAACCCCATCAATTCCGTTCGACTTTAGGTGGGCCCCAGGGGGCGTGCCGAAATCGGATAGACGGCACTATAGGCCTAATTTAGCATCCCCATGTACTGAAACTGACGGCGCCCGCTTTCCGCATGCGACCGGCCAACTTGAAACAACAACCTTATCTCGACCGCGCATGCCCCGCTGCCGCGAAAGCGACAGCGTGATTCTGCGTGACTAAACTGGGAAAAACAAAGGGAGCTCAAGGGGATCACCATGGAGATACACGGTTCAGGAGGCGTCGAGTACGACAAGGTCGATCAAGAGTATTTCGAAAAGCGCCAGTTGAAGCGGGGGGCGGCCGGGTGGCTTCTGCTCGTCGGCCTCGGCGTCGCGTACGTTATCTCCGGTGATTACGCCGGCTGGAACTTCGGCCTGGAGCAGGGGGGATGGGGCGGCCTGATGATCGCCGCGATCCTCATGGCGATCATGTACACCTGCATGTGCTTCGCACTTGCGGAACTGGCGACGATCGCGCCGACCGCGGGCGGCGGCTACGGTTTCGCCCGGCGCGCGTTCGGGCCCTGGGGCGGCTTTCTCACCGGTACGGCCATTCTGATCGAATATGCGATCGCGCCGGCCGCCATCGCCGTGTTCATCGGCGGCTACATGAAATCGCTGTTCGAGATCGACATTGCGCAATGGGTGATCTCGGCGAGCTTCTACGGCGTCTTCCTCGGCATCCATATCTACGGCGCGGGCGAAGCGTTGCGCCTGATCTTCGCCATTACGGCCCTCGCCGTCATCGCGCTGGTCGTCTGGATTTTCGCCATGGCGCCGTTCTTCGACAGCAACAAGCTGTTCGACATCGCGGTCAATCCGGAAGCGGTCGGCTCCTCGCCGTTCCTGCCGTTCGGATATTTCGGCATCTGGGCGGCACTTCCGTTCGCCATGTGGTTCTTCCTGGCCATCGAGGGCGTTCCGCTCGCGGCCGAGGAGACCAGCGATCCGAAACGCGACCTGCCGCGCGGCCTCATCGGCGGCATGTTCGTGCTGCTCGCCTTCTGCGCGCTGATCATGGTGTTCGGCCCGGGCGGCGTCGGCTCGGAAGCGCTCAAGAACAACACGAACCCACTGGTGGCGGCGCTCGAGCATCCGTCTACCTACGGCGGCCCGACGTGGATCTCCAAGTTCGTGAACTTCGTCGGCCTGGCCGGCCTGATCGCGAGCTTCTTCTCCATCATCTACGCCTATTCGCGGCTGGTCTTCGCCATGTCGCGCGCGGGCTACCTGCCGCGCGGCCTGTCGCTCACCAACGCGCGCAAGTCGCCGTGGGTGGCGCTGATCGTGCCGGGCTTCGTCGGCTTCCTGCTCTCGCTCACGGAGCAGGGCGACCAGCTCATCTTGATGGCCGTGTTCGGCGCTACCATCTCTTACATCCTGATGATGGCGTCGCACATCAAGCTCCGCGTGTCGGAGCCTGACCTTCCGCGGGCGTACTCGACCCCGGGCGGCGCGCTGACGTCGGGCATCTCGCTCGTGCTGGCGTGCATCGCGCTGGTGGCCGTGTTCCTCACGGACAAGAAGATGCATCTCCTCGGGATGGATGTCAGCGTCGCTGCGCTGGCGGCCATCGCCTACGCGCTCCTGGTCGCCTACTTCGCGATCTATAGCCGTCATCACCTCGTTGCGGCCGCGCCGGGCGAAGAGGACGTGTTCTGAGAACAGCTGGAGCGCTTCGGCGCTCCGGTTTTCCTGGGCCGCTGCGCCCGTCCGGGCTGGAGCCAAAGCCTCCAGCCCGGACGGCCGGCTCGAAGAGCAATTTCTACGGCAGGTGATTGTCCATGAGCTATTCGCAAACCGTCGGTGGGCACCGTTATGTTTTCGAGAGCCTCAGGGAGTTGATGGCGAAAGCCTCTCCGGCGCGCTCGGGGGACTATCTCGCGGGCGTTGCGGCGGGTGACGACGAGGAGCGTGTCGCCGCGCAGCTCGCGCTCGCGGACGTTCCGCTCAAGGTGTTCCTCGTCGAGCACCTCGTTGCCTACGAGACCGACGAGGTGACGCGCCTCATCATCGACGATCACGACGCCCGCGCGTTCGGGCCGGTCTCGCATCTGACGGTCGGTGCGTTCCGCGACTGGCTGCTGTCGGATTCCGCGAACGAGCGCTCGCTCGCCGCGCTTGCGCGCGGGCTGACGCCCGAGATGGTGGCCGCCGTCTCCAAGATCTGCCGCGTGCAGGACCTCGTGCTGATCGCGCAGAAGTGCCGCGTCGTCACGAAGTTCCGCAACACGATCGGGCTCAAGGGGCGTCTCTCGACGCGGCTCCAGCCGAACCATCCGACCGACGATCCGACCGGCATCGCGGCCAGCATCGTCGACGGCCTCATGTACGGCAACGGCGACGCGGTGATCGGCATCAATCCGGCGACCGACAGCATCCCCGCCGTCACGACGCTGATCGAGATGCTGCACGAGATCATCCAGCGCTACAACATTCCCACCCAGTCGTGCGTGTTGACGCACGTCACGACGAGCATCGAGGCCATCAACCGCGGCGCGCCGCTCGACCTCGTGTTCCAGTCGATCGCGGGAACGGAAGCGGCCAACAGCAGCTTCGGCATCAATCTCGCCGTGCTGAAGGAGGGCTACGATGCCGCCCAGAGCCTACAGCGGGGCACGGTCGGCAACAACGCGATGTACTTCGAGACCGGCCAGGGCAGCGCCCTTTCCGCCAACGCCCATCACGGCGTGGACCAGCAGACGATCGAGACGCGGGCCTATGCGGTCGCGCGCAAGTACGATCCGCTGCTGGTGAACACGGTCGTCGGCTTCATCGGCCCCGAATACCTCTACGACGGCCGCCAGATCATCCGTGCGGGCCTCGAGGACCACTTCTGCGGAAAGCTGCTCGGCGTGCCGATGGGCTGCGATATCTGCTACACGAACCACGCCGAAGCCGACCAGAACGACATGGATATGCTGCTGACGCTGCTCGGCGTCGCCGGCATCACGTTCATCATGGGCATTCCGGGCTCGGACGACATCATGCTGAACTACCAGACCACGTCGTTCCACGATGCGCTCTACGCGCGCAAGGCGCTGGGGCTCAAGCCGTCGCCCGAGTTCGAGGACTGGCTGCTCAACACGGGCATCTTCGAGAAGGGCGACTCGCTCAAGCTCGCCGACGCCCTTCCGACGCCGTTCCAGCGCGCTCTTGCCCACCTGCACTGAGGGTTCCGCCATGTCCGATGACAACAAGCCCATCGTCGTCAGCAATGCCTGGAGCAAACTGCGCCAGTACACGCCGGCCCGCATCGCGCTGGGCCGGGCGGGCACCAGCCTGCCGACCAAGCCGCACCTCGAATTCCAGCTCGCCCATGCGCGGGCGCGCAACGCCGTCCATCACGAGCTGGACGTGCCTCGGCTCGAGGGGGCGCTCACGGCGCGCGGGTTCGAGCATCGCGTGCTGCACAGCGCCGCCGGCAACCGGCCGGTCTACCTGCAGCGTCCCGACAAGGGACGGCGCCTGAACGAGGCCTCGCGCGAGGCGGTGTCGCAGATGCCGCGGCCGGCCGAGGGCTACGACGTCGTGTTCGTCATCGGCGACGGACTGTCGTCGTTCGCCATCGAGGAGAACGCGGCGGCGTTTCTCGACGTCATGGTGCCGCCGCTGAAGGAGCAGGGCTGGCAGATCGCGCCGCTGGTCATCGTGCGCGAAGCGCGCGTGGCGGTCGGCGACGAGGTTGGCGAGCTTCTGGGCGCGCGCATGGTCGTCGTGCTCATCGGCGAGCGCCCGGGCCTCAGCTCGCCCGATAGCATGGGCATCTACATGACGCTCAAGCCGCGCGTCGGGCTCACCGACGAAGCGCGCAACTGCATCTCGAACGTGCGCCGCGAGGGGCTCAGCTATGCGGGCGCCGCGCACAAGCTCATGTACCTCATGACGGAGGCGCGCAAGCGCGGTCATTCGGGCGTGCTGCTCAAGGATGAGGCAGAGAGCCTGCCGAACGCCATCGAGACGCCGCGCGAGAACTTCCTGATCGAATCCAAGTAGGCGGCACAGTGTAGGCGGCATGGGAATGCCGGGGCGGCCGTCCGGCCCGGCTCCCGAAATCTCCGTGCAGGAGGCCGCAGCGCTCAACGCCGGGCGCCGCCGCGCCGTTTCTCCGTCCGGCTTCGTTTCCAAGGACAACCCGGCCTTATGGACGCCCCGCCGACGCCCCGCCATCTAGGCGGGGCGCGTCATCGCGCATACATATCAAGGCGTAAGTTAGCGAACGCGTGCCTGCGCCGGCTCATGCCTGCGCAGTCTCGTGTCTCTCCAGCCTTGGGGCCTGACATGAGCAAGGACGTTCCGAAGAAAGACGCGCTGCCCGATTCCGAGATCCGGGACTGGACGGACTCGATCTCGTCGGTCATCGCCTTCGACGGCACGGAGCGCGCGGACGACATCCTGCAGCAGGTGGTCGACGAAGCGCGCCGCAGCGGCGCCGCCCTGCCGTTCGCCTGGAGCACCGCCTACCTCAACACCATCCCGCCGTGGGAGGAGCCCAAGCATCCCGGCGAGCGCGAGCTCGAACGGCGCATCGCCGCTGCGATCCGCTGGAATGCCGCCGCCCTCGTGCTCAGGGCGAACAAGGAAAGCTCGGAGCTCGGCGGCCATATCGCGAGCTTCCAGTCCGCCGCGATGCTCTACGAGACGGGCTTCAACCATTTCTGGCGCGCGCCGTCCGCGACGCACGGCGGTGACGTCGTGATGATCCAGGGCCACTCGTCGCCCGGCATCTATGCGCGCGCGTTCCTCGAAGGCCGCCTGACGGAGGACCAGCTTCTCCATTTCCGCCAGGAGGTCGGCGGCAAGGGTCTCTCGTCCTATCCGCATCCCTGGCTGATGCCGGACTTCTGGCAGTTCCCGACGGTCTCCATGGGCCTCGGGCCGCTGATGGCGATCTACCAGGCGCGCTTCCTCAAATATCTGCATGCGCGCGGGCTCGCCGACACCGAGGATCGCAAGGTCTGGGTGTTCTGCGGCGACGGCGAGATGGACGAGCCGGAGAGCCTCGGCGCGATCTCGCTCGCGGGCCGCGAGAAGCTCGACAACCTGATCTTCGTCATCAACTGCAACCTGCAGCGGCTGGACGGGCCGGTGCGCGGCAACGGCAAGATCATCCAGGAGCTGGAGCGCAATTTCCGCGGCGCGGGCTGGAACGTCATCAAGGTCGTCTGGGGCTCGCAATGGGACGAGCTTCTGAAACGCGACGCCAGCGGCAAGCTGCGCCAGCTCATGGAGGAGTGCGTCGACGGCGAGTACCAGGATTTCAAGTCGCGCAACGGCGCCTACATCCGCGAGAAGTTCTTCGGGCGCTATCCCGAGACGGCGGCAATGGTGGCCGACTGGAGCGACGAGCGTATCTGGAAGCTGACGCGGGGTGGGCACGATCCCACGAAGGTGTATGCCGCTTACGATGCCGCCGTGCGCACCAAGGATCGGCCGACCTGCATCCTCGCCAAGACGATCAAGGGCTACGGCATGGGCGCGGGCGGCGAAGCGACGATGCTGGCGCATCAGATGAAGAAGATGGACGTGGAGGCGCTGCGCCACTTCCGCGACCGCTTCAAGATCCCCGTGAGCGACGACGAGCTCGCGACGCTGCCGTTCCTGCGCTTGCCGGAAGGCTCCAAGGAGGAGGCCTACCTGCAGGCGCGGCGCAAGGCGCTCGGCGGCTATCTGCCCGTCCGGCGCCGCCAGTCCAAGTCCATCGCGGCGCCGCCGCTGTCGGCGTTCAGCGCGCAGCTCAAAGGGTCCGAGGGGCGCGAGATCTCGACGACGATGGCGTTCGTGCGCCTGCTCACGGGGCTCATGCGCGACAAGGACCTGGGGCGGCGCATCGTTCCGATCGTGCCGGACGAGAGCCGCACGTTCGGCATGGAGGGCATGTTCCGCCAGTTCGGCATCTTCAGCCAGGTGGGGCAGCTCTACCGGCCGCAGGATGCCGATCAGCTCATGTTCTACAAGGAGGACAAATCCGGCCAGATGCTGCAGGAGGGCATCAACGAGGCCGGCGCCATGGCCTCGTGGATCGCGGCGGCGACGAGTTATTCCACGTCCGACGTGCCGATGGTGCCGTTCTACATCTTCTATTCGATGTTCGGATTTCAGCGCGTGGGCGATCTCGCCTGGGCGGCGGGCGACATCCGCGCGCGCGGCTTCCTGCTCGGCGGCACGTCCGGCCGCACGACGCTCAACGGCGAGGGCCTGCAGCACGAGGATGGGCACAGCCATATCCTCTCGGCCACAGTGCCGAACTGCGTCTCGTACGATCCCACGTTCAGCTACGAGGTGGCGGTCATCATCCAGGACGGCCTGCGGCGCATGCTGACCGACCAGGAGGACGTCTATTTCTATCTGACGCTGCTCAACGAGAACTACGCGCATCCGCCCATGCCCGAGGGCGCGGCGGAGGGCATCGTCAAGGGCATGTATCTGTTCCGCGCGGCTGCCGAGACGGCGAAGGGACACAAGGTGCAGCTCATGGGCTCCGGGGCGATCCTGCGCGAGGTGATCGCGGCGGCGGATCTGCTCGAAAAGGACTGGGGCGTCCATGCCGACATCTGGAGCGTCACGAGCTTCACCGAGCTGGCGCGCGAGGCAGAGGATGCCAGCCGCTGGTCGATGCTGCATCCGCTGGAGGCGCCGCGCGTGCCGTACGTGACGCAGCAGTTGCTGGCGCGTGGCGACTGCCCGGTCGTCGCCTCGACGGATTACATGCGGCTCTATGCCAATCAGGTGCGCCCGTTCGTGCCGGGCCGCTATTCCGTTCTCGGCACCGACGGCTTCGGGCGGTCCGACTACCGGCGCGCGCTGCGCTCGTTCTTCGAGGTGGACAGGCATTTCGTGACGGTCGCCGCGCTCAAGGCGCTGGCGGACGAGAACAAGATCCCGTCGCTCAAGGTGGCCGAGGCGATCAAGGCGTACGGCATCGATCCCGACAAACCCAATCCGGCGCGGCATTGACGGCGAGGTGGCAGCATGGCGTTGACTGACGTGCGGGTGCCGAACATCGGCGACTTCAAGGACGTGCCGATCATCGAGGTGCTCGTGAAGGCCGGCGACGTGGTGAAACCGGACGATCCGCTCGTCACGCTCGAAAGCGACAAGGCCGCGATGGAGGTGCCGGCGCCGCTCGCGGGCAAGGTGGCGGAGGTGCTGGTCGGCGTCGGCGACAAGGTGAGCGAGGGCGCGCCGATCCTGAGGCTCGAAACGGAGCAAGGTGGGCAGGCCGGGAAAGCTGCGCCGGCCGCGGCTCAGACCGATTCAGGCAAGGCCGATCGTGACAAGACCGAGGCGGCGAAGTCTCCCGGGAAAGAAACGGACGAGGCTGCTGCCGACGCTGATCCCCAATCTGACGAGGCGCCCGCTGCGGGTGACACGCAGGCGGATCGCGCGCCGCCCCGTGATGCGTCCGGATTTCCGCGCGCCGAAGGGTTCAGCGCCGTGCACGCCAGCCCGGCGGTCCGGCGGATTGCGCGCGAGCTCGATGTCGATCTCACGAAAGTGATGGGCACCGGCGAGAAGGGCCGCATCACGAAGGACGACGTCAAGCGCGTCATCGCGCGGGCCGAAGGCGGCGGCAGCGGCATTCCGGACATCCCGCCGCAGGATTTCGCGAAGTTCGGCGCGATCGAGGTCGTTCCCATGTCGCGGCTCAAGCGGCTGTCGGGGCCGCACCTGCACCGCTCGTGGCTTAACATTCCGCACGTGACGAACGCGGACGAGGCGGACATCACGGAGCTCGAAGCCTATCGCCGCGAGCTGGACACCGACGCGAAGGAGAACGGCTATCGCGTCACGCTGCTGGCGTTTCTCATGAAGGCCAGCGTCTTTGCGCTCAAGGCGCATCCCGAGCTCAACGCGTCGCTCGCGCCGTCGAAGGACGCGCTCGTCTTCAAGCGCTACTACAACATCGGCGTGGCGGTGGATACGCCGGACGGGCTCGTCGTGCCGGTGATCAAGGACGTGGACCGCAAGGGCGTGCTGGAGCTGAGCCAGGAGCTCGGGCAGGTGTCGGAGCGCATGCGGGCGGGACGCATCCAGCCTGCCGACATCCAGGGCGGCACGTTTTCCATCTCGAGCCTCGGCGGGATCGGCGGCACGATGTTCACGCCGATCGTCAATGCGCCTGAGGTCGCCATTCTGGGCGCCTCGCGCGCGGTGATGAGGCCGGTCTGGGACGGCGCCGCGTTCAAGCCGCGCCTGATGCTGCCCGTGTGCGTCTCCTACGATCACCGCGCCGTGGACGGCGCGCTCGCCGCGCGCTTCCTGCGCAAGGTGTGCGACGCGCTCTCCGACGTGCGGTTGCTGGTTCTCTGAGGCGCTGACACGCGAAGCGGTGGAAACAGGGAGGCGCGAGATCCATGGCCGACACTTCAGCGCGCGAACGCGACTGCGACGTGGCCGTGCTCGGGGCGGGGCCGGGCGGCTATTCGGCTGCGTTCCGTGCGGCGGACCTCGGGCTCAAGACCGTACTTATCGAGCGCTGGCCCGTGCTCGGCGGCGTCTGCCTCAACGTCGGGTGCATTCCCTCGAAGGCGCTGCTGCATACGGCGGCGGTGATGGACGCGGCGGTGGCGCTGTCGCGCCACGGCATCTCCTTCGGCGCGCCGAAAATCGACCTCGGTGCGTTGCGCGCGCACAAGGACGCCGTGGTCGGCAAGCTCACGTCCGGGCTTTCCGGCATGGCGAAGGCGCGCAAGGTCGAGATCGTGCGCGGGACGGGCGCCTTTGCGGGCCCGCACGCCATCGAGGCCGTGCACGAGGGCGTCGTGACGACGATCCGTTTCAAGAGCGCGATCGTCGCCGCCGGGTCGGAAGCCGTATCGCTGCCGTTTCTGCCGGATGATCCGCGCGTCGTCGATTCTACGGGCGCGCTCGCGCTGCCGCAGATCCCGAAGCGCATGCTCGTGATCGGCGGCGGCATCATCGGGCTCGAGATGGCTACGGTCTATTCGGCGCTGGGTGCGCGGATCGACGTCGCGGAGGCGCTCGACGGGCCGATGGCGGTCGCGGACCGCGATCTGGTCAAGGTGTGGGAGCGGAAGAACCGCGATCGGTTCGACGCCGTCATGCTCGGGACCAAAGTGGTGGCCGCGGACGCGAGCGACGACGGCATTCACGTGCGGTTCGAGGGCGCGCACGCGCCGGAGGGGCCAGTGCGCTACGATCTCGTCCTCGTCGCGATCGGGCGGACACCGAATGGCCGCCGCATCGGAGCCGAGCGCGCGGGCGTGACCGTGGACGCGCGCGGCTTCATCCCGGTCGACCGCCAGATGCGCACCAACGTGGCGTACATCTTCGCCATCGGCGACGTCGCGGGCGCGCCGATGCTCGCGCACAAGGCGGTACACGAGGGGCACGTCGCGGCGGAAGCTGCGGCTGGCAAGCCCTCGTTCTTCGACGCGCGGCAGATTCCGTCCGTGGCCTATACGGATCCCGAAATCGCCTGGGCCGGCGTGACCGAGAACGAGGCGAAGGCGGCGGGACGCACGGTTTCGAAAGCCGTATTCCCGTGGGCGGCCTCGGGACGTGCCATCGCCAACGGGCGCGACGAGGGGTTCACCAAGCTGCTGTTCGACCCCGAAACCCACCGCGTCATCGGCGGGGGAATCGTCGGCACGCATGCGGGGGACCTCATTGGAGAGATCTGTCTTGCCATCGAGATGGGGGCGGATGCCGTCGACATCGGCAAGACCATCCACCCGCATCCTACGCTATCGGAAAGCATCGGCATGGCCGCCGAGGTGTTCGAGGGCGTGTGCACGGACCTGCCGCCGCAGCGGCCGCGCCCCGCGCGCTGACCGCTATTTCGTTGCGGCGGCCGCGTTGTCCGGCGGGAGCGGCACCGGCGTCGCGGGCACGAGATCGCCTTCCCAGTCGCGCCATCCGTCCGTGCCGTCGGGAAACCAGTAGATGTGCGTATAGCCGTAGCTCGCCGCGCGCTTGGCGGCGTTCCAGCCCATCCAGCAGTCGGCCACGCAATAGATGATCAGCGCGCGGGCCCGGTCGCCGCCGGTCAGGCGGTCGAGGTTGGATTTGAAGTAGCTCTCCATCGCCGGCGTCAGCCTGCCCCGGCCGACATCGGGCAACCAGACCGAGCCCGGGATATGCGCGCGCGTCTTGACGAGCCGCCATTCACCGGTCTTGGGATCGGCGCCCGCGCCTTCCCCGGGCATCGCGTCGATCAGGACGGCGCGCTCGCGGCGGATAATGCCCTTCACCTCGTCGACCGTAATGGTGGTCGCGCCGGGCGCGGTCTCGGGCGTCGGCGCGCGATAGCGGCTGATGCGATAGCCGGTCTCGGCATCGAAGTGCTCGGAGCTTTCCTCGGCTTGCGCGGTCGCCAGCAGAGCGAGCGTGAGCATCGCCGCGGCGATCGACCTGTGCAGCGCGGCGAACGGAGCGCGCGCGAAGCTCAGCGCGTTTCGGTCGACGTGGCGCCCGAGGTGTGCGTCGGCTGCGGCCGGACGGCCGCGCCCCACGGATAACGCCCCACCTTGATCGACTTGATGGCCCGGCGCGACGCCGTGTCGATCACCGTCACGTCGTTCGAGACGCCGTTGGTAGTGAACAGCATGTTTTCCTGAGGACTGAATGCGACGTGCCATACACGCTGACCGACGAGAATGTAATCGGTGACCTCGTGCGTCCGCGTGTCGATCACGGCCACGCGGTTGGCCGGTCCGAGCGCGACGTAGGCCGTCGCGCCGTCCCGCGTGATCCGGAAGCCGACCGGCTGGATCTTGTCACGCTGGATGCCGGGGATTTCGAATTGGATGGTCTTCTCGACCTTGCGCGTGGCGATGTCAACAATGCTGATCGTGCCGCCGATCTCCGAGGAGATCCAGATCTTCGCCCCGTCCGGTGTGAACTCGGCGTGGCGCGGGCGTGCGTCGACGAGGATGTTGTCGATCAGCTCGTTCGTCGCCGTGTCGATCAGATGCGCCATGTTGGTGGTTTCCGATGTCGTGACGGCGTAGCGGTCGTCCGGCGAGATCGCCATGCCCTCGGGCTCGACGCCGACCGGGATCTGCGCGATGACCTGGCGCGCCTCGATATCCACCACGGTGGTGATCGCGTCATCCTCGTTGGCGATGTAGAGGCGCTTGCCGTCGTGGGTCAGCGCGAACTGCTCGGGATCGGCGCCGGAGGGCAGGTCATGCAGCAGCGCTCCGGTCTCGGTGTCGTACACCTGCACGGCGTTGTCGTCGCTGGCGCACACGTAGAAGCGCTTGAAGTCGCGCGAGAAGGTGATGCCGCGCGGGCGCTTGCCGACCTTGATCGTGCGGACGAGCTCGAGCGATTTCGAGTCGATCACGCTGATCGTGTTGTCCTTCTCGTTGGTGACGTAGACCTCGTGCGCGTGCGCCGGCACAGCCATCGCGAGGAGGACGCCGAAGCCTGCGGCCGCGGCCAGCGAGCGGAGCATGGGACGGCCTTTCCCGGCACGGGAGACGTGCCGCCAGGGATTTCGCCAAGCGCCATCTATACGTGTGCGGGAAAATCAGGAAACTCGACAATGGTATAATCCGCGCAATAGCGGGCATTACACTAAAAGCTAATTTCCGTTTTTTCCCGATCGCGCCATACGTCGTGAAAACAATGAAAGACGTTTGGGCGGATCCGGGAGTGCTTCATGCCATTTCGGCTTTTTGCGGCAGCTTTTGCTGTCGCCGTTTCTCTTTACGCTTTTCCTGCGACCGACGTTTCGGCGCACGGTGACGTCACTCCGCAGCCCGTCGATACGACGGGGCTCGACCCTCTCGGCGAAGAGTGGCGCAAGCACAATCCCTATCGCGACAATCCGAAGGCCATCGAGATCGGCACGTCCGGATACACTCAGAACTGCGCGCGGTGTCATGGCCTCGAGGTGATCTCGGGCGGTCTCGCGCCGGATCTTCGCTTCCTCGACAAAGGTGACTACGGCGACGAGTGGTTCATGGAGCGCATCCGTCACGGCGCGAAGAAGCCGGATGGCACGACCATGATGCCGGCGTTCGAGGGCGTGATCAGCCAGGAAGCCATGTGGGCGATCCGGACGTACGTCGAGTCGCAGTATACGCCGCAATGATGAGTGAAGCCGTGCGAGGCTTCCTCAAAACACTCCTGATCCTCGCGCTGTGCGCGATCGGCAGCGGGCAGGTCCCGGCGCGCCCCCTCGACGAGGTGGTCGCGGCGGGATCCTTGCGCGTCGTCACCTATCTCGATAACGCGCCGTTCTCCTTCGAGCAGGACGGAAAGCCCGCGGGCATCGACGTCGAGATCGCCAACGGCCTTGCGAGGGCGCTCGGCGTCAAGGCCGAGGTCATCCTGCGCATGCAGGGCGAGAAGGCCGACGACGACATTCGCGCCAACGTGTGGCGCGGGCCGCTGACCGGGGGTGGCGTGGGCGACATCATGCTGAACGTGCCGATCGACCGCGCGTTCGCGCTGCGCAATCCCGAGGCGGTGCTCGGCAACGCCTATTTCCAGGAGCGGATCACGCTCGCGGTCGATCCCGCATCCGCGTCCGAGATCACGTCGTTCGAAGCGTTCAAGGCGCGCAAGGTCGGCGTGCAGCTCGCGACCGTGGCCGATTACTTTCTGATGACGTACGGCGACGGCGCGCTCATTGCCAACGTTTCCCATCACGTGAAGCCGGCGGATGGAATCCGGGCGTTCGTCAACAAGGACGTGGTCGCGTTGATGGGCGTGCGCTCGAAGCTCGAGTCGTTGCTTCATCACGCCAACGCGCCGGCCGCGTTCCTCGAGCCCGACATGCCCGGAATTGTACGAAAGTACTGGCTCATCGGCATGGCCTGGAAGGAAAACAGCCGCGATCTCGGGTATGCGATCGAGGCGGCGCTGGCTAAGATGACGGAGTCGGGCGAGCTGGCGCGATGCTTCGAGAAATACGGTGTCAGCTACATTCCACCGCCCGCGCCCTGAGGTGGATTTGACGATGCGGCACGTTGCTTTTGCTTTCTTGATTTCCTTCTTCCTCGCATCCGGCGCGCAGGCTGCGCCTCCCGAGGATCCTCTGAAGTCCCCGCTCTGGGCGGACATGGTGGAGCGGGTGCTCAAGGGCGGCGAGGTCGTGTTCGACGACAAGGTGAAGGTGGTCGTTCCCAGCATCGTCGAAAACCAGGCGCAGGTGCCCGTCACGGCCGACGCGCGCGGCCTTTCGGGCGTGAAGCAGCTCGTCGTGTTTGCAGACCTCAATCCGATCCAGCACGTGTTGACGCTGACGCCGGGGCGATCGGCGCCGTACATTTCGTTCCGCATGAAAGTAGAGCAGGGCACGCCGGTGCGCGCGGCGGCGCTGACGGACGATGGCGTCTGGCATGTCGGCGGCGTCTATCTCGATGCGGCCGGCGGCGGGTGCTCGGCGCCGGCCATGGCGCGCAACGAAGCCTCGTGGACGACGACGCTCGGCGAGACGCAGGGGCGGATCTGGCGCGACGTGACGGGGCTCGCCCGCACGCGTTTCCGCATCAAGCATCCGATGGACACCGGCCTCGCGCGCGACAACACACCGGCCTACTACATCGAGCGCGTCACGGTTACGAGCAGCTCCGGCGCGCCGCTGGCGACGCTCGAGATGTTCGAGCCGGTCAGCGAGGATCCGACGGTGACGCTCATGGTGCCGCTGCCGGCGTCGGAGAGCGCCATCGCGGTCGAGGGCCGCGACATCAACGGCGGCATCTATCGCTCCAACATTCCGGCGCCGTGGCGCCAGAGCGGCCTTTCGGTGCCCCGTGGCTAGCGGCGGCGACCGGCTTTCGATCACGCGCCGTCATGCGATGACGGCCGTGTCCGCGACGCTCGCATCGTTCTGGCTGCCGGCCTTCGATACGTCCGCCGCGCCGCTGGCCTATGCGCTGAAGCCGGAAAAGCTTGCCGACGGCGTCTGGATGATCCCGGGGGCGCAGGAAGCCATCACGCAGGGCAACGGCGGCGCGATCGCGAACATCGCGATCCTCGACACCTCGGCGGGCGCCGTCATCATCGATACCGGGCCGTCGCTGCGCTTCGGCGAGGCGCTCGCGGCGCTCGCCACGGAGCTCACCGGCAAGCCGGTCGCGCGGGTCTATCTCACGCATTTCCACCCCGACCACGTGTTCGGCAACCAGGCGTTCGACGCGAAGCTCATCGCCGCGACGCCCGCCGTCGCCAAAGGGCTCGAAGCGCTCGGCGAGGCGTTCGCGGATTCGATGTACCGTTCGGCCGGCGATTGGATGCGCGGCACGGAGCTGCGTCTGCCGGGCACGCTCCTACAGGGCGACGTCGAGGATTTCGGCAACCGGCGCATCCGGTGCCTCGCCATGCGCGGGCATACGGACTCCGATCTCGTGCTGTTCGACGAGACGTCCGGCATCCTGTTTGCGGGCGATCTCGTGTTTCTCGACCGCGCGGCGACGACGCCGCATGCGGACATCGAGCGCTGGCGGATCAGCCTCGCCAACCTCGGCGCCATTCCCTGCGCGCGCATCGTCCCGGGTCACGGTCCGGCCGAGACGACCGACCGCGGCATCGTGCAGACGCGGGACTGGCTCGAAGCGGTCAACGGGATGATCACGAGCGCGTTCGAGCGCGGGCTCGACGTCTCGGAGGCCGTGGCGCTCGACCTGCCGGAATGGACGAGCAGAATCGCGCTCGCGCGCTACGAGTACGAGCGCACCGTGATGCACCTCTATCCCAAGCTCGAAGCGCAGGCGTTGCCGCGCGTCGATGGAAAGAGCTGAGCGCGTAATTTTCCGCGCACGAATTTCGTTTTCATAAACACCGGCCTGCGCGCGACTTTAGGCGCATAGACTATTTGCCAATTATTCCCGTCAATTCCCTGGAATAAATTCCCGCATATCCCGCCTTCATTGCCCAGTCATAATGGGAGTAATTCCGGAAGCGGGTAGGAAACGAACCAAGGGGATTCCCATGAAGACCTCGAACTGGCTCGCGACTGCGAGTGCGCCGGTGCTTGCGCTGGCTCTGGCTCTTTCGACGCCGGCGCTCGCCGACGTGTCGATCGACGACATCCTGAACGACGCGACCACGACGAACGACGTCGTGACCTCGGGCCTCGGCACGCAGGGCCAGCGGTACAGCCCGCTCAAGACCATCAACAAGGACAACGTCGGCCAGCTCGCTCCCGCCTGGGCCATGTCGCTCGGCGGCGAGAAGATGCGCGGCCAGCAGGCGCAGCCGCTGGTCAAGGACGGCGTGATGTACATCACGGGCTCCTACAGCCGCATGTGGGCCGTGGACGTCAAGACGGGCCACGAGCTCTGGCAGTACGACCACCGCCTGCCGGAAGGCATCCTGCCCTGTTGCGACGTCGTGAACCGCGGCGCGGCGCTCATCAACGGCAAGGTCATCTTCGGCACACTCGACGCCAAGCTCGTCGCGCTCGACCAGAAGACGGGCAAGGTCGTCTGGATGAAGGAAATCGACGACTACAAGTCGGGCTACTCCTACACTGCCGCTCCGCTCATCGTTCCCTCGAAGGCGCACGGCACGATCGTCGTGACCGGCGTGTCGGGCGGCGAGTTCGGCATCGTCGGCCGCGTCGAAGCGCGCAAGGTGGACAACGGCGAGCTCGTCTGGTCGCGTCCCACCATCGAGGGCCATGTCGGCACGCTCAACGGCAAGCCGTCGACGATGACGGGCAAGCAGGGCGAGACCTGGCCCGGCGATCTCTGGAAGACCGGCGGCGGCGCTACCTGGCTCGGCGGCACGTACGATCCCGAAACCAACCTGATCTTCGTCGGCGCCGGCAACCCGGCTCCGTGGAACAGTCACATGCGCCCCGGCGACAACCGCTGGTCCTGCTCGCGCGTTGCGATCGATCCGGAGACGGGCAACATCAGGTGGGGCTATCAGACGACCCCGAACGACGGCTGGGACTACGACGGCGTCAACGAGGTCGTGTCGTTCGACCTCAACGGCACCAAGGCCGTCGCCACGGCCGACCGTAACGGCTTCTTCTACGTGCTCGGCCGCGAGGACGGCAAGTTCATCTCGGCGACGCCGTTCGTCGACAAGATCACGTGGGCCAAGGAGATCGGCAAGGACGGCCGCCCGGTCTACGATCCGGCGAACCGCCCGGGCGATCCGAAGAACGCCGCGGACGGCAAGAAGGGCTCGTCGGTGTTCGTCGTTCCGAGCTTCCTCGGCGGCAAGAACCAGCAGCCGATGGCCTACAGCCCGGAGACGAAGCTCTTCTACGTCCCGGCCAACGAGTGGGGCATGGACATCCACAACGAGCCGGTGACGTACAAGAAGGGCGCGGCCTATCTCGGCGCCGGCTTCACCATCAAGCCGATCTTCGAGGACCACATCGGCGCGCTCAAGGCGATCGACCCGGCCACGGGCAAGATCGTCTGGACGTACAAGAACCGCGCGCCGCTCTGGGGCGGCGTCCTGACGACCGGCTCGAACCTCGTGTTCTTCGGCACGCCCGAGGGTGAGCTCAAGGCCCTCGACGCGACCGACGGCACGGTGCTGTGGAGCTTCAACACCGGCTCCGGCGTCGTCGCGCCCCCGATCACGTGGGAGCAGGACGGCGAGCAGTTCGTCTCGGTTCTCTCGGGTTGGGGTGGTGCCGTGCCGCTGTGGGGTGGCGAGGTCGCCAAGACCGTCGCCAACCTGAACCAGGGCGGCATGCTCTGGACGTTCCGGTTGCCGAAGAAGCTGGCCGAGGCGAAGTAACGCCGACGCGTCTTCATCCCTAAGAAGAAAGTCACGGGAACTCCTCCGGCTGGCGGGGCAGGCGATGTCTGCCCCGCCCTTTTATGCCTGCTCCGCGGGAGAGCCGCTGGACACCGGGTGGCGTGACGCTCAATCATCTGCGGCCGATGGGACAGATCTCGAATCCGATGCGGGGAATTCTGCGCCGGTGCGCGGCTGCGGTTGTGGTCGCGTCGCTGCTGGCTTCGCTCTGGCTCGGCTTCGCGGCCGCGCAGTCGGGCGAGGAGGGCGCGCCTCCGGAGGCCGACACCGCGCTCGTCCTCGCGGTCGACGTGTCCGATTCGGTCGACGCCGAGCGCTATCGCCTGCAGATGGAAGGCATCGCGTGGGCGCTCGAAGATCCCGGTGTCATCGACGCCATCACGAGCGGCCCGCGGGGCGGGATCGTGCTGAGCCTCGTCGCCTGGTCGGACAGCACGGAGATCGCGATGCCGTGGGCGTGGATCCGCAATGCGGGCGACGCGCGCCGCGTGGCGGGCCTCGTGCGCGGCCTGCCGCAGAAGGGCGGCGAGTACACGTGCCTCGCGCGCATGCTCTCGCGCGTGCGCGACCATGTCGTGCCGCATGCGCCCGGCGACGCCCGCCGCGTCGTCGTGGACGTCTCCGGCGACGGCATCGACAATTGCGAGGTGCGCCGGGCCACCGATGCCGCGCGTGACGCGCTGCTCGCGCAGGGCGTGACGATCAACGGCCTTCCGATCATCGTCGCGGGCGAGAACGACGTGGTTGGCGTCGGCACGTTTCGCCGCCCGGGTTTCGCGTTCGAGGATCTGGGGCTCGACCGCGATGCGACGACGCTCGACGCCTGGTACCGCGACCATGTCATCGGCGGCGCGGGCGCGTTTCTCCATGTCGCGCACGGGTACGAGGATTTCGGCCGCGCCTTCCGCCAGAAGTTCGTCACCGAGATCAGTGCGCTGCCGCGTTGAGGAACCGTCGTCCGTCCCAGTACGTTCTTCCGGGACCAGGAAACGCATCGCTTGCCGGTCATCGCTTGGCGGTCTGGCAGCGAAGGAGGATGTCATGAGCACGGCCCGTCGCGCCAAAGACCGCGAGCCTGCCCCGCAGAAGTCGCCCGAATCCGCCACCGCGCGGGAAGACGAGCGCGTCGACGACGAGGCCGTGGAGGACACGGTCAATGTTCCGGCGGCCGGAGGGGGCGAACGCTCCGTTCTTCCGGGTCCGCCGATCCCGCCGCGTGAGCAGGAGAAGATCCGCAACGAAAAGAAGCCGCGCTGACGCGCGGCTTCTTTAGCGATTCCACGAAAAGCAGGAAGACTCTAGTCGAGGTCCGCGATCTCGCCGGAGGAGCCACCCTTGAGGCGCTGGGCGAGCGTTGCCTCGATGAAGGGGTCGATGTCGCCGTCGAGCACGGTGTCCGGGCTCGAACTCTGCGCGCCCGTGCGCAGGTCCTTCACGAGCTGATAGGGCTGCAGCACATACGAGCGGATCTGATGGCCCCAGCCGATGTCCGTCTTGGCGGCCTGCTCGGCGTTGGCCTTCTGCTCGCGCTTCTTCAGCTCCATTTCGTAAAGACGCGCCTTCAGCCGCTTGAAGGCGATGTCCTTGTTCTGGTGCTGCGAGCGCTGCTCCTGCGCGAAGATCACGATGCCCGTGGGCTTGTGCACGAGCCGCACGGCGGACTCGGTCCGGTTCACGTGCTGGCCGCCGGCGCCGCTCGAGCGCGCGAAGCTCACGTCTACGTCCGCCGGGTTGACGTCGATCTCGATCGAGTCGTCGATGACCGGGTAGACGGTGACGGACGCGAAGCTCGTGTGACGGCGCGCGTTGGAGTCGAACGGCGAGATGCGCACCAGCCGGTGCACGCCCGCTTCGGTCTTGAGCCAGCCGTAGGCGTTCTCGCCGCCGATCTCCAAGGTCGCCGACTTGATGCCCGCTTCTTCGCCCGGGCTCTCGTCGATCAGCTTCACCTTGAAGCCGCGGCGCTCGCCCCACCGCATGTACATGCGGGTCAGCATGGAGGCCCAGTCCTGGCTTTCGGTGCCGCCGGCGCCGGCATGCACTTCGACATAGGTATCCATGCCGTCGGCTTCGCCCGACAGCATCACCTCGATGCTCTTGCGCTGGACTTCCTCGTCGAGCCGCTTCAACGCGGCTTCCGCCTCGGCGACGGTCGCCTCGTCGTCCTCGGCTTCGCCGAGGTCGTGAAGCGTCAGGTTGTCTTCGAAATCACGCTCGATGCGGCGGAAGTCGGCGAGAGAGGTTTCGAGCGCCTGGCGCTGGCGCATGATCTTCTGCGCCTGTGCGGGATCGTTCCAGAGCGCGGGATCCTCCGCGCGCCGGTTCAGGTCGGCTAGCCGTGCCGCGGCTTGCTCCGGGTCAAAGATACCTCCGCAGGAGGGTCAGGGCCTCCTCGATCGAAGACACGACTTTTTGCGCTTCAGCGCGCATGGGCGCCTCCTCAAGGGCGAATTCGTTGGATGTCGGCGAGAGATATAGTGAGCGGGGCGGGGGATGTAAACGCGGTGTGACGCCCCGCTGCTACCACATCCCGCCCGGGCGGGAATTGCCATACCCCGGCGAGGCCTGCGGGCCGGCCGCGGGCCAAGCGCCGGCCGGCGCCGTGCCGCTCGCCGAGCTTTGCTGCGCGTAGGGGTCGGAGAAGCCGATCACGGAGTAAGCGTCGTCGGGCTCCTCGTTCGGCTTGAAGGCCTCCACGATCGCCGACGGATCATCGGGCGAAGCGCGCAGGCCGGTGCGCACGTTCACCCGCACGAGCTTGATGCCCGGCGGCACGCGGAACGGTACGGCCGGCTGGTCGGCCAGCGCCTCCTTGATGAAATTGCCGAAGATCGGCGCCGCGACCTGGCCGCCGGTGTTGCCCTTGCCCATCGCGCGCGGGGTGTCGTAGCCGACGAACACGCCGACGACGAGGTCGGGCGTATAGCCGACGAACCAGGCGTCCTTTTCCTCGTTGGTCGTTCCGGTCTTGCCGGCCAGCGGGCGGTTCAGCGATTTGAGCGACGTGGCCGTGCCGCGCTGGATCACGCCCTCCATGATGGACGTCATCTGATAGGCGGTGTGGGGATCGATGATCTCCTTGCGGTCGTCGGGAATGTCGGGCTCTTCCTGGTTCGCCCACTGATCGGTGGCGCAGCCCAGGCACTCGCGCGCGTCATGGCGCCAGACGGACTTGCCCCAGCGGTCCTGGATGCGGTCGATCAGCGTCGGCCGCACGGTCTTGCCGCCGTTGGCGATCATGCAATAGGCCGTCGCCATGCGTAGAAGCGTGGTCTCGCCCGCGCCGAGGGACATGGAGAGGACGGGCAGCAGGTCGTCGTAGATGCCGAAGCGCTTGGCGTACTCGGTGATGATCGGCATGCCCATGTCCTGGGCGAGACGCACGGTCATCTGGTTGCGCGATTTCTCGATGCCGACGCGCAGCGTCGTCGGGCCGCCGGACTGGTCCTTCTCGTAGTTCGAGGGCTTCCAGATGTCCTGGCCGGGGCCCTGCTCGATCTCGATCGGCGCGTCGAGCACGATGGACGTGGGCTTGTAGCCGTTGTCGAGGGCGGCCGTGAACACGAACGGCTTGAACGACGAGCCCGGCTGGCGTTTGGCCTGGAGCGCGCGGTCGAACTGGCTCATGGCGAACGAGAAGCCGCCGACCACGGCGAGCACGCGGCCCGTGTGCGGGTCCATGGCGATCAGGCCGCCGCTGACCTCGGGGATCTGCACCAACGACCAGACGCCGGCGAGATTGCTCTCGTCCTTCGGCGTCACGTAGATCACGTCGCCGGGGCTCAGGATGTCGGCCATCTGCTTGGGCTCGGTGCGCTTGCCGGGCACGCGCGCCCACTTGATCTCCTCGAGCGTCAACTCGACGGCATGGCGCTCCGGGGTCAAGGTGCCGTCCTGCTTGCGCGCGGGGCGCAAGCCGATCACGGCCTTCGTCTTCTCCATCGAGAGCACGACGCCGAGCCGCCACGGCGCGATGTCGCTCGGGCTGTCGGCAGCGCCAAGCGGCACGCCCCAGTCTCCGGTCACGTCGATCTTGCTCACCGGGCCGCGCCAGCCCTGCTTGCGGTCGTACTGCACGAGGCCGTTGATCAGGGCCTTGCGCCCGATGCGCTGCAGGTTGGGGTCCAGCGTCGTGCGCACGGAGAGGCCGCCGGCGTAGAGCTTGGCCTCGCCATAGGCGGCGAGCAGCGAGCGGCGGACTTCCTCGGCGAAATATTCGGCGGCGAAGATATGCGCGCCACCCGGGCGGATGTTGACGCTCAGAGGCTTCGCCTTGGCGGCGGCCGCCTCCTCGTCCGTGATGTAGCCGTTCTCGGCCATCTGGCCGATGATCCAGTCGCGCCGCTCCGTGGCGCGCTTCGTCTGGCGGAACGGATGATAGTTGTTCGGAGCCTTCGGCAGCGCCGCCAGATAGGCGACCTCCTCGACGGTGAGGTCCTTGAGCTCCTTGTTGAAGTAGGCGAGGCCGGCGGCGGCGACGCCGTAGGCGCCGATACCGAGATAGATCTCGTTCAGGTAGAGCTCGAGGATCTTGTCCTTCGAATAGGCGCGCTCGATGCGGATCGCGAGAATGGCTTCCTTGATCTTGCGCTCGAAAGTGCGGTCGCTGGTGAGCAGGAAGTTCTTGGCGACCTGCTGCGTGATCGTGGAGGCGCCTTCCGTGCGCCGGTCGCTGCCCTGGATCTTGGTCTCGACGGCCTTGAACACGGCGCGCGCGATGCCCTGCACGTCGAGGCCGCCGTGCTCGTAGAAGCGGCGGTCCTCGGCGGACAGGAAGGCCGCCACGACGCGCTTCGGGATCGTGTTGATGGGCACGAAGATGCGGCGCTCGCGCGCGTACTCGGCGATCAGCGAGCCGTCGTGCGCATGGATGCGCGTCATGACGGGCGGCTCGTAGCGCGCTAGGCTTTCGTAGTCCGGAAGATCCTGCGAGGCCTGCCACAGCACGTATCCGACGGCCGCGGAGCCCACGAGGAAGAACACGACAAAGGCGGCGAAGCTCCAGCCGAGGAAGCTCAACAGCAAGCTCTTGCGGCGGCGTCCGGACTTCCGCCGCGTCGGCTCTTGCTGAGGGGGTAAAATCGGCTGTCTCATTCGGTCTTGGGTCCGCTCAACGTGACGTGCATCTCAACAAGAAGTGCGAAGGATCTCGCTCGTCCATTCGGTGGCGCGGATCCGCGCCTTCGCTCGGGCATGACTGAAGTCGTTCGGCGCTGCCCCTCAGGTCCAACAGGCGGCAGGTGCCTCGGTCTTTCCGCGCGGCGGTCGGCAAACGCGGACAGCACGCTGTTGCACCGCAACAACCAGGGGAAACATTAACATGGAATGTGGCATCACGTCGTCCGGAAATCCTCTGTCCTAAATTTGCCGGGTCAACTCGCTGGCGGACTTGCAACTATCGGTGCGATTCCGCTTGCACCTTCGCTTCGCGAATTTGATTGCAATTCCGATGCCGGAGCGGGGACGCGTCAGCGGTCCGCGGAGCCCGCCGTTCGCTTCGCAAAATACGTCTCGATAGCTTGTGCGATGGATGTGGCCGTTTGCCGGTGCCAGGACGGGGCGTTCAACAATTTTTCGTCCTCGGGATGGCTGAGGTAGCCGAGCTCGATCAGGACCGAGGGGGCGTGCGTCTGCTTCAGCACCTTGAAGGCCGCCGCGCGCTGGGGGGCTCGCGATAAGACATTGGTTTTCTTGAGTGTTCTGATCAGGACGTTGGAGAAGTCGGTCGAGAAGTTGGCCGTCTCGCGCTTCATCAGATCGAACAGGATGCTCTTCACCTCGTCGTCGCCCTGGCCCGTCGCCACGCTGAGGCCGGCGATGGCGTCGGAGGCGTTTTCCTTCTCGGCCATGCGCCGGGCGTGCTCGTCGGAGGCGCGCTCGGAAAGCGTGTAGACGGTCGCGCCGCGGATCGCGGAAGCGCCGTTGCCCTCGGCGAGCGAATCCGCGTGGAGCGAGACGAAGAGGTCGACGTCATGCTGGAGGGACAGCTTAAGCCGCTGATCCAGTGATATAAAAATGTCTGACTGCCGGGTCAGCCGCACGTCGTAGCGGCCGCTGGCGTTGAGCTGGCGGGCCAGCTCCTTGCCGACCGCGAGCACGACGTTCTTCTCCAGGACGTTGGTGGCGCTGACCGCGCCGCCGTCGATGCCGCCGTGGCCGGGATCGATCATGATGACCGGCCGTCCGGCGTGCTTGGACTTCGTGCGTTCGCCCGGGGCGTCGGCGGGCGGGGCGCTGGCGGCCGCCGCCTCGCTGGCGGCGCGCTCCGCGCCCGTCCCCATGCCGAAGCTCTCGGGGGCGGTCGTCACCATGTCGAAGGTGAAGACGATGCCGCGGCCGTCGGGCTCGGCGGTCATGCCGGCCTGCTCGATGCGGACGGGGCCGGTCGTGTCGAGAACGATGCGGGCCTTCTTCTCGGCAAAGAGACCATACCGGAAGGCGCGCACGAGGCCCGTGCCCTGCTGGCCCGTGCCGTCGGGCAGCCGGAACGCGACGTCCGGCAGGTCGACGATCACGCGGTACGGATTGGCGAGGGTGTAGATTTCGGCCATGACGCCGGCCGAAAGATCGAGGCGGAACGTCGTGCGGGTGTCGTTGCCGGTGAGGCTCGCGCCGGTCGCCGCAGCGGTCTCGGCATGGGCCGGATGGGGGACAGGAATGGTGAAGAGTAGCGACAACGCGAAGCCGACCGCGAGGGACATGATCGTCCGCAGTCCCCCGGTTCCGGTCCTCGACTCCCTCCGCGGTCGCACGCGTATCCTGTCGCGTTTGTTCGCAAAATATGACGTAGGCTCTACAAGTTAGGTCATATTCGGCTTGTTTTCGCAAGCGCCCGGCGAATTATCGCCGGGGATAGTCGCTTACCATTCTAAACTGCTTGCCACGCAGGCGGCGAACCCGTACAAAATTGTCTCGTATCGTGTCGAATTCGTCTTCTTCGCTTGGAAGTTTGGTTTGCCGCCGGATGCACGGTCTGGTTTAGATCGGAATTCTTCCGCTGGCGTTTCCGGGTCGGACGACGACGAGGGCATGGCCCGACGACAGATGGTGCGTGCTTCGCGAACGGCCGTTTGCGCCTCAAATGGTATGGCGCGGGTCCGTTGACCCATTCGAACGTCCGCAGCGCCACCGACGATGTCACGATCCAGGCTCGGCCTCGATCACGATGCAACCCGTTTTCAGGCGCCAGTGAAAGGGGCGCGATGGACGGGTTCGGCTGGCATCGGCAAGCGGGGCGTCCCGCCCGTCCGTGGCCGCTGCCGTTCTCGATACGCATTCCGGGATATTCGTTCCGGCTCGGCTTTAGCGCGCAGCACCTGCCCAAACGTGCTTGAGCCTCGAAATACCTGCCATGCTCGAGCGGTGGCTCTGCCCGCGAGGCTGTTCCCCGAGCATGGTGCCACTCTAAGGATTTGTCGTTTTTAGACACATGCAGATCGACCGCACATCTCCTCACAGCGCCTTCGAGCCCGCAGCGGCTTTCGGCGGGCCCAGCCCGGATTCTCCGGGCATGGCCGGGATGCGCGCCCGACCCTTCTCCCGTTCATCTTTCAACAAACCCATCACAACACAGGCGCGCGCCGCGACTTGGCCGCATGACGCCTCCGGCCGCCTGGCCGGTACCGGTGGTTCGGCCCGCCGGCGCGCAAAGGATAAGAAAACATGGCACCTAACAAGATGCTCATCGACGCCACCCATCCCGAAGAGACCCGGGTGGTGGTGCTCCGCAACGGACGCGTAGAGGAATTCGACTACGAGAGCGCGGCGCGCAAACTGCTCCGCGGCAACATCTACCTCGCCAAGGTGACGCGCGTCGAGCCTTCGCTGCAGGCCGCTTTCGTCGACTACGGCGGGAACCGTCACGGCTTCCTCGCCTTCAACGAAATCCATCCCGACTACTATCAGATCCCGATGGCGGATCGCCGGGCGCTGCTCGAAGAGGAAGCGGCGGCGGAGGCCGAGGAGGAAGCGGCGGCGGACGCTCGCGCCGAGCGCCTGGCGCGCCGCCAGCAGCAGCAGGAAAAGCGCGGCTCGGGCGAGAAATCCTCGGCTGATGCGCGCGCGCGCGCCGACGAGGCTGCCGACGCCGATGACGAGGCCGAGGAGGCGGACGACGAGACGGTCGAATCCGCCGGCGCCGACGCCGACGATCATGACGACGACCGCGATCACGATCACGAGGACCACGACGATCGCGACGACGACAATGACGACGACGCCCCGCAGGTGATCGCGGAAGCGAGCGCCCGCGACGAGGTTCTCGTCGAAGAGGTCACGGAGGTTGCGACTACCGAGGTCTCGGATCGGGAGGGCGAAGCCGCCGCTCCGGATGCGGCCGGCGCCGAGGACACCGGCGAGGCCACGGCCAGCTCCGACGAGGCTGCCGCGGCCGTTTCCGCCGAAGCCGAGAAGCCCGACGCGGGCGAGCCCGCCGACGGTGGCGTGCAGGTCGTCGCCAGCGCCACGGCCGAGCCCGAGGCCGTCGAGCATGCCGGGTCCGAGGATGCGCTCGAGGAGCTGCCGTCGCGTCCGCGCCGGCGCCCGCGCAGCTACAAGATTCAGGAAGTCATCAAGCGCCGCCAGGTCATCCTGGTCCAGGTCGTCAAGGAAGAGCGCGGCAACAAGGGCGCTGCGCTCACGACCTACCTGTCGCTCGCCGGCCGCTACACCGTGCTGATGCCGAACACGGCGCGCGGCGGCGGCATCAGCCGCAAGATCACCAACCCGCAGGACCGCAAGCGCCTCAAGGCCATCGCGCAGGAGCTCGAAGTGCCGGAGGGCATGGGGCTCATCATCCGCACGGCGGGCGCGTCGCGCACCAAGCAGGAGATCAAGCGCGACTTCGAATACCTGCTGCGCCTCTGGGAAAGCGTGCGCGACCTCACGCTCGAAAGCACCGCGCCGAGCCTCGTCTACGAGGAAGGCAACCTCATCAAACGTTCGATCCGCGACCTTTACAACAAGGACGTGGAGGAGATCGTCGTCGCCGGCGATGCCGCGCACAAGGATGCCAAGGACTTCATGCGCATGCTCATGCCGAGCCATGCGAAGAACGTGCTTCAGCACCAGGATCCCGAGCCGCTGTTCACGAAGTACGGCATCGAGCGGCAGCTCAATGCGATGTTCAATCCGTATGTGACGCTGAAGTCCGGCGGCTACCTCGTCATAAACCAGACCGAGGCGCTCGTCGCCATCGACGTCAACTCGGGCAAGTCCACGCGCGAGTTCTCGATCGAGGAGACGGCGCTCAACACGAACCTCGAAGCGGCCGACGAGATCGCGCGCCAGCTCAAGCTCCGCGACCTCGCGGGCCTGATCGTGATCGACTTCATCGACATGGAGGAGAAGCGCAACAACCGGGCCGTCGAGCGCCGCCTCAAGGACGCGCTGCGGTTCGACCGGGCGCGCATCCAGCTCGGCCGGATCAGCCACTTCGGCCTCATGGAGATGAGCCGCCAGCGCCTGCGCTCGGGCGTGCTCGAAGGCTCCACGTCGCAGTGCCCGCACTGCCAGGGCACGGGCATCATCCGCTCGACGGAAAGCGTGGCGCTTGCCGTGCTGCGCGCCATCGAGGACGCACTGATGGCGGGCGCGCGCACGTCGCTCGTGGCGACGACGACGTCGCAGGTCGCGCTCTACATTCTCAACAACAAGCGCCATTTCATCAACGAGATGGAGCAGCGCCAGGGCGTGTTCGTCACGGTGCAGGCATCGGACAAGCTGCAGGGCGCGAACTTCCTGATCGAGAAGGGCCATGCCGCGCCGGTCGCGACGCGCCGGCCCGACCGCGCCGCCGTCAACATGGATTGGGGCTTCGAGGGTGAAAGCCTCGAAGGCCGAGAGGAAGAGGACGACGTCGAGGCCGAGGGCGAGCCGCAGGCCGCTCAGCCCGCCGCCGAAGGCCGGCGCGAGGAGAACGGCGGCCGTCGCCGTCGTCGCCGCCGCGGACGCCGCGGTGGCGAGGGACGTGGCGAGGCGCGGTCGGATGCGCGCGCCGCGGGCCTCGGCGATCAGCCCTACGAGGACGATGACGCGGCATCGGACGAGGACGCCGATGGCATCGAAACGGTTGTCGACGGCGCCGATGCCGGCGAGGACGATGGCGAGGCGGGTGCGCAGACCGCGCCGCGGGACGGCGAGCGGTCCGCACGCGCGGACGACGGCAACGGCGCGCGCCGCCGTCGCCGCGGTCGTCGTGGCGGGCGTCGCGGTCGCGACCGCGATCGCGCCCGTCAACCCGAGGACGGGACGTCCGACGACGCTTCGCTTCATGCCGAGCAGGGCGATCACGACGAGGACGGGGAGCCGGCCGACGAGGATGTGATCGACGTGAACGGCGAGGCCGCGCCCGAAGCGCCGGCCAGCGCAGAGGCCGAGGCGGATCAGCCCGTGTCTGCCGAGCCGGAGGTCCGCAAGGCGGCCGAGCCCAAGGCGGACAAAACGGCGGAGCCGAAAGCCGAAAGGGCGTCCGAGCCGAAGGCCGAGAAGGCCGCGGAGCCCAAAGCTGAAAAGGTCCGGGAGCCGAAGCCCGAAGCCGCTGCCCCGGTTCAGTCCGAGGCGGAGCCGGCCAACGACGAGAACGCCGTGCTTGCCCGCATTCGCGCGCGCAACGGGGCCACGGCGGCCGAGCCCAAGCTCGAGCGTGTGGTGGTGTCTCCCGATCAGGCCGCATCCCCGGAGGGGGCCGCCTCGGGGGGCGAGCCGGCCCGCCGCGGATGGTGGCAGCGCCGCCTGGGCGGCTAACTGCGGGGCCTATTTTTCTGAATCTTCCGACGGGCCGCATTCCGTGTGCGGCCCGTTTTTTCTTTATTTTCAAAGAGAAAAGACAGACATCGGCGCATTCCGTCGCAGGAGCGCTCGGAGCCACATTTTGACCATGCCCGGCTGGTGTTTGCACTGCGTCATGTCGAGTAACCCTTGGGTAGATCTGAGGCAGTCGGGACGTATTCGGAATATCCCGATCATGATCTTCCCGATGTGCTCACCATGTCCCGCGCTCAGCAGCCGGGCATCATCGGCATGATCGTCACTGTTCTGGGGGAATTACTTGTCGTCTTCTTTCTTCTGTTTGTCTCCCAGAGATGAAACGATCAGTTTTGGAATAAAAAGGAGCTCTCAATGAGCAAGGGGATTTGTGCTGCGTTGATTTGCTTTGGCGTCGGCGCTGCGATGATGGCGCCCGCACAAGCGGCAGTCGACAACGGGCCGATCAGCTCGCTGTATGAGCGGGATGGACGCAAGTCGGCTCACAAGCCGACGGCCGGCAAGCGCCAGCAGGTGCGCCGCACCTACAAAGGAAAGTCCTACGGCAGCAAGTCGTATCAGAAGGGCCGCACCGCGCAGCGCGGGCGCGCCGGCCGTCTCGCGGCCCGGGCCATGACCCATCGTGGCGGCGGCGGTGGCGCCAGCGCCTCGCGGAGCTGCCTCAAGGCTCCGGCAGCTGCCCTGCTCGCTCGCATCGAGCAGCAGTTCGGCCCGGTCAACGTCATCTCGACGTGCCGCCCCGGCGCCCGTATCGCTGGCAGCGGCAAGCCCTCCAAGCACGGCTTCGGCCTGGCGGTCGATTTCGACGCCGGCGCGCGCAAGGGCGCCATCGTCAACTGGCTCCGCGCCAACCATACGTCGGGCGGCACCATGACGTATGCCCGCATGAGCCACATCCACGTCGACATCGGACCGCGCTTCGTCTCGCTCGGCTCGGGTGGCGGCCGCCGGAGGGGCTGAGCCGGACGGCATCGGTTGGAGAAGGGGCGCGCCGCGGGCCGCCCCTTTTTCTTTTGCGCTTTCAACTCGCTGAAGCCCACGCGCGGCCTTCCTTTGGCCGCATTGAAACGGCCCATGAAAGGCCGATGGGCGCGAACTGCTTCGGGGCGAGATCGTATCTTCGCGGTCTTGCGCTGGTGCGGGGGCTATGCCCATCTAAGTCGCGGCTCGCCGGGCTCGCGACCGCGCCCCGCCGGGTCCGGTCCAAACCCACACGGCACCAAACTTACATGGGCTAAATTTGCACGGCCAAACTGACACGGCCAACTGACACGGCATGAGACATCGAACATGAGATTTGGTCTGCGCGGGATCATCGAGGTGATGTTGACGGCAGCCCTCATCGCCGCGTTCCTTCCGGCCTCGCTCGCGCGGGCCCAGGGACTGCCGCTGATCCGCGACACCGAGATCGAGCAGCTTCTCGGCGACTATTCGAAGAGCATTTTCCGCGCCGCCGGCCTCGGCACGGGGCGCGTGACCGTTCGCATCGTCAACAACGACGCCTTCAACGCGTTCGTCATCGACGGGCGCAACGTCTTCATGCACACCGGCACGCTGATGCAGGCCGGCTCGCCGAACGAGGTGATCGGCGTCTTGGCGCACGAGGCGGGCCATATCGCGGGCGGCCACATGGCGGCGCTCCGCTCGCGCATCGCGAAAGACCAGACACGTGCGCTCCTCGTGCAGATCCTCGGCATCGGCGCCATGATCGGCGGCGCGGTCTCCGGGGGGGACGCGGGCCGCGAGATCGGCAGCGCCGGCCAGGGTGTCATGATGGGCGGCAACGAGCTCATCATGCGCGGTCTCACGGCCGAGCGGCGCTCGCAGGAATCGGCGGCCGACCAGGCCGGTCTTCAGTATCTCAACGCGACTCAGCAGTCGGGCCGCGGCATGCTCGTGACGTTCGAGCGCTTCGCGGGGCAGGAGCTCTTCTCGGACGCTCACAAGGACGCGTTCGCGCGCACGCACCCCGTGGCCACAGACCGCTTGGCGCGGCTGCGCCAGCTCGTCGAGACGAGCCCCTACTACAACAATGTGGACCCGCCCGAGCTGCAGCTCCGCCACGACATGGTGCGCGCCAAGCTCTCCGGCTACATCGAGCCGCCGACCGTCGTCTTCAACCGCTATCCGCCCTCGGACATGAGCCTGCCGGCGCGCTACGCGCGCTCGATCGCGGCCTTCCGCCAGGGTGGCGGCGGGCTCGAGCGCTCGCTGGCGGACATCGAAGCTTTGATCCGCGACCGGCCGGCCAATCCGTATTTCTGGGAGGTCAAAGGCGACATCCTGCAGAAAGCGGGCCGGCCGCAGCAGGCGATCGCGCCCTTGCGCAAGGCGCTGCAACTCCACAAGGGCGATGCGCCGCTCGTCGGTGTTCAGCTCGCGCAGGTGCTGCTGCAGACCAAGGATCCCGCCTCGTCCAACGAGGCCATCGACCTCTTGCGCAAGGCCGTGCAGAAGGAGCCGGACAACGCCACCGCCTACAACACGCTGGGGCAGGCGTACTACGACAAAGGCTTGATGCCGCAATCGCAACTCGCGCGGGCACAAGGGCTTTTCTACGCCGGGGCCTTGAAACAGGCGCAAGAGTTTGCGAAACGCGCGCAGGCTGGCCTCAAGGCCGGCTCGCCGGATTGGGTGAAGGCTGACGACATCGTCAACTACAAGCCCCAGACGTGATAAGACAACGACCAAATCCATCCCGGTGCGGGGGCGTCTGCCGCGTCCGCATCGCGCTCACGGAGCCGCTATGACAGAATCCGACAAGACCCCGGCCGACACGACCACTCCGGTCGACACGACCAGCCGTCCGTCCGCCTTCAGCCTCGGCGCGCTCGTCGCCGCCCCGCTGCTCATCGTTGCGGGCCTCTGGCTCGTGTTCCACGGCGACGACGGCGTGGCGGAGCCCGCGCCGGTGGCATCCGGCACGTTCTCGGCGGAGCAGCGCACGGCGATCGAGAGCATCGTCAAGGACTACCTGATCAAGAATCCGGAGATCCTGCTCGAGGTGCAGTCCGCGCTCGAGCTCAAGGTCGCGCAGCAGGAGGCCGAGAAGACGAAGGCGCTCGTGGCCGAGCACGCGAAGGAGATCTATCACGCGCCGACGTCTCCGGTGGCCGGCAATCCCAAGGGCGACATCACGGTCGTCGAGTTCTTCGACTACAACTGCGGCTATTGCCGCCGCGGCTTCAGCGAGGTCGCCAAGCTCGTGGAGCAGGATAAGAACGTGCGCGTCGTGTTCGCGGAGCTTCCGATCCTCGGCGACGATTCGGTGCGCGCGGCGCACGTGGCGCTCGCCGCGAAGGAGCAGGGCAAGTACTGGGAGGTGCACAGCGGCCTCCTGTCGAGCAGCGGCAAGGTTAACGAGGCCATCGCGCTCAAGGTCGCCGAAAAGGTCGGCCTCGACATGGAGAAGCTCAAGGCCGACATGAAGAGCCCGGCGGTGCAGGCCGAGCTCGACCGGGTCAAGGGGCTGGCCGACAAGCTCGCCATCAACGGAACCCCGCATTTCCTCGTCGGAGACAAGGCCGTGCCGGGCGCGCCGGACAACCTGTTCGACGTCATCGAATCTCACGTGGCGGACCTGCGGAAGTCCGGCTGCGCCTACTGCTGAGCGTCCGCGGCGGGAGGGCCCGGTTTTTCGGGCGTGAGCAGCCCGCCGCCGCTCCAAGGTTGGACTTGGCGTCGTCCTGCGGGTGCGGTAATGCTGACGGGGATCTTGTCAGGCTTCCCGGCGCGGGAGAGCCTGCGTCGGCGGGTATCCGAACCCGTGTGACAAGGTCGCTCCCGACATCGTCAGCTCCTTGGTGCCATGGCCAAACCGGTTTTCATTCTGAACGGCCCGAATCTCAACATGCTCGGAACGCGCGAGCCCGAGATTTACGGCCGCGACACGCTGGATGACGTGCGCCGGCGGGCCGAGGCGCGGGCGGCGAGCGTGGGCCTCACGGTCGATTTCCGCCAGACGAACCACGAAGGCGAGCTGATCGGCTGGATCCAGGAGGCGCGCACGGCCGCCTCAGGCATCATCCTCAACGCCGGATCGCTGACGCATACGTCGATCGGGCTTCTCGATGCGCTTTCGGCCGCCGAATTGCCGGTGATCGAGGTGCATCTTTCCAATATCTTCCGCCGCGAGAGCTTCCGTCATCATTCCTACGTGTCGCTGGGCGCGAAGGGGGTCATTTGCGGGCTCGGCGTTCAGGGGTATGAATTCGCCGTCGAGGCGATGGCGAGCGCGTCGGCAAAACGGGCGTGAGCGGCGTGAAGCACAAGCAGAAACAACAGACCAACGACAAGAGACCGAAAGGGAAAGGGCTCGAGCGCATGACGGCGAAGCAGGATGCCGAAAAACAGAGCGGCGAGCAGGAGCTCATCCGCGACTTGGCGCAGCTCCTCAACGACACGGGGCTCACCGAGATCGAGATCGAGAAGAGCGGCCTCAAGATCCGCGTCGCGAAGACGGTGACCGTCGCCGCGGCCGTTCCGCCGGCGCCGACGCCGTTCGCTCCGGCCGTGGGCGTGCCGGTCGCCGCGAGCGTGGCTCCTGGTGCTGCGCCGGCTGCGGCCGGTGCGAGCGATCCCGGCAAGCATCCGGGCGCGGTCAAGTCGCCGATGGTGGGCACCGCCTATCGCTCGCCGGATCCGAAGGCGGCGCCGTTCGTCGAAGTTGGCACGCGCGTCCAGCAGGGCGATACGCTGCTCATCATCGAAGCCATGAAGACCATGAACCAGATCCCGGCGCCGCGCGCGGGTACGGTGACGGCGGTGCTGGTCGAGAATGGCCAGCCCGTGGAGTTCGGCGAGCCGCTTGTGATCATCGAATAAGGGAGAGCGGCGGGCGCGCTTCGTCCCGGACCACGGATCGGAAGTCCGTGCCCAGGTCTCGCGCCGAGTGCCGATAAAACAAGAATGTTCGACAAGGTTCTCATTGCCAATCGAGGCGAGATCGCGCTGCGCATCCAGCGCGCGTGCAAGGAGCTCGGCATCGCCACCGTGGCGGTTCATTCGACCGCCGACGCCGACGCCATGCACGTGCGCCTTGCCGACGAAAGCGTGTGCATCGGCTCGCCGCCCGCCTCCGACAGCTATCTCAACATCCCGCGCCTGCTCGCGGCGTGCGAGATCACCGGGGCGGACGCCGTGCATCCGGGCTACGGCTTCCTGTCGGAGAACGCGCGCTTCGCGGAGATCCTCGAAGAACATTCGATCACGTTCATCGGCCCGACCTCCGAGCACATCCGGATCATGGGCGACAAGATCACGGCCAAGGAAACCGCGCGCAAGCTCGGGATCCCGTGCGTGCCGGGCTCGGACGGCGAGGTCGCCACCGAGGCGCAGGCGATGAAGGTCGCCAAGGACATGGGCTTTCCCGTGCTGATCAAGGCGACGGCGGGCGGCGGCGGGCGCGGCATGAAGGTCGCGCACTCGGCGGCCGATCTCGGCCTCGCCTTCTCGACGGCCCGGGCCGAGGCCAAGGCCGCGTTCGGCAACGATTCCGTCTACATCGAGAAGTACCTCACCCGCCCGCGCCACATCGAGATCCAGGTGTTCGGCGACGGCAAGGGCAATGCCGTGCATCTCGGCGAGCGCGACTGCTCGCTGCAGCGGCGCCATCAGAAGATCCTGGAGGAGAGCCCGTCGCCCGCGCTCAACGCCGCCTCGCGCCAGAAGATCGGCGAGGTCGTCGCGAACGCGATGAAGAAGATCAAGTATCGCGGCGCCGGCACCGTCGAGTTCCTGTACGAGGACGGCGAGTTCTACTTCATCGAGATGAACACGCGGCTCCAGGTCGAGCATCCGGTCACGGAGGCGATCACGGGCATCGACCTCGTGCTGGAGCAGATCCGCGTCGCGTCCGGCGGCAATCTCGGCTTCAAGCAGGAGGACATCACGTTCTCGGGCCACGCCATCGAGTGCCGCATCAACGCCGAGAACCCGCGCACCTTCCGCCCCTCGCCGGGCCAGATCACCTACTGGCATCCGCCGGGCGGCCTCGGCGTGCGCGTCGACAGCGGCGTCTACCAGGGCTATCGCATCCCGCCGTTCTACGACAGCCTCATCGGCAAGCTCATCGTGCACGGAAAGAACCGCAACGAGTGCCTGATGCGTCTCCGGCGCGCGCTGTCGGAATTCGTGATCGACGGGATCGAAACGACAATTCCGCTGTTCAACGAGCTGGTGCGCCAGCCCGACATCGCCAACGGCGACTACGACATTCACTGGCTCGAAAAATATCTCGGGAAGACTAATATCTGACTCGGATCCGGGACGACGGATTTGGGACGACGGTCCGGAATGATCGGTCCGGTCGGGCAGACGAGGAGCATGGAGTGATGGCGTCCCACGACGACATCATGATCGAGATCACGCCGCAGGTCCTGCTCAAGGCCTACAGTTGCGGGATCTTTCCCATGGCCGAGAGCGCGGACGATCCTGCGCTTTATTGGATCGAGCCGCAACATCGCGGAATCCTGCCGCTGCGCTCGGTGCACGTGCCGCGCCGGCTGGCGCGCACGGTGCGCAGCGAGGTCTACGACGTCCGGATCGATACGGACTACGACGGCGTGATCGAGGGCTGCGCGGCGGAGCGGGCCGGGCGGCGCTCGACGTGGATCAACTCGCGCATCCGTGCCCTTTACCGCGAGCTCTTCCGCCTCGGCCACTGCCATACGGTCGAGGTGTGGGACGAGGAGCGTCTGGTCGGCGGGCTTTACGGCGTGGCACTCGGCGGCGCGTTCTTCGGCGAGAGCATGTTCTCCTATGCGCGCGATGCGTCCAAGGTGGCGCTCGTGCATCTTTCGGCGCGGCTCATCGTGGGCGGCTTTACGCTGCTCGATACGCAGTTCGTCACCGATCATCTGCGCCAGTTCGGCACCGTCGAGGTCGATCGCGACGAGTTTCACCGTCAGTTGGACGGAGCGCTGAAGCACACGGGCGACTTCCTGCGGATGGACCGCGCGACGTCGGGCGCGGCGGTTGTCGACATCGTGGAGCAGGCGCACGCTCGCTGAGCGGAGCGAGCGGAGTTTCGAGGCGCGCCGGATGACATCAAAATCGGAGACAGCGGGCGGCGGCATCGCGGCGACGGCGGCGCGTCCGCTTGAGCGGGCGAGTGGGCTCGATTTGATCCGCACGCCGGGGCCGTCGGACTACGCGCTGATCGACAGCGGCGAGGGGCGCAAGCTCGAACGCTTCGGGGCCGTGGTCGTGGATCGCCCCGAGCCGCAGGCGCTCTGGGCGCGCAAGCTGCCCGCCGAGTGGGCGAAGGCGCATGCGGTCTTCTCCGCCTCGGCGGACGACGAGGAAAAGGGCAAGTGGCGTCTCGACAAGAAGGTGCCGGAGAGCTGGCCCGTCAACGTCGGCGACGTCACCATGACCTGCCGCCTGCAAGGGCTCTGGCATCTCGGGCTCTTTCCCGAGCAGCTTCCGCACTGGATGTGGATGCTGGACGCGATCCGGCGCGTCGAGGGCGAGCGCCCGCGCGTTCTCAATCTCTTCGCCTACACGGGCGCGGCCTCGCTGCTGGCGGCGCGCGCGGGGGCCGAGGTCACGCACGTCGATGCGTCGAAGAAGGCCGTGCAGTGGGCGCGCGACAATCAGGCGGCGTCGGGCCTCGGCGATGCGCCGATCCGCTGGATCGTGGACGACGCGGCCAAGTTCGTCGCCCGCGAGGTGCGCCGCGGCAAGACTTATCATGTCATTCTCGTCGATCCGCCGAAGTTCGGCCGCGGGCCGGAGGGCGAGGTCTGGGACCTGTTTCAGGGGGTGGCGCCGCTCCTGCGCAATGCGGCGCAGCTCCTGGCGCCCGGGCCGTCCGCTCTCGTGCTCACCGTCTATGCCATCCGCGCCTCGGCGCTCGCGTTCGAGCAATTGATGGCGGACGTGCTGGCGGCGCGCGGCGGGCGTCTCACGGCGGGCGAGCTTGCGCTCGAAGCCGCGCGCGGCGGCTCGGCCGTTCCGACCTCGCTCTTCGTGCGGTGGACGTCATGACGAGCCCCGGCCCGCGCATCATCACGAGCCTCACCAACGACCGCGTGAAGGCGATCCGGGCGCTGGAGATGCGCAAGGCGCGCAAGGAGACCGGCCTCTTCGTGGCCGAGGGGGCGTCGATCCTCGTCACCGCGCGCGACGCAGGCTTCGCTCCGACCAGCCTCGTCTATCAGGCGGCGGAGGCGAGCAGTCCGATGTCGCGCGCGCTCGTCGGATGGGCGATGGGTGCGGGCGCCGACGTTCTCGAAGTCTCGGACGGCGTGCTCGCCAAGCTCTCCGCGAAAGAAAATCCGCAGACGATGCTCGGCGTGTTCCGCCAGCGCTGGGCCGCGCTTCCGCAGGGCGCGGGCAAGGGCAGTTGCTGGCTCGCGCTCGAAGAGGTGCGCGATCCCGGCAACCTCGGCACGATCATTCGCACTGTCGATGCGGTCGGCGCGAGCGGCATCATCCTCATCGGCAATGCGTGCGATCCCTATTCGCGCGAAGCGGTGCGCGCCACGATGGGCTCGATTTTCTCGGTGCCGATCGCGCGCGCCACGCGCGAGGAGTTTCTCGCCTGGCGCGCGAAGTGGCCGGGCGATGTGGTCGGCACGCATCTCGATGCGCGCGAGGATTTCAGGACGGCGGCCTACAAGGGGCCGGTGCTGCTCGTCATGGGCAGCGAGGGGCCGGGGCTGTCGGAGAGCCTGACGCGCTCGTGCTCGCGGCTCGTGAAAATTCCGATGGCGGGCAAGCTCGACAGCCTCAACCTCGCCGTCGCCACCGCGCTCACGCTCTACCAGATCCGCGGGTCGGCGTTGCGGATTTGAGGACGGCAGTCGGCAACGGGACCCTCAAATTGAAATGTGTCTGGACCCCGACCTCCGTCGGGGTGACGTTGTGAGGAACTCCTCGGCGCGCTCACCTTCTGCCGTCATCCCGGCGCAGGCCGGGATCCAGATACGCTTCGAGAGTTGGTATCCGCGCGCGCCTCCGTTCTCGCTGGGGTCCCCGCATGACGCACCCTCGGATTAGGAAGTCGACGCCACGGGTGCGAGAGCGCGATGCCAGCAATACCCGGTTCGGGCTCCCGGCCTGCGCCGGGATGACGGTAGGGGGGCAACCGGCATCCACAACATTCACGTCACCCCGACGTCATGGCGAAGCCATGCTCCGCATGGACGGCTTAGATGCAGCGGCCGCCGTCGACTTCCATGGCGATGCCGGTGACGAAGCTCGATGCGGGATCGGCCAGGAACAGCGCGGCGTTGGCGATGTCCGACGGCTTCGACATGCGGCCGAGCGGGATGCCGGCCACGAAGCGGGCGCGGTTCTCGGGCGTGTCGGGTAGCCCCATGAACTCCTCCAGCAGCGCCGTCTCGCCGATCACCGGGTTGATGGCGTTGACGCGGATGTTGCGCGGCGCGAGCTCGGCGGCCATGGATTTCGTCAGCGCGATCACGGCGCCCTTGGAGCCGTTGTACCAGGTGAGGCCGGGGCGCGGGCGCACGCCGGCGGTGGACGCGGTGTTGATGATCGAGCCGCCGCCGCGCTTCTCCATCTCGGGCACGACGGCGAGCGTAGTCAGGTAGATCGACTTCACGTTCACCGTGTAGATGCGGTCGAACTCCTCCTCCGTCACCGTCATCAGCGACTGGTTCTTGTGCGTGACGCCGGCGTTGTTGACGAGGATGTCGATGCCGCCGAACGCGCTCACGGCGGCGCGCATCATCATCTCGACGTGCGATCTGACGGAGACGTCGACGGTCACCGGCACGGCGTTGGCGCCGATGGCGGCGGCCACCTCGGCGGCGCGCGTGGCGTGCATGTCCGCGACGATCACGCGGGCGCCTTCCGCCGCAAACGTTTCCACGATGCCGCGGCCGAAGCCCGAGCCCGCGCCGGTGACGATTGCGACCTTGCCCGCGAGCCTCATGGTGATCCTCAGCGCGCGTTCGTGCCGGGCGGGGCGATCGCCTGCGCGACCTCCTCCCGGTAGGGGCTTGCGGGATAGGTGCCGAGAATGCGCAGCTCCGTCGAGAAGAACGACAGCTCCTCGAGCGCGAGCTGAACGGGGCGCTCGGCCGGGTGGCCGACAATGTCGGCGTGGAACATCGTGGCGTTGAACGTGCCTTCGAGCTGGTAGCTCTCGAGCTTCGTCATGTTGACGCCGTTGGTGGCGAAGCCGCCGAGCGCCTTGTAGAGCGCGGCCGGCACGTTGCGCACGCGGAACAGGAACGTGGTGATCACCGGGCCGTCCTCGGGCTCGGCGTCGTCCGGATCCTTGGCGAGCACGATGAAGCGGGTCGTGTTGTGCGTCTCGTCCTCGATGTCGGACTTCAGGATGTCGAGGCCGTAGATCTCGGCGGCGAGGCTCGAGGCGATGGCGGCGAGGGTGGGATCGCCCTGCTCGCTGATGATGCGGGCCGAGCCCGCGGTATCGGCCTCGGGCACGGGCGTCAGGCCGAGTTGGCGCAGCGTGCGGCGGCACTGGCCGAGCGCCTGCGTGTGGCTCAGCACGCGTTTGACGGACGCGAGCGACGCGCCCTTCACGGCGAGGAGCTGATGGCGCACGCGCAGGAAGTGCTCGCCGACGATGTAGAGGTTCGCGTTCGGCAGCAGGTGATGGATGTCGGCCACGCGGCCCGCGACCGAGTTCTCGATCGGGATCATCGCGTACGTCACCTCGTCCGACTTCACGGCGGCGAGGGCGTCCTCGAAGGTCGGATAGGCCACGGCCTCGGCGTTGGGGTAGGCCTCCGTGCAGGCGAGGTGAGAGTTGGCGCCGGGCTCGCCCTGGTAGGCGACGCGAAGGGCCGAAGGTGCGTTGGACATGTCGGGGCCGGGGTTCGAAGGCTGCGGGAGCGCACGCCACGCAGGGCGCGCTGGGGCGCCCGGCCGTGACGCCGCGCAGAGCGGGACGTGCGTCGAGATCTAGCGCGGTTTTCTCGCGTTCCGGATCATCTGGCGGGCCCGCTCAAGGTCGGCGGGAGTATCGACACCGAGGGGAACAGTGTCAACGACGGCGACGTCGATGCGCATGCCGTCTTCCAGGGCGCGGAGCTGCTCCAGCCGCTCGCGCTTTTCGAGGTAGGAGGCTTTGAGCGAGACGAACCGTTCGAGGGCCGTGCGCCGGTAGGCATAGAGGCCGATATGGTGGAACAGCGGCCCGTCGCCGTGGGGGGCGGTGGCGCGCGTGAAGTAGAGCGCGCGCAGGCGCTTGGGCGCGAACGGGGTGCCCACCACCTTCACCACGTTGGGGTTCGTGCGCTCCTCGGGGTCCGTGATCTCGGCGGCGAGGGTGGCGATGTCGGGGCCCTTGCCCGACAGCAAGCCGACGCATTCGCGGAGCAAGCCGGGCTCGATGGTCGGCAGGTCGCCCTGGAGATTGACGACGATGTCGGCTTCCGCATCGGGGTCGATGCGGTTCAGGGCCTCGAAGATCCGGTCCGAGCCCGAGGCATGGTCGGGCCGCGTGATCAGGGCTTCGCCGCCGGCGCTGCGCACGGCGTGGCAGATCTCGTCCGAGTCGGCGGCGACCACGACCCGGCCCATGGCGGCCGCGTGGGCCTGGCGCCAGACGCGGACGATCATGGGCTCGCCCTCGATGTCGGCCAGCGGCTTGTTCGGCAGGCGGGTGGAGGCCATGCGGGCCGGGATGATGATCAGGGCTTTGGTCATGGCCGTCTCGGGATCGGGTTTCTCTTGTCTCTCGGGGCAGTCTCTGAGCGCCCGTCATCGTGGCGGAATGATTTTCTGACGCGCGTCAGGGGATGAACCCTATCAGCCAGGCCCTCCTACCGGGACACTTGCCTAGCGGGACACTTGGCCCCATGGAAGCCCGGCGGGGTCCCCTTCATTCTGCGGCCTCGGCCGGCCTTTTCGGGGACTCCATCGTCTGGGGCGTCCGCTCTTGTACGAGCTGTAGACTGACGGCGCACCCCGTTGCAAGGCTCCGAAGCCGACTTGTGGATGCGGGGGGCTGGCCGCAGGAGCGGGAATCCGGCGGCGGCCGCTGGTCTCGATTCGCGTCTGCTGGTAACTGTTGGCCGAGCTTGGATTCGTTCGGCGGACCGGGGGTCCGCCTCAGGGGTGACGAGATGCTGGATTCATTCGAACTGAGCAAGATCGCGGGTGGCGTGCTGTTGGCGCTGTTGGTGATCTTCCTGCCCAAGAGCTTCATCGACCTTTCGAAGCACGGCCACCCTGCCTCCTCCAAGGACGGCTACGTGCTGCCGGCCGCGACGGAGGGGGCCGCCCCGGGCGGCGGCGAAGGCGCCCCCGCGCCGGCCGCGTTCGACCCGGCGGCCATCGTCGCCAAGCTCGCGACCGCCAAGCCCGAGGACGGTCAGGGGACGTTCAAGAAGTGCCTGGCCTGCCATACGGCCGACAAGGCATCCGGCAACAAGGCCGGTCCGAACCTCTGGAACATCGTGGGCCGCGATCACGCCGGCAAGGACGACTTCACCGGCTACTCCGACGCCATGAAGGGCAAGAAAGGCACGCCGTGGAGCTACGAGGAGCTGGCCAAGTTCATCCACGCGCCCAAGACCGCCCTTCCGGGCACCAAGATGATCTTCGCCGGCGTCGCCGATCCGGACGATCTGGCGAACCTGATCGCCTATATCCGCACCCTCGCGGATACGCCGCAGCCGCTGCCCTAAATCCTGCGGCCGGCGCCATTTCCGAGGCCGCGCATCCCTCCGGGTGCGCGGCCTTTTTCGTATTCTTTTCGGGCCTCCCCGAGGGCATGATCTTGCCGATCTTTAATCCGAAGACCGCACAAGGCATGCTAGGACTTGGACTTTGTCGGCCGACGCTCCGTTCCGGGGTGGTGGCCTGCGGGCTTGCGACCCTTTAAAGCCTGCGAACCCCTCAATCGCACGGGACGGTTTTGATGATGGCAGCGGTTTTCCCCTTCCACCTTCGGTCAGCACGCTTTGGCAAGATCCTGACGGCGGTGGCCGCGGCCACACTGCTCTCGCAAGCGTCTCTCGCGCAGGATGCGGCGCCGCCCGCCGCGCCCGCCGAAGGTCCGGCTCCGGCTGCCGCCGTGCCCGCGTCCGAGCCGCCGCGCCATCATGCGCTGTCGCTGATCGGCGAGCCGCGGTTCGGTCCCGACTTCACGCATTTCGACTGGGTCAATCCGGACGCGCCGAAGGGCGGCACCCTGCGCATGACCGTCGAGGGCACGTTCGATTCCTTCAATCCGTTCTCCGTGCAGGGCGTCGCGGCAGCGGGCTCCGGCTCGATCTACGACACGCTGATGGTCGGAAGCCTCGACGAGGAATCGACCGAATACGGTCTCGTCGCCGAATGGGTCAGCTTCCCGCCGGATTATTCGTGGGCGAAGTTCGGGCTGCGTCCCGAGGCGCGCTTCCACGACGGCGCGCCCGTCACGCCCGAGGACGTCATCTTCAGCCTCGAAGCGCTGAAGAAGGCCGACCCCATGAGCGGCCGCTATTACAAGAACGTCGTCAAGGCCGAGAAGACCGGCGACCACGAGGTCACGTTCACCTTCGACATCACGGGCAATCGCGAGCTGCCGCAAATTCTCGGCCAGCTCGCCGTGCTGCCGAAGCACTACTGGGAAGGCACCGGCAAGAACGGCCAGACGCGCGATCTCACGAAGAGCACGCTCGAAGTGCCGCTCGGCTCCGGCCCCTACCGCATCAAGGATTTCCGCCCCGGCAGCCGCGTCGTGCTCGAGCGCGTGAAGGACTACTGGGCGAAGGACCTGCCCGTCCGCAAGGGGCAGAACAATTTCGACGAGATGCACTTCCAGTATTTCCGCGACCGCACGGCCGCGTTCGAGGAGTTCAAGGCGGGGCGTGCCGATCTCTGGCGCGAGCGCATGGCGAGCGCGTGGGCCACGCAGTTCAACTTCGATGCCCTCAAGAAGGGCCTCGTCAAGAAGGAGGCGTTCCCGGTCAAGCGCGTGGCGATGATGCAGGCGTTCGCGTTCAACACGCGCCGCGACAAGCTCAAGGATCCGCGCGTGCGGCAGGCGTTCAACTACGCCTTCGACTTCGAGGACCTGAACAAGTCCGTGCTGTTCGGCCAGTACACGCGCGTCGGCAGCTATTTCGACAACTCGGAGCTGGCCGCCAAGGGCCTGCCGCAGGGCCGCGAGCTCGAGATCCTCAAGGAGTTCGAGAAGGACCTGCCGCCGGAACTGTTCACCACCGAATGGAAGAACCCGACTTTTGCGAATAGGGATGACCTGCGCAAGAACCTGGCCGAGGCGATCCGCCTGTTCAAGGAAGCGGGCTGGGAGGTCCGTCAGGAAGAGGTCGAGGACCCCGATTGCGGCTTCCTCTGCAAGGCCGGCCGCGCGGTCGGCATCGGCTCGGCGACGACGCAGTCGGTGCTGCGCAACGCCAAGGGCGAGCCGTTCACGGTGGAATTCCTGCTCGGGGACGAGGCGTTCCAGCGGCACGTGGCGCACTACATCTCGAACCTGTCGAAGGTCGGCGTCAAGGCGTCGATCCGCGTCGTCGACCCGGCGCAGTACCAGGTGCGCGAGCGCAGCTTCGATTTCGATATCGTCGTCGACAGCTTCCCGCAGTCCAACTCGCCCGGCAACGAGCAGCGCGACTTCTGGGGCAGCGCCGCCGCCGACCAGGACGGCAGCCGCAACACGATCGGCATCAAGTCTCCGGTGATCGACGCGATCATCGAGAAGCTCGTCGTGGCCAAGGATCGCGAGGAACTCATCGCCACGACCCGCGCGCTCGACCGCGTGCTGCTGTGGGGCCACTATGTGGTGCCGCAGTGGTACAACCCTTATGAGTGGCTCGCGACCTGGGACATCTTCGGCCATCCCGACAAGATGCCCGCACTGACGACGGGCCTGACGCAGGTCTGGTGGATCGATCCGATGAAGCAGCAGGCGCTCGAAGCCGCACGCGGGAAGTGACGCCATGCAAGCTCGCCGTCTGACCTCGGGACCCCTCCGCCTCGGCGCCGGATGTCTCGTCGCCGCGCTGGCTGTGGCGCTTTCCGGTGCGGCCGGCGCCGAGCCCCGGCACGGCCTCTCGATTTTCGGAGACCTCAAGTACCCCGCCGACTTCAAGCATTTCGAGTACGTGAACCCGGATGCGCCGAAGGGCGGGCGCGCCTCGCAGATCGGCACGGCCGGGCTCACCACGTTCGACAGCTTCAACGCGTTCATCCTCAAGGGCGACGCGGCGCAGGGGTTGTCGCTCGTCTTCGACAGCCTCATGGTGCGTGCCGACGACGAGCCGGACGCCGTCTACGGCCTCGTGGCCGAAACGGCGGACGTGGCCGACGACAAGATGTCCGTGACGTTCAAGCTTCGTCCGGAAGCGAAGTTCGCCGACGGCACGGCGCTCACCGCCGAGGACGTCGTGTTCTCGTTCGATACGCTCAAGGCCAAGGGGCACCCGGCCTACGCCTTCCCGCTGCGCGACGTCTCGCGCGCGGAAGCTCTCGACGCGCAGACCGTGCGCTATACGTTCACGGGCTCGCTCGTCCGCGATCTTCCCATCACGGTCGCAACGCTGCCCGTTCTCTCCAAGGCCTATTACACGGCCAACGATTTCGAGAAGACGTCGCTCGACCGGCCGCTCGGCTCGGGCCCTTACAAGATCGGCGCCTTCAAGGCCGGAACCTACGTCACCTATGTGCGCCGCGACGACTATTGGGCGAAAGACCTGCCCGTCATGCGCGGCCTGCACAACTTCGACGAGGTCCGCTACGAGTACTACCGCGACCGGACGCTGGAGCTCGAAAACCTGCTCGCCGGCAACTTCGACCTGCGCGAGGAGTTCACGTCCAAGGATTGGGCGACGGGCTACGACAAGCCGCAGGTGAAGGACGGCCGGGTGCTGCTGCAGACGATCCCCGACGAGCGGCCGTCCGGCGCGCAGGGCTTCTTCATCAACACGCGGCGCGAGAAGTTCAAGGACGTGCGCGTGCGCGAGGCGCTGGGCCTCGCTTTCGATTTCGAGTGGAGCAACAAGAACCTCTTCTTCGGCCTCTATACGCGCACGGCGAGCTACTTCGAGAACTCGGATCTGAAAGCCGTGGGCGAGCCCTCGCCGGAGGAGCTGGCGCTTCTGGAGCCCTTCCGCGACAAGCTTCCCGCCGCCGTGTTCGGCCCGCCCGTCACGCCTCCCGTGACGGACGCCAGCGGCAACAACCGCGCGCAACTGCGCCAGGCGACCAAGCTCCTCACCGAGGCCGGATGGCAGCAGACGCCGCAGGGACTGCGGAACGCCAAGGGCGAGCCGTTCGCGGTCGAGGTGCTGATCGACTCGCCGAGCTTCGAGCGCATCGTCGCGCCCTACCTCAAGAACCTCAAGGCGATCGGCATCGAGGCCACGATGCGGCGCGTCGATGCCGCCCAGTACGAGCGCCGCCTCAAGGATTTCGATTTCGATCTCACGACGCAGCGCTATGCGCTCCGGCTGACGCCGGGCGTCGAGCTCAAGACCTACTGGGGCTCGCAGGCCGCGGCCACCACCGGCAGCTTCAATCTCGCCGGCATCGCCGATCCGGTGCTCGACCAGCTCATCGACAAGATCATCACGGCCAAGTCGCGCGACGAGCTTCGGACCGCGACGCGGGCGGCGGACCGGGTGCTGCGCGCGGGACACTACTGGGTGCCACAGTGGTACAAGGGCGCGCACAATCTCGCGTTCTGGAACAAATTCTCGTGGCCGGCGGTCAAGCCCAAGTACGAGCGCGGCGCCACGGAGACGTGGTGGTACGACGCGGAAAAGGCCAAGGCGTTGACGCAACGGTAGGCGGAGCGGACGCGCCGGCCGGCGCGCAAGGGGACCTCAAGGAACGATGGCAGCCTATCTCCTCAAGCGAATGCTTCTCATCATCCCGACCATGCTCGGGATCATGCTGATCAGCTTCATCATCATCCAGTTCGCGCCGGGCGGGCCCGTCGAGCAGATGATCGCGAAGCTGACGGGCAACGACACGTCGATGTCGGACCGGCTGGGCGGCGGCGGACGCGATACGCTCGGCGGCGGCAACCAGGCGCAGCTCGGCCAGGGCGCGGGCGACAGCGTCACGTCGAAATACCGCGGCGCGCAGGGGCTCGATCCCGAGTTCATCAAGGATCTCGAAAAGCAGTTCGGCTTCGACAAGCCCGCGCATGAGCGCTTCCTGCTCATGATGAAGAACTACCTGATGTTCGATTTCGGCAAGAGCTATTTCCGCGACGTCTCCGTCATCGAGCTGATCAAGGAGAAGATGCCGGTCTCGATCTCGCTCGGGCTCTGGATGACGCTGATCACGTATTTCATCTCGATCCCGCTCGGCATCCGCAAGGCCGTGCGCGACGGCGAGCCGTTCGACACCTGGACGAGCACGCTGCTGGTGATCGGCTATGCGGTGCCGGGCTTCCTCATCGCGGTGCTGCTCTTGATCGTGTTCGCGGGCTCGTCGTTCTTCCAGTGGTTTCCCTCGCGCGGGCTCACGTCCGACAACTGGGAGCAGCTTTCGATGCTCGGCAAGATCACCGACTACTTCTGGCACCTGACGCTGCCGATCATCGCCATGGCGATCGGCTCGTTCACGACCATGGCGTTCCTGACCAAGAACAGCTTCCTGGACGAGATCCGCAAGCAGTACGTCACCACCGCGCGCTCGAAAGGGCTCGGTGAGCGGCAGGTGCTCTACGGGCACGTGTTCCGCAACGCCATGCTGATCATCATTGCGGGGTTCCCGGCGACGTTCATCGGCGCGTTCTTCTCGGGCTCGCTCTTGATCGAGACGATCTTCTCGCTGGACGGACTCGGCCTGCTCGGCTTCGAATCCGCCATCAAGCGCGACTACGCGGTCGTGTTCGCGACGCTCTACATCTTCGCCCTCATGGGCCTCGTGGTGAACGTCATCACCGATTTCATCTATACGCTGGTCGATCCGCGCATCGACTTCGAGAGCCGGGAGGTTTAGCGGTGGACGCGCGACGCGACGAGGTGCCCGAAACCGCCGTGACCGATCCGGTGCGGCCGCCGCTCTTCACGCGGCTTCTGCCCCGCTTCACGCTGAGCCCGATCAATTCGCGGCGCTGGGCCAACTTCAAGGCCAACCGGCGGGGCTACTGGAGCCTCGTCATCTTCCTCGCCCTCTTCCTGCTGACGCTGTTCGCGGAGCTGATCGCCAACGACCGGCCGCTGATCGCGCGCTACAAGGGCGAGACGCTGGTGCCCGTTCTCGTCGACTATCCGGAATCGAAGTTCGGCGGCTTCCTGGCCGTCACCGACTATCGCGATCCGATGATCATCGACGAGATCCAGGCCAACGGCTGGATGCTGTGGCCGCCGATCCGCTACTCCTACGATACGATCAACAAGGACTACCCCAACCGCGCCGACGCCGAGGGCAACTGCACCATCAAGCGCGACGGCGCCGAGCACCAGGGCGGCCTCGGCTATCCGGCGCCGCCGCAATGGGCTGCGCGCGCCAAGCTCTGCGATGCGCCGGCCGATCAGCTCGCCCGCTACAACGCCATCGGCAACTGGAACTGGCTCGGGCTCGACAACCAGGGCCGCGACGTGCTCGCGCGCGTGATCTACGGGTTCCGCATCTCCGTTCTGTTCGGCCTGATCCTCACCATCCTCTCGGCCGTGATCGGCATCGCGGCGGGCGCCGTGCAGGGCTACTACGGCGGCTGGCTCGACCTCTCGATGCAGCGCTTCCTCGAGATCTGGGGCAACATCCCGACGCTCTACGTGCTGATCATCATCGCGGCGGTGCTGGTGCCGGGCTTCTGGACCCTGCTGCTCGTGCTGCTGGCCTTCCAGTGGACGAGCCTCGTCGGCGTCGTGCGCGCGGAGTTCCTGCGCGCCCGCAACTTCGAATACGTGCGCGCCGCACGTGCGCTCGGCCTTCCGAACCGGACGATCATGTGGAAGCACGTGCTGCCGAACGCGGCCGTCGCGGCGGTGACGTTCATGCCGTTCCAGCTTTCGAGCTCCATCACGACGCTGACGTCGCTCGACTTCCTCGGGCTCGGCCTGCCGCCGGGCTCGCCGTCGCTCGGCGAGCTCTTGCTGCAAGGCAAGGGCGATCTCGGGGCGCCGTGGCTCGGCATGTCGGCGTTCTTCTCGATCGCGATCATGCTGTCGCTGTTGATCTTCATCTTCGAGGGGGTGCGTGATGCGCTCGACCCCCGCAAGACCTTCGCGTGAGGAAAGAATAGCCCATGGCGAAAGAGGTGCTGGTCAACGTCAAGAACCTGTCCGTCGCGTTCCGCAGCGGCGGCGTCACGACCACGGCGGTGCGCGGCGTGTCGTTCACGATCAACAAGGGCGAGACCGTGGCGCTGGTCGGCGAATCCGGCAGCGGCAAGTCGGTCTCGGCGCTCTCGGTCCTGCGTCTCCTGCCCTATCCGGCGGCGTCGCATCCGACGGGCGAGATCTTCTTCGAGGGCCGGGATCTGCTCAAGGCGTCGGAGGAGGAGCTGCGGCGCGTGCGCGGCGACCGCATCTCGATGATCTTCCAGGAGCCGATGACGTCGCTCAATCCGCTGCACACGATCGAGCAGCAGGTGGGCGAGATGCTGGCCCTGCATACCGGCCTCAAGGGACCGGCCGTGCGCGAGCGCGTGCTCGAGCTTTTGACGAAGGTCGGCATTCCGGAGCCCGCGAAGCGCCTCGGCGCGTTTCCCCATCAGCTCTCGGGTGGGCAGCGCCAGCGCGTGATGATCGCCATGGCACTCGCGAACGAGCCGGATCTCCTGATCGCCGACGAGCCGACGACGGCGCTCGACGTGACCATCCAGGCGCAGATCCTCGAGCTTTTGCGGCAGCTTCAACGCGAGATGGGCATGGCCATGCTGCTCATCACGCACGATCTCGGCATCGTGCGGCGCATGGCGGAGCGCGTCTACGTCATGCAGAACGGCGCCATCGTCGAGGAGCAGCCGACGGAGAAGCTGTTCGCGTCGCCCCAGCACGCCTATACGCGCCACCTGATCGCCGCCGAGCCCAAGGGCGCGCCGCCCGTGTTCGACGCGGATGCGCCGATCGTCGCCGAGACGCAGGATCTCAAGGTGTGGTTTCCGATCAAGCGCGGCCTGCTGCAGCGGACGGTCGATCACGTCAAGGCCGTCGATGGCCTGTCGGTCAAGATCCTGGCTGGGCAGACGGTGGGCGTCGTCGGCGAATCCGGCTCGGGCAAGACGACGCTCGGCCTCGCCATGCTGCGGCTCATCTCCTCCGATGGGCCGATCCTCTATCTCGGCAAGCGCATCGACGGGCTGACGTCGCGCGAGATGCGCCCGCTCCGGCGCGAGATGCAGGTCGTGTTCCAGGACCCCTACGGCTCGCTCTCGCCGCGGCTTTCCATTTTCGAGATCATCGAGGAAGGGCTCGCGATCCAGAAGCCGGACTGGACGTACGAGCAGCGGCGTGCGCAGGCGGCGCAGGCGCTCACGGACGTCGGCCTCGATCCGCGCGCGCTCGACCGCTATCCGCACGAGTTCTCCGGCGGCCAGCGCCAGCGCATCGCCATCGCGCGCGCCATGGCGCTGGAGCCCAAGTTCATCGTTCTCGACGAGCCGACGAGCGCGCTCGACATGAGCGTGCAGGCGCAGATCGTCGACCTGCTGCGGGAGCTGCAGGCGAAGCGCAACCTCGCCTATGTGTTCATCAGCCACGATCTCAAGGTCGTGCGCGCGCTCTGCAATTACGTCATCGTGATGCGCAACGGACGCGCCGTCGAGGAAGGCCCGGCGGAGGACATCTTCTCGGCACCGAAGGCGGAGTACACGAAAGCGCTCCTGGCCGCGGCGTTCGACCTCAAGGTCGCGCACCGGACGGCGACGGCGGACTGAAAGACCGGCTCGGTTGCGCGCGCTCTGTTGAGCGGGCGCGGGTTTTGCGACATGATTTCGGAGCTTCCTGATCGGTCGCATTTTCCGACGATGAACCGGTCTTCGTTTCATCGGAAAATGCTCTAGCCTCCGTGGTGCGGTTCTCATGACGTCATCGGCACACCGGCCTTCGCAGCAGGCGATCGAGCTGACGATCGAGCAGCTCCGCTATTGGATTCCCTCGATCAAGGACGTCGCGCGCGTCTACGAGGGGATGGAGGGCGAGAGCTGGCTCCTGTCGATCGAGCCGCATGTGGGTGCTGCCTGCGCCGTCGCGGTCGAGATCCGGGATACGGGGCTTTTCGACATCGCCATCGCCGGCGAAACGTATGAAGCCCTGCCGCTGCCGCCCTCCGACGACATCGTGCACCTCCTGGACCGGATCTCGGCGGGCTACGTCATCCAGCGGCGCTGGCTGAGCCCGATCACGGGGGCTTTGCAGTGCGTCGAGACGCTGGTCGATCTCGGGCCGGACGAGATCTGGCGCGGCGGACCGCCTCCTCTCGACGGCGGCGAGCGCCGCGACCG